>CAZXYF010000042.1:12606-20666 GCA_964644705.1 uncultured candidatus Brocadiaceae bacterium | reverse complement strand
AACCTGCAGTTTCCGTGAGGCGGGCAACCACGTTCAAAACGCTTTTCCCGTGATCCTCTGTCCGCTGTTTCACATCGACTTCTACGTGTCTTCCATCCCGGCAGTGGAAGTCAATGTGATTAATGTGTTGGGGCAACTTACGGCTTGCCCGGATGGTTCCCTGCCAACGTCCGGCCCGGTCATACACCATCCAGGCTGCGGCTTCGGTATCGAGGATAAGATATTCAACTTGTATTTTTCCGTGCCATTGTTCGGGCATCGTTATTTGTTCCCCCCTCCATATTCATGTGTTCTCGCGTGAGTTTCAGGGCGTGGATGAACTCATTGTAGTCAAGCGGCCGGAGCACGAAACTGGCCCGGGACAGGATGGATTGTTTTTGCCTCTTCTCCGAGGGTAGTCCATCGGCGAGACAGACGCACGGAATCAGACGTGGATATTCCATCGCCCTGAGTGCGAAATCATATCCCGATGGGCAGCGCGGCCCCACATCAGTGACCACGCAGCAGAATCGGCGTCGCTGGATCAAACTGAATGCCAGCGCGGGATTGGCTGTGTCGAAGCAGGCAAATCCGAGATCCGTCATCCATCCCCTCACCAACTTACGTTCCGCCGACTCTGTTGCTAATACGAGTGTCTTGTCCTGCTCAGATAGGACTTTTTCCCTGCCACTGGGTGAATCGTTGCCCGCTCTGGTGCTTGCCTGCCTTGCGAAACCCATGCTCGTGATCATGTTGCCGCCCCAAAGCCGAAGTATTTGCTCCTGGCGCAACATAATTATAGGTTCCACTGCACTGAAAGCTATAGGGGGATCCCTTAAATGAGGTTTCGAATTTTCTCAGGGAGTGCATGGAGGAAGGATGGGGACGGACACGGACCATTCTGATCCCGAGTTGCCCTGCAATGGGTGGGGTGGAGGGGGAAGGGGGTCCGAGCTGAAGCGGCCGACGGCGACCGAGTGTTGGCGTTTCCGTGGCGGGTGTTACTGCATGCGCGGCCCGAGGACGATAAAGCCATGATGCTTGATGCCGCCGGAGGGATCGTGAAGCAGGTCGTTCCCGTCCAGATCCGTGACACGGCATCCGGCTTTCCTTGCTATGACGGTGCCGGCGGCGGTGTCCCACAGGCACGTCGGGTTGGGACGGGGATAGACGTCGGCCTCGCCGCTGGCAACCGCGCAGAATTTGAGTGAACTTCCGCGCGGCAGCTGCTCCTCGACTCCATGTTCGGCGATGTACGCCTCGGTTTTGTCCGAGGGATGTGACCGGCTCACGGCGGCGGTAAGGGGGGCATCACCGGGGCGATCGGCGCTGAGTTGCTCGGGGATTTCTCCCGGATCCTCCCACCACGCTCCACCTTCTTTCTCGGCCCAGCAGGTCCAACCGGCCTGAGGTGCGTGAATGACGCCCATGACCGGGCGGGCATCTTCGACCAGTGCGATATTAACGGTATATTCACCGTTGCCTTTGATAAATTCCTTGGTACCATCCAGCGGGTCGATCAACCAGAACGTGGACGGTGGATCGGAGACGATGTGTTCATTGTCGCCCTCTTCCGAGACGATCTCGATGTTGGGAGATACAGTCCCCAGCTCCTCCATTATACACTCGTGGGATGCCATGTCGGCGCGGGTAAGGGGCGACCCATCTTCTTTGGTTTTTACATCGTCCAGCTGGATGTTGCGTATTTCCTGACCGGCAGCACGGGCAATTGAGAGAACAGCGTCGAGTATCTGTGTCATGGTTATTTCAGGTTTCGGAGCCAGAAGAAAAGGGATTGAAATGAGCGCCGGGGCTGACCGGTTACTCTTCAGTTTTGTGCGCGTCGGACGGGTTGCGCACATCTTCACCGCGGCTATAGGCCCATCGCAGGAAGAAAAATCCGACGGCCAGGGCCAGTATAATAGCTGCTATGCCGTAAAGAATCTGGGCGTCCAGTTTTTTGATATCCAGAAGGATCACTTTTCGTGCTATTGCGATCATGGCCACCAGGAAAACAACCTCAACGTGAAGTTGATCGCTGGAAAGATAAGTTTTGATGGTTTCCAGCAGCTCGAGGCCGATCAGCACCATGAACACAAATCCGAACACGGTGCTTACTTCAGTGACCTCAAGCATCATAAACGGTTTTTCATACAACATGGTTCCCATCCGGATCCCCACATCCACCGTGGCGACCAGTATTGCCACCATCATGGTGATGAGAAGGATGATTGTGATCAGATGCTCGAACTTCTTTACCGCACGCATCATTCCCGCTTTTGTTGCGTCCTGATCCTCACTCATTATCAGCTCCCGTCTTCTCAAGAAAAGATGATGGTTTCATCACGAACGGATTGATTCGGGCCGCCCGTGAGAAAAGATAGGGGTAACGCGTCTGCATGTGCTCCATATACCGTAGCCACTGAATCACCAGTTGACCGTAAGCTCGCTGTACATCCCCGATAATGTGTCCACGGTCGAATCCGGGGATCCGGCTGACATCGTCCCGGGCGTCCAGTTCATCCGCCACATGGAAGACCGCCCATAAAACATCGGTGAAGGCCTCGTGCTCCATGACCGACGGGTTTTCCAGCAGGCCCACGATGAAGGATTTTTTTTTTTTTTTAAAGCGATGGAAATCCTTCAGATCGATCTCCTGTGCATCAATTTCGTAGTCACGAGCATTGAGGCGTGCGCGGACCTGTTGGAATTGTTCACGGGTCCAATCACCCTCCACCCGGAGAATATTCCGGACCTCCTCCCGCTTCGGATCCGCATGAGCGCACAGACACAGCAGACCGGTGCCCAGCTCGCTGAAAAACAGGCCTATGACCATGTTCAGCTTCTCGCGACGATTTTGTTCTTCGCGTCGCGTCAGGATCAGCTCGGTGGCATTGGCGATAACTCCCAGAAACGTGGCGACGCCCATAATGATGACCACCAGGGTCAGCCATCGCCCGCCCGCCGTCGAGGCGCTGAAATCGCCGTAGCCCACGGTGGACATGGTCACGATGACAAAATACAGCGCATTGGGGAAACTCATTCCCTCCAGATACATAAACCCGAGCACGCCGCCGATCAGCGCGATAAGAAAGAGCGCCAAATAGAAACGAAAACGGAACCGAACTGATTTGACGGTTGAAGGCATTTTTGATTGCGCTCAGAGGCTGTAGGTGTATGTGAGTGAGCTGATGCGGGCGACGTGCCAGCACGGGAATAGAAGGAATATCCCGATAAATAACGCCCTGCAATCTGAGTATATCGGCCCCGGTCGTTTGAGTAAAATGGTGGCTGCGAGGTTCCGGGACAGATGCGCTTTTGTGAGACGAGCCCGACGCTGAACGGTCTCCCCGGGAACGGATCTGCAGCGGCCTTTTACCGGCAGTGAAGCAGCCTTGAAATCCCATTGTGGTGTTGAAAATGGGTGATGCGACCCATACTATACATGTAGAGGCATGGCATTTGCGTAATATTACTAATGAAGCGTGTGCAGGCGCGGCTACCTTTAGTTGACCGCCAGGAGGCAGTGGTGGAGTTTTTTCGGAACGAAGATGGTCAGATGTTGGCCGAATACAGCATCCTGATGTGGTTTTTTACCCTTGTCGGGGTGGCCACGCTGGGCACATTCATTTTCGCCGTCGAGGAAAGCGTCGTTGACTGGTATGCGGACATCGTGAACGTCATTTGCCTGCCCCTGCCCTGACGGGGAAGGGGCTCTGAAAGGGGAGATATTGCCATGCGTGTTCTTGAAGATTGCAGCGGGAAACGATCTCGTAACGGTCAAACAACCACGGAATATGTCATTATCCTGGGTCTGGTGGCACTCGGCAGCATCTCGGTTATCCTGTTATTTGGTAACCAGATGCGCGCCCTGTATGGAGCGGCCACTCGGAAGGCTGCCGGTTACGAAGGTGAAGTAAATACCGAAGCAGCCGAGGCGTCGCAAGATGCTGAGAATGTGGACAGCATGGTAGGGGCATTTGAATGATTGGAAGAACTGTACGCGACACATCGTGGAGAAATGAGGGAAACTTGCGTTGTGTGTGATATATCGTTACTCTGGATACTAGAGGAAGCAAACTAAAAATGGCCTCATGCGGGGCCAATCACACGGTCAAATGATAACACCGGGAGGTGAGAACGATGCAAAAATTGGGTAAATGGCTCAAAAAAATGGCCCGAAAAGGACAGACGACGACCGAGTATGTCATTATTCTCGGTTTGGTCGCCCTGGGTAGTATTGCCGTGATTTTGCTGTTCGGTAATCAAGTCCGTGCCCTGTTTGGATCCGGGACCCGTAAACTCGCCGGCCAGGACACAGAGGTCGATACGAGTTATGCGGACGATAGCTCGGACGCGGAACAGGTCGAGGACCTGACGGGCGCCTTTGAACAATAAAGAGGTTTCATGGTTTGGGTTTTTCGTCACTGTCTTCTGTTTGTCCTCCTGACGGTCACCGTATATACGGACATAGCGGAGGGGAAGATATATAACTGGTGCACAATCCCGGCATTCGCGCTGGGATTGGGTACGAATTACGTGCTCGGGGGCGTGATGGAGGGAGGACTCAGCGGAGCGAATTTGTTGAGTTCGCTGATCGCTCTTGCCATCGTGACGGTCCTCTTTGGATGGCCATATATACGCGGGGGCATTGCGGCGGGAGATGTTAAACTGATGCTTGCGGTTGCGGCCATCGGGGGCATGCACAATCTCTACACCCCCTACGCGCTTCTCTACAGTGCCCTCGTTGGTGCATTGATGGCTATTCTGGTTTTCATCTGGCGCGGAGAATTGCGACGGGGGGTGGGTAACGCGTTGCGTTTCACCTTTTCCACGGGGAATATCAGCGAGCTGAATGATGAGACCGAAGAGGAAGAAACTCAACCAATTACGATTCCATACGGATTTGCGATATCGGTTGGCAGCATAATTGCATGGTATATAGTAGAGCTTCCGGGCGGACCGTCCTGAGACTCTGCGAACTGTGTTGCCGACTGACGACGATGTTCGAGCTGGGCGGTTCAATCTAAGCTGCTTTTTGAAAAGCTGCTGTCCTCTGATCCGGCAGAAACATCGGGTGCGGTGGTCAAGGCCATGCCGGCCCATGATAGGCGGATTATTGACAGTGTCGGATTTCTCAAAAGTGTTGAGAAAGACATGTGGAAAAATACCACACAGACTGCTACCGGAAGCGGAGAGACGAGTCGAGATGACGGGCTCGGCTTCCCCCCAGCCGAGTCACAAGGGGGGCAGGCGATTGCGGAATTCGCATTCGCCTTCCCCCTTCAACTTTTGATCATGTTCTCCATCATGCAGCTGGCCATGATGTATGTGGGGAAGCAGGTGGTCACCTACGCTTCCTACAGCGCCGCCCGGTCGGCAATTGTCGCCGATGCTACCGAGCGTTCCCCGGTTGATTCCGCCCAGTACGCTGCAGCCCTCATTTGTTCTCCCATTACGGGCCCTTCCATCGATGGATCCATCCTGACTTCCGGCGACGTCACCGATGCACAAATTGAAGTGCCCGGCTGGGGTGTCCTGCCCAATTCCGGTATATCGCGCCGCCTCAAAACTATCGTTTCCGAATACGAGCGGAACGATGGGGAGGTAAAAGTTACTGTTACCCACTATTATGAGTTAACATTCCCACTGGTGGATCGAATTTTTGCCTGGATCCATCATACCTCCGTGGAGGATATCGATTCAGTTAAAGGGGCCACCGGCACGTCGGCCAACACCGAGGAACAGAATCACGAGGCCAATATGGGGATATGGGACATTGATGCGCCGCACATTCGTTTGCGCGCGACAACGCGCGTAGCGGTGCCCGGCGGTTGAGCCGAGATGGTTAGCCGGGATCTGCTCCCGAAACCGTATCGATGATCCGGCATTGCCAGTCATTTCAGGAGCATTGAGATGCATAAAAAATTGGTCTGGAGTTAGTCGTGTTCTATCGAGGATTCAATTGTGAATAAGATACTGAAAAGACTCAAGGCGCTGGAGAGCGATGAAGATGGTCAGTCTCTGGTGTTTGGGGTGATCAGTATATTCATGGTTTTAATGTTTGGTGCCATGGTTCTGGGAGTGGGCCGTGTGGCCGCACGTCGGATCCAGATGCAGTTTGCCGCGGACGCGTCGGCTTACAGCGCGGCGACGATGCAGGCCGAGTGTTTGAACGCAATAGCGGTGATCAACAACACCATGGCCCGGACCCGGGCCAGAGCGCTTCGGTATGCGGCCGATGTCAATATGTATGGAGTCCTGGCGGAGATGCGGGGGGAAGTGCTCAATCTCAATAAAGATCGTGATCAGCATCTGCAGGCGCAAATTGATGCCATTGATGAGGAAATAGACGACCTGAAGGCCCAGCTGGCGGCTGCCGAGTCCGGAAGCGAGGAGGCAGAGGATCTGCAGCAGAAAATCGATGATTTGATGGGGCAACGGGAAAGGCTCGTTGCGCAGAGAGAAAGCCTGTATGAGGGGCGAGATACCGACAATGAGCTTCTGGAAGTTACTGATCCGACCTACTGGACCCAGCAGATAAACGTGCTGGACGGTCAAATCACTGAACTGGAACAGATGGTTGAGGGCGCAACGGGGGATCGCAAGCAGGAACTGAAAGCGGAGCTCAAGCACCTGGAGGACCTGTGGGCCCTCTGTGAGGAACGACTGACCAGCACCAATGCTGCGGGCGAGGGAGAGGATCCGAGCTGGATCAGGGAAATCGTGGGAGTCGAACAGGCCCACCTGGCGTATGGGGGCGAAGAGGACAATGGGGATCCGTATGATGGGGCGTATCCGCGGGCGAAAAAGTGGGTGCCGGCCGCCGAACAATGGCTCAAAGAAATGTCGCGCCTGGAACACACAATTGCGGCTCTCGCCCCGTATCTGACCGCTGAGACGGCTTACCAGGTGGCGCGAAAGAATGGAGCGGAGTACATATCCGTTTTCCCGGCATCTCGATGGATGCCACGAGGGGAAGCGGAATTGGCCGTTGATGTGTATCGCAATGAGGATCCGGGGGAATGGAGGATCGAGGGAGGTAAAACCACATTATATGTGGCGGATGCCGATTGTGGCGCTTGCGCTGGATGTCTCACCTGCGGGGACTGCGAGAAGTGCTGGCGACTGGAGTGGGAACGCGGAGCCAGTATCCACAGTGAATATGTGGTCTGTGAGCTGGAAGGCCGTAGCTGGTTCATCCACGACGTGACGCGAGATGAGTCCCGTTGTATCCATCAGCACAAAGAAGTATTCATCACAACATACGGGCCCGAAGGAGTGGAAGTTGTTGAACATGGCTCGGACGAAGGCTATGACCCCACGGTATTAGAGGTGATCAACGAGAATGGAAGTGTCCCGGATAATACGATGTTCGTGCGACGGGTGAACGCACAGGATGTGGGAAAGGTGTGGGATCCCGATGAAGGTGCGTATGTGGAACCCGCCCAATCCCAGGGGGGAATCGTGCAGCATGCGTCGTACCAGTGGAATGATGAGGAAGATGAATGGGAAATGCCGGAAGAGGAGGATTTCAAGGCACTTGGGTCCACCAAAGTGAGTATGGATGGTGTGAACGTGTCGGTAACGGAGGACCCTGTTCTGCCTCTGCCCGGTCAGGCTCGGGTTACTCGGTTGGTGCCCCCATCGGTTGCATTGCTGACTGCCTCAGACGAACAGTGGGGCACGGTGGAGTTGCGGGGTTCCACGCATATTCACGCCAATATCAATAACGTTCATGTGGAAGTTCAGCAGGGCCGTGCCCGACTCGGGCGTCGTGGACAGTGGATTTCTACCGGTTCGACCTCGGGTGAATGGCGGACGCATTATGATCGGGGAAGCCGGTATTGGTGGCAGCACAGGTTGATGCCCGGAACGGCCGGTGGATGGGACAAGTACTGGCGATACCAGTATGAGGAGTTCGGCGTGGCATTGAAACCCGAGGATAACATGGCGCGTTTGATGGGGGTGCCGGCCGCTGACAATGATATGGCCAGAAGTATGGGATACAGCAGCACGATGGTCGGTTCGGGCCAACTCCGGGACGACCAGGCGGAATCCGCTGATTTGCCCGGCTGGGC
>CAZXYF010000042.1:0-12506 GCA_964644705.1 uncultured candidatus Brocadiaceae bacterium | reverse complement strand
ACCGTGACCGTGATTTCCTGGAGGTTCAGTTCGATGATGAAACTGTGCCGCTTGTTCTCAGCGAGGACTTTTTCGCATACGGATTGACCGTCGGGGTATGGCATCGACGGGAGAGCCATTTTCCGGAGGGACATTCGGGAGAATCTCCCCAGCGTCCCGTGGAATATCTGCTCCACGATCCGCGACCCGGCATGAAGGGACTGGTGCAGGGCCCCCGGGATCGATCGGCGCGCGACAAAGGCGAAATCCTGCGACCGACCTGGGGCTATTTCGCCGTATCCGGTGCACGACCGCGTTTGAATGATGCGAACGGAGCTCTGGATGAGGACAATCTGGTCCTGGGAACCTATTTTCGAGATCCCGATGAGCGTGCTGAATGGCTGGAGGATAACATGAACAACCTCTACCTTCGTGATACTTCCGGGGAGTGGACCTATTGGGATGCCCGTCTTTTCCCGATAAGCAAGCAGGTTCTGGATTATGATGTCGTCAAGGGGGCCGAAAGCCCGGCGGAGACCGGTGTTGGATGGTTGATGCGTCGTATCGCTCACGGAAGTCCGGGGGGACTCGTGCGGAGTCGCCACAGCAATTTACCACCGGGATACGATCGGTATGGGGATGTGAGTGGCTGGACCAAGAACATCTATGGCCAGTACGAACGAAGTTATCCTCCGCGAGCCGTGGAAAACAACCTGTTGCGTGAGATGCGTCCCCGCCAAAAATATCCGAACATGGGTGGCCCGTACAAAGATGCCGAGGGGATGTACCGGGATCCTTTAATGGAACACCTCGGAGAGCGCCCGCCGGGACTTCGTACCGGTGGACAGCTCGATTATAACCAGTTGGAACAGGAGGATGTGACGCACTGACGGATACGATGTGTTCGGCCGTTTCGTCCGGCTGCCGGGTGAGGACAGCAGGGAGAAAAATATGAGCAAAACAGCGAACAGAACCGGCTTTGTCCATTCCCGTTGTGGTGCTGCCATGACGGAAACGGCCCTGCTGTGTTTCTTTATATATGTGCCGGTATTGATGATGGTGATTGTTTGGGGCGATATGACGCTGGACAAAGAACGGGCGCATATTGCGGCGAGTTATATGGCTTTCCGCAGTGAAAGCGTGGATGAAAACAGTTTGCGCAGTAAATTTTTCCCATTTGCCGATGGCAGTGCCGATCCCACCGGTTCGGTCCGGCGGGTGATGATGAATCCTGGAGAGGATGATCGGGCGGCCGAAGGTCCGGAATTCACCTTGCCCTCAACCTCGGCCGGCGATTATTCGGACGATCCGCCCGACTTTGACCTTCAGTACAAATTATTCAGCATAGCAGTGCCCAATACCCATGTCACGAAAAAACTCACGACCCAGGGGGGATCCATGGGATGGCAGTATCAAGTTCATTTTGATGACAATGAAATCACCAGTTATCTGAGAAAACGGGACGAGGATTTGCCGGTTGAACAGATCATTGCACTGGAGATGCCCGATTCTCCCGGCGGTACCGTGGGGAGTCAGCCGAATTTTGAATTCGATACAGCAGCAGAATCCCGGGCCTACACGGAGTATGTCCGGGTGCTGACTGACGTGTTCAATGGTCAGTGGGGAGCCATGGATGATACAATGCCACGTCTGGAATCAATGGCGTCGTTGGAGACCACCTTCCAATCGCCATTCCTGTCCGAGCTGGAGCGAGAGGAAAGCGCCCCCTCCCGGGGACGAGAATCAGAACAGTACGCGGGATCTGGGCCGCTTCCAAAAGTGGGTGGACAACCCGGCTTTCGGATGGAATTCGGACCGGATGAGGATGTGGATAAGGAAGCCGAAAGTGGGGATGATGATTCGTTCGAGACCGGATACAGCTACCTTCGCAATCCCGATGCGCAGCCGGATGCCGACCGCCCCTGGGAATACGTCGGTGCGTTGTCCGATGATATTCTGTTTGCCTATCCGGAAACTGGAGCGCGGTTGAAGGATATGGGCCGGACGTCCCCCCTCAGCACCGAACGACACGAGACTGGCGATGATGATATGTCCTACCTTGAAACCGGTGATCCCCGCCCCTCTGGAATGGTGGGTGGAGACTGATGTCTCGCGTCGATATATCATCAGTGGGTCCACTCAGGTGCTGTCGGATTGGAAGTTGCCGGACGCCGATTCGCGTGGAGAAGGAACGGTAAGTGTTGAAAATAATTGCTAAAAGCCTGCTGTCACTGCTTGCAATCGGTGTTTTCGGTGTGCTTGGCCTGGTGGCCGCCGAGATGCGACCTTTTGATGTGCCGGCCGATATCGAGAAGTGGCGGGATACGGCGGGGCAGAGCGCCCCATCCGCCAGGAACGCGATGCACAGGTTGCCGTCGCCTCCATATACGAAGCAGGTGATGAAGAATCGGACGAAAAAAGGAACTTACATTGGTTACAAATCGCGGTTGAGCATTCGCGGATTGGAAAAGTTTTATACGACGAGATTACCCCGAGATGGATGGAAAGAGAACCGGGTACTGGGCTCCATGCAGAAGAAAGTGCCGTCGGGAGGGAAACTCCTGTCTTTCCGAAAGGGGGGTAGTCGGTGTATGATATATTTTGAACCCACAGCGGGTTTCTCCACGAAAGTTACCGTCCTGCACATGGACGTCGATAAATTTGCTCCGGCAAAGAATAGACAGAATTGAGACAAGAGAGGAACTATAGACATGAGAACCGCAGCGCTGATCGTCGCAATTATTCTTGGAATTGCCGCAGCCATTGGTATCCGAAGTTACCTGAAAAGTCAGGAACAGGAGTTTCAGCGACAGCATAAACCGGTCCGTGTTGTAGTGACGCGACAGAGCATTGAGGCCGGTGAAAAATTGGAGAAGGGCATGGTGGGCTACAAAAAACAGCCGGCCGATACGTTGATCGGCACGGAGATAACGAAAAGTGAATTGCCCCGCTACATTCAACGCGAGGTGAAGAGACAGGTGGGCCGCGGGGTTCTTCTCCGGGTGAACCACTTCATGAGTCGGGAACCAAGAGTGGCAGCGAATCGGTTGAAGGTTGGCAAACGGGCCGTAACGGTGTCGGTGGACAACACCAGCGGAGTGGCCGGACTAATCCGCCCGGGGGATCACGTGAACATCCATGCCACGACCGTGGGAAAAGGGCAGAAACCGAGTACATGGACGGTGTTGAACGACGTATCGGTTCTGGCCACCGATGATCGTCTCTCGGAAATGAGTGGAGGTCGGTACGGCCGAAACGTACGCGGATATTCAACCCTCACGCTGGCGGTGTCGCCGACGGAGGCGCAGCTTCTCATCTATTTGAAGCAGAACTCGCAGCTGAGTTTTACCCTGCGGCCGCGCACGGAGGTCGGCCAGGAGGAACAGGTGCCGGCGATCAGTTCATCGAACGTCCAGAGAATTTCCGAACAGGCGAACAAAGATCGTCAGGAAAAACTTCAGGAGTTAGAAAATCCCTCCAATGCGTCCGGCACGCCGTAAAACGATATGTGTGGCGGTCGGCAACTGCAGAGTGATATCATGTGAGAGTTAGAGCACCAGAGAATACATGGCATATCTGAAAATCAAGGAAAATGGTGATGAGCGGGTCGTTGAAATCGATTCTGACCAGTTTATTATTGGGAAGCGTTCGTCCAACGATCTCGTTCTGAAGGATAACCTCGTCTCTCGCGAGCATTGTGCCATACTGAAAGACGGCTCGGGAAAGTGTTTCCTCCGTGATCAGGGCAGCCGTAACGGCACGTTCGTCAATGGTCATAAAGTTGAAGCTGATGTGATGCTGCGCGACGGGATGAAGGTCCGGGTTGGTCAGGTGCAGATGACGTTTTGCGCCACCCGACCGGAGACCTCTTCCGGACCACAATCCAGCGCATCGGAACCCCCGGAGGAACAATCGACGGAGCAGGAGAAAGAAGGGGGGAAGCCCACGGCGGATAAATGGGAAAAGTCAAAATCCGCTCCGGTCGAGCTGAAACGTGAGGTCCATGATCTGCTGCTTGACCGATTGGACCTGAAGTATGAGGAATTCGGTGAGCAGACCGATGATGAAATACGGGACAAAGCGGAGAGAACGATCCGGGATATTGCGGATGACGTGGCCGATGAACTTCCGGCAGGGGTGACCAAGCAGAAGTTGATCAAGGAGGTTGCCGATGAAGCGCTGGGTCTTGGACCGCTGGAAGAATTGTTGGACGATGAAGAAGTTGATGAGATTATGGTCAACGGCTGGGACAGTGTGTATGTGGAACGACACGGACGAATTGAAAAAACCAAGCTGCGCTTCACAAGTGATACCCAGGTGAAGAACATCATCCGGCGGATTGTAGCCCCCATCGGTCGGCGGATTGACGAGTCCAGTCCGATGGTGGATGCGCGCCTTCCGGATGGTTCCCGAGTCAATGCTGTTATCGAACCACTTGCTCTGACGGGACCAACGCTGACGATCAGAAAGTTTGCCTCGGATCCGTTTGAAGTCGATGATCTCATTTCATTCGGGACGATGACCCGCCAGATGGCCCGGTTTCTGGAGCTGGCCGTGCGCTATCGGCAGAACATTTTGATCAGTGGCGGAACCGGTTCCGGTAAAACGACGTTGTTGAATGTGGTCAGCAGTAACATACCGGATGAAGAACGTATTGTGACGATTGAAGATTCCGCGGAACTGCAATTGCCCCAGGAACACGTGGTCAGTCTCGAGTCCAAGCCGCCGAATATCCGGGGCGAGGGAGCGATACCGATCCGCGAACTGGTGATCAATAGCCTGCGTATGCGGCCTGACCGTATTGTCGTCGGGGAATGTCGTGGCGGCGAGGCTCTGGACATGCTTCAGGCAATGAACACGGGACATGATGGCTCGTTGACGACGTTGCATGCCAACTCCCCCCGCGATTCGTTGTCGCGGCTGGAGACGCTCGTGCTGATGGCCGGATTGGAACTGCCCTCCCGGGCGATTCGGGAACAGATATCAGCCGCCGTTAACCTCGTTGTGCATACCTCCCGGCTCAGTGATGGATCCCGGAAAATAATGAATATCGAAGAGGTCCGCGGTATTGAGGGCGATGTGTTTACGCTGCAATCCCTCTATGCGTTCCGGCAACAGGGATTCGACGAGGATGGGGATGTGGTGGGCTACTTCACCGCGACCGGAAATGCGCCGGAATTTGTCCGCGAATTGCGCGAGAGAGGCATCGATGTGGACCAGAGCTTGTTTGAAATAGCGCCGGAGGAAAAGGAACGGCGTCAATCAGAGAACCGACGCCGTCGCCAATGACAGGTGTGATCCAGAATGGCAGGTATATAAAGACGATGTTACAACGTGAATCGACCAGATATGTGCCGGGAACTGGTCCGGACAGAAATTGCGGGAGAGCAAAATGCTAGAGGCGTTGGATATATCGATGACCACTATTTACGTTTGGGTACTGATGCTGTGTGTATTCAGTGCCGTGGTCATCTTCATCTATACCGGACTGAGCCTTTTTGCAAGTGGCTGGGAAAGTTATGAACAGAAATACATGGATGACGCCGAGCAATCACTGGATTCCATCTACCTGACCATCCCGCCGCAACACGTCGTTTATCTGTCGGTTCTGTGCTTTGTGCTGGTGTCATTGTTCTGGATATGGTTGTTTGGGAATGTTTTCGCCGGTGTGCTGTTTGGCCTGATGGGGTTGGCTTTTCCGAAGTTGTTGCTCTGGTGGCTCAAGAAAAAGCGATATGAAAAATTCGACCATCAGCTTGTGGAGGCACTGACAAACCTGGGCAACTCGCTGGAGGCCGGATTCAGCCTCAATCAGGGCCTGGAGTTGATTGCTCGCGAGATGGATAACCCGATGAGTCAGGAAATGGCCATCGTGGTGCGGGAACTTCAGGTGGGTGTGGACATGGAGGATGCTCTGGAAAATTTGTATGAACGCATGCCCAGCAGTGACCTCGATCTTATCATCACTTCAATTCTAATAAGCCGGGAAGTGGGCGGAGATCTGACGGAGATTTTTGACAACATTGCTCATACGATACGGGAACGCCACAGGATTGAAGGCAAGATTGATGCCCTCAGTTCCCAGGGTAAGATGCAGGGGTTTGTTATCGTGTGCATTCCGCCCGGTATGGCCCTCGCCCTGAGTTATATCGCGCCTGATATGATAAAACCGCTGTTCACCACTCCCATCGGTTGGTTGTTGATGGCCGTGGTTTGCGTGCTGATGGGAATGGGAATATATACCATTTATCGTATCGTTGCTATAGAGGTGTAATGGTGGTAGAGCACATTCCGCGACCAGCTTTATATACCGTTGCTGTCGGGTTGAGCGTGACCACGTTCGTGCTGTATTTTTATTCCCTTTTTTCGGAATTCCAGCGGTCTCAAACCCGAGGAGAAATGGTCGAGGAGTGGGAAGGAACGGGATCGTTTTTCTTCGCAATCCTGAAGCCGATAGCGCGTTTTTTCGGCCATTTGATAAGCACCGGACTCAATCGGCTCCGGGAAAAATACGGCGAGGAAGGAGTTCTGCTGCATGTTTTCCGGGCCCGGATCAAGCTGCAACGAGCGCTGACCACGGCGGGAAATCCGGAGGGGCTGACCGCGGATCTCATGCTGGGCGTTTGGTGCGTGAGCATACTTGCCTGGGGAGCGGTTGGTGTTCTGTTCTGGATGGCCGCCGGGATGAGTTTTTTCGTGTTTATTGGAATCATACTTGGTCTGGTGCATCCGTATCTGTGGCTGCGCGGGAGGATGAACGCGCGACGCCAGGAGGTGCGGCGATTGTTGCCCTACGCTCTGGATCTGTTGACCTTGAGCGTGGAGGCGGGCCTGGATTTTACGGCAGCTCTTGATCGTATGCTGCCGAAACTGGGCGATTCGGCTCTGGCCGAGGAGTTCAGTGAGACATTGCGAAAAATTCGGTTGGGCCGTCCCCGGGCCGAGGCGTTGCGGGAAATGTCCGAACGTATGAACATGCCGGAAATAACCCAGTTTTGCAGCTCATTGTTGCAGGCCGAAGAACTGGGCTCCGATCTGGGGCCGGTTCTCCGTATGTTGTCGGAGCAAACGCGGGAGGAACGCTCCAACAGAGCGGAGAAAAAGGCGATGGAGGCTCCGGTAAAAATATTGTTCCCCCTCATCGCATTCATTTTTCCCACTGTGTTTATCATATTGTTTGCACCGGTGGGGATCCGATACCTGAACGACATGTTTGGCTTTTGACCGGGCGGCGCATCACCGTGGAATTTGCGGACGGGTCATTATTGTGGCGCAGAAGTTAGAAATGGTGGAACGAACGAGCGGGAGGACGTTACTTCGCAACGTACGCGTGGCCGATACGTTTTCCAGCCGTCTGTTCGGGCTCATGTTGCATGATAAACTGGCCGCCGACGAGGGTATGTTGTTTCCCCGGTGCAGCAGCATCCACATGTTTTTTATGAGTTTCAGTATCGATGCGGTTTTTTTGAATGCAGAGAAAGAAGTGGTTAAAGTAGTTTCGTCCCTGAAGCCGTGGCGCATTACCTGGTGCCGGAGTGCCACTTCTGTGCTGGAGGCTCCGGCCCGCTGGGCTGCCGCAAATGGCGTTGAGGCAGGAATGCAGGTTATGCTGCGCGAAAGAAGAGAGAGTTAAGATGAGAATAGAATTTCGAGTACTGAATACCTCGCTGAAAGGTACGGAATGTGCCTTTGATAAGGAGGAAATACGGGTTGGACGCGCCGAGGAGAATGAAGTTGTGCTGCCCCAACGCTCGGTGTCGCGGCATCATGCGACGGTTCGAACCGAGGATGAAGTTCCGGTGGTGGAGGATGCCGACAGCCGTAATGATACGGAGGTGGATGGCCAGGTGATCACATCGCCCACTCCGATCAGTGACGGTTCTATTCTCTCCTTTGGCGATGTGACGGTTCAGGTGCTGCTGGGGGACGAAATGGATGAGGAAGAGCCAGTTCCGCCACCGATGTCCGAACCCGATGAGATGATCCCATCATCGGCCGAGGAGCTGGATAACGCCGTCGAAATGGGGGAAAATCCCGATCCGCCACCCGGGGCGCTTGCCGGTGGGGGAGGCGTTGCTGCGCCAGAAGAGTCCGGTCAAATGCCCGCTCTTGATGAAGAATTTGAGTCGAAGCTCTGGCCAACTCTCCTGGTGATTCTCGGTCTGATGGTCGGGGTGGTCCTGGTGGTTTTTTTCTACCGGGCCAGCGGACAAACGAATGTGCCGGTGGAGGAGATGGGCGTAGCCGTGGAGCTGGGGCAAAAAAAAGTGGTTCAGGTGCCCTCTGGATTTACAAGAGCGGAATATGTTCGGCCAGAGGCGGCGCTGGAGGTGGGGCAGCCGCTGAACATCGATATTGCGGTCAGCATAAAAGCAAAGTCACAGGGGCTGGCGACGGTCCGGCTGGAGAACGAATCGGGGGAATTCTTGCTCCTGCACGTCAATGTGCTGGCGAGGTCGAAGGATAAGGTGAAGAAATTGTTTGGCGAATCGCTCGAGACTCGATCCGACCGCCTCGACGCGGCGCGTCAGTGCATGCGCCGCGCGAAGAGATATCGAGAACAGACGGATTTATACAAAGCCATGCAACAATATGAGCGAGCGGTTGAGGTGCTGGACCCTCTGGCGGCCAATCCACCCTCGGAGTTGCGTCAGGCGGATGTGTGGCGCCGCAAATTGGAAAAGAGAATACAGAGGAGGTACGACGAACTGACCTTCGAGATGAGCACCTTTATGCGGGGCGGCAACAAAAAAATGGCGCTGGAACGGCTGGAAGAGATCAAACGTCTGATTCCGAATGAGGAGGACGTGCGACGACAGAATGCTGATCTGATGTATCGTCTTTTAAAGCGCATAATAAGCCGAGAAAATGAGCGGAGTGGATAGTGAAGTTTATAGTGCATGAAGATGATCGAGAATATGAATTTTTGTTGACCCCTGGTCTCTATATCGTAGGGCGGGATCCCACCTGTGATCTGACGCTGGAGTCCAAGAGAGTCTCGCGCCGTCACATGAGTTGCACGGTCACGGAAAATGAGGTGCAGGTTCGAGATCTCGGCAGCAGAAACGGGGTTCAGGTCAACGGGGAGAAGATAAAAGAGAAGAAACTGACAAAAAACGCGAAAATTAGAGTGGGGGATGTCACACTGGATTTTAAGTCGAGTGCCGCCAATCACATGGCACCGGCAGCTGCGGGGGGGAAGCCGGAGGCGGAACAACGGGAGGTGGCCAGTGCCCAGCCCACCGTTGAAGATGGCGAGGAGACACCGCCGGAGGGCACCCTTGTGCGGCGGGAGGACGTTGATCAGGGGACAGATCTGCAGAAGCAGGAATCGGGGGAACAGCCGCAGTCGTTGCTGAAGACGAAAAAGGGGCGTCTGATCCTCGCCTCACTCGCCGGGGGCGTGGTCGTACTCCTCCTTCTGGCGGCTGTGTTCGGCGGTGGGGGATCGGCCGGCCAGAACGGGCGGCCAGCACCCGAGTTCGAAACAGTGTTCAACAAAACTCTGGAGGCGTTGGATAAAGGGAACATCAAAAAAGCGGCCCACTACGCAAAGCAAGGCCGGCGGATTCGACCCGAAAGCAAAGTGGCGGAAGAACTGGTGGATCTGGTCCGCGTGTGGGAAAACTGGCAAAAGAATTTCTTCCAAAATGGCAATTATCGTCAGCTGAAGGACAAGTTGATTACCCTCTACCAGTATTATGACAGTCCCCGCCTGAGGAGGTTTAAGCAGAAATACGACAATCTAATACGGAAGGAAATAGCAAACTCCGATAAAGCCAATGAAGCGCGGCGGCTGTATAAAGAGAAAAAATATGAACAGGCCTGGGAAATTCTGACCGATATCCCGGAGGAAAGTGCGGTTCGCGAAAGGGATAGTGACCTGTACAACAAAGTGAGGAAGGATTTGCGATCACACCTTGAACAAAAAATGCAGCAGGCGGCAAATCGCCAGAAGTGGACGCGAGCGAGTGAAGCGGCGAGAAAACTGCGCGGCTATTTTGATGAGAATAGAAAACAGATGAACGAACGGCTCCAGAAGTTCTCGCGCAACGCACAGCATGCCAGCCGAATCCGGGAAGCGCGCCAGGAGATCTCCGATGAAAATTATCAGAAAGCGTTGACCGTTCTGAAACAGTTACCGCCGGGAAGTATATACGCCGCCCAGGCCAAACGACTGCGCCAGCGGGCCAAAGCTCGGGGGAAGTTTAAACGAGCGACGAAATTATACAACCGGGGAGAGGTTGATGCGGCTATCCAACTTCTGAAAAAACTGTCCGTCAAAGGCGCGAAGCGGATGAGGAAGCACGTCATCGAGGTGGCCAAACTGTACAAAAAGGCCCGCGCGACGCAGGAAAAGAACGAGTTTGAGAAAGCGCGTAAACTGTGGGAACAGTTGCTGGGCCTGGAATCGGATCCCGACAATATCTTCCACCAGAAGGCGCAGGATGCTCTGCGGGATATCCCGAAAAAACGCAAAGAACTGGCGCGATCCCTCGTGGAAAAAGCAAAAAAACAGTTAGGGAACGACACATATGGCCAATGCCGGGAACTGGCAGAACGAGCCGTTGAACTCGATCCCGACGATACAATCGGCGCACAATTTCTCGAAGCTCTGAAAAAGCAGGGACGCAACGATTATCGTGTGGCACTGAATCGGATTGACGATGAGCCGGAAGAAGCACTGCGGCTGCTCAAACGGGCGCTGGAGTTTCTTTCAACGGATGACCCCTACTACATGCGAGCCCGGGATGCGAAGGCACAGGTGGAACAAAAGCTCGGCAAGCACTGACGGTAGGGTCCGGTGAAGGGCAGGCGGATTGCCCCCTCTTACATTTCTGATCAGTCCCGTACGACAACCCCGCCCGGCATCCACCGAACGGGGTTATTGCATTGGGCCCGTGAAACTGTGCGAGATATTTATTCTGCCGGCCGTTATTCGACCCGAATGTTGATGGACTTCCTTTCTTCCTTGATCTCCACCAGTTCGCCCTCGGCGCCCATATCGACCATCTGCACGATCATGGCCGGATCGACCGTCCCGAATTTCTCATCAGGGATGGTCTGGAGGCCAGCTTCGGCCATGCCCAGCGGGATGCGAACATCGATATAGGAGGAATCGTCCGTCCCCTCGATAACGGGATTATGGTCGACAATCGTCACATGCAAAAACTTTTTAGATGCCACAGGTTCTCTCCTCTCAGACTCTTCCACGGTTTCACCAGAACCAACTTCAAATGTTTCCAATCCTTCATCTGCCATGGTACTATCTCCTACGGGGGAAAATCACATAGTTACACGCCAGTAACTACGTTATTTATAGCACAAATTCTCTGCCTGTCAACACTCTGCTGTCTGTGCCGATGCTGTTCGATGGATAGTTTCGTCAGGACCTCCCTGTGCATACCGGTGTGGGGACCATACTCCAGAAGTCATGGCATGTTCCGGTCACGACCGGTCGCGTCCCATTCTGGTGGGGCCTGCAACCTGAGAGTTGTTACGGTGCCATGATGTGAGTTACTATGTGATGCTTGGCGGGGCTATGGCTCGAGTGCCGCGCCAGAATGGGACGCCGGGAATTATTTTTAGAAATATACGGGGAGATGGATATGGTTGAGAAGGATGATGAGAAGGAAGAGGATTTTCGCCACATGTGGTCAAAACGGGGAGTTCGCAGTGATTTTGAGCTTCTTGATGCCTCCCGTCAGAATACCGAGTTCTTGCATCAGGATACGTGGCGGGTGTTCCGCATTATGGCTGAATTTGTGGAGGGGTTTGAGACCTTGTCCACGCTGGGACCGGCTGTATCCATTTTCGGCAGTGCGCGGGCGGGACGGGACGATGAATACTATGAACCCGCGAGAAAAACCGCACGGTTGCTGGCGGAGAAAGGGGTGAGTGTGATTACGGGAGGTGGGAAGGGTTTCATGGAGGCCGCCAACAGGGGAGCCCAGGAAGGTGGGGGGGAATCAGTCGGTCTCAACATCGAACTGCCATTTGAACAGCGTCCCAATGAGTATCTCGATACGCTGCTGGAATTTCATTATTTTTTCTGCCGCAAGGTCATGTTCGTGAAATATTCGGTGGGGTTCATCCTTTTCCCGGGAGGCTTCGGGACGATGGATGAGTTGTTTGAAGCCCTCACCCTGATTCAAACCGGGCGGAATGAAAACTTCGGCTGCGTCTTATACGGGAGCGAATACTGGTCGGGTTTGACTGAATGGATCAATGACCAGATGCACGCCCGTGGTTACATTTCCGATGAAGACGATGCGCTGCTGAATGTCACGGACGACGCCGGTGAGGCGGTCGATATCGTGCTGGAGCAGCTTCGACGGGTGGCGGAATTGACCGCCGATCATCGCGCAAAGGAATAGCTGCCATTAACACCCCCCTCGATCCAGGGCTGTCCAAAACGTTCAAAAATGCGTTTTCAAACGGGTTCTCCGGTGAGTTTGAGCCGGGAATACAGTCCATCTCGCAAACCACCCCCAATTACGTTCAGGGAGGTGTATCTAACATCTTTA
>CAZXYF010000041.1:0-20781 GCA_964644705.1 uncultured candidatus Brocadiaceae bacterium | reverse complement strand
AGACGATGATAAAGACAAAGAATTATGCTTCTCAAAACGCTATTTTGGACAGGCCCGCCAGCGAACCGGGAAATCAACACGCACCATATACGTGTATGAAATCGCAGGAAACTCATGGTGACCGCCCAGGAGGGGCCCGGTGTCTTGATTGAATAAGGTCGCTCCTGATACAATATACATTACTTATAAGCCGCATCCCTCCCCTGTCCGTTTTCCACTGGTCACCGCACTGATGTAGTATTTGATCGTTCCTGTAATGTGACGCCAAGTCTCTGACAGCGGGTTTATCGTGGCCAGCCTTTTACTGATTGAGTAAAGAGAAATCATGTCTGAGTCGCCGGTATATGAACAGCTGGATACGATCAAACGATTTCTGCGTTTTGCGTACCCGCACTGGAAGATTATGATCCTGGCGTTCATTGCTATGACTGTTACCTCGATGGTGAGCGGGAGCCTGTTGCTGCTTGGACGGCCGATAATTGAGGGGTTTGCAGAAAGTCCAAAACAAAAGGAAGCAGCTGAAAAGGGCGCAGCACCGACTGAGCAGGATTCCGGCAGCAGTCAGAAGTCAAAAACACTGCAGGAAAAACTGGAGAATTACAAACAGCAAATTGTCCGGAAGGTGACGGAAGTCGGTTTTATTAAATGGCTCCAGGATTTTGTGGGACCGGGCCCCATGCAGTTGACGAACGTGGCAATAGTGGTGTTGGTACTTATCGCACCGATATGGGTGATCGCCTCATTTTTTGAGACATATTGCACGCGCCGTGTGTTGTGGAGTGTGATGGCCGATATACGTGTGGCCGTCTTCGATAAACTGAGCAGGCAACCGCTCTCATTTTTTGCGGGACGACGGACGGGGGATCTTATCAGCCGACTGACAAATGACATCAGCACCACCAAGAGTGCAGCGAAAATGATATTTCGGGATGTGGCCAAACACCCGATTCAGATCGTTGTGTTGCTGTCCGTTGCTTTTTACAGCAGTTGGAAGCTTACTCTGGTCGTGTTGGTTGCCCTCCCGTTTGTCGCGTTGGTGATGCGGTTGTACGGGGGACGCATACAAAAACACGGACGGAAATCGCTGGAGAAAATCGGAGATATTACGGATGCGATCAACCAGATGTTCAGCGGCATTCGAGTGGTGAAATCGTTTGGCATGGAGGATGAGGAAAACGCGGAATTCCGTGAACGGAACCGTCAACAGCTCCGGCAGGCATTCAAACTGACGCGGAGCAGAGCCTGGGCGGATTCGCTGCCGCACGCAATCATGGCAATATGTTTTGCGGTTGTTCTGTTGTTTGCGGACTATTTTCGGCGCGCGGGCGCCGTTGACCTTCCCACTTTGGTGCCACTCATCGGGGCGGTTGCGTTGATGCCCAGATCGGTCAAAAAACTGGCCAAGGTGTACAGCAAGTTGCGCGAAAATCTGGCGGCGTTCGATCGTATATTTGAACTGTTGAACCAGGAATCATCGCTGAAAGATGCCCCCGATGCAGTGGATATCCAGAGGGTGGAGGACAATGTTCGCTTCGAGGATGTTTGGTTCGCTTACGAGGATGATCAATTCGTGCTGAAGGATATAAATCTGAATGTTTCGCATGGCGAGGTCTGTGCTCTGGTGGGGGAGACCGGAGCGGGCAAGTCGACCCTGCTGGACCTGATCCCTCGGTTTTACGATCCGCAGAGGGGTAGCGTGTATATCGACGGCCACGACGTCAGAAAGATTACGCGCGAGAGCCTGCTGGAGCAGGTGGCAATTGTCGGACAGCATCCTTTTCTGTTTAATCGCAGTGTGGAGGAGAATATCCGTTACGGGCGGCGCAATGCTACGGATGATCAGGTGCGGCGGGCAGCCGAGGCCGCCCAAATTCATGATTTTGTGTCGGGTCTGCCGGACGGGTATGAGACGGTTGTTGGGGAGAAAGGATCCCGATTTTCCGGGGGGCAGCGCCAATGTATCACAATCGCCCGCGCCATCTTAAAAGACGCGCCTGTTCTGATATTGGATGAGGCAACCAGTAATCTGGATAGTGAGTCCGAGCGGCGTGTTCAGCGGGGTCTGAGTAATTTGATGAGTGGTCGGACGACGTTTGTGATTGCTCATCGACTTTCGACCGTCCGATATGCAGATCGCATAGTGGTACTCAAAGAAGGGCGGATAGTGGAGCAGGGTACTCACGATGAACTGTTGGAACAGGGAGGGGAATATGCGAAACTTCACCGAATCCAGTTTTCAGCCCCTGAGCCTTTCAATGGGGCGGAATAGATCATCCGTCATTCAATTATATCGTAAGAAGGTGTCCGATCTGATTCCCGGAACGGCGAAAATGATACCTCCATGGGAAAGAGGATTTCCGCAAAAGGGGCAGATCTGCTGATAGCAATCGTCGGCGTATAATGCGATGGGAGGAATGATGAATAGCACACACCTGCTGGCATGGATCACCTGTCTTGTAATCGCGTTTTTTGCCTGCATTATGAGTGTGCGGAATGCGGGTAATATATTGAGCGTCCGCAATTCTGCTCAGGCAACCAGAAAGGACTTGAATGCGATGCAGGAGAGTGACATGGAGAAAATGGTAAAAGAGGCCACCCAGGTAGGCGAATCGCTGGACAATATCGTGGAAGAGATACGAAAGCTTCGGAACGCGATGGATACAGCGGGTACCCCGGAGAAGATGGAAGGGAAAATGCAAAAGTTGCAGAGAGAAATCAAGCAATTGAAAGCCCGCGTATCCCAGATGCAGGCGGGGGATGAATGAACACCAGCTGTGCAATGGAAGAAGGGTGATCCAGTCATCCACGTGAGGAGAGGATCAGTCTTCCGATGATAGCCAGCACGGAGTGGATCCTGGAAACAGCTGTAACAACATGCCAGCATCAGGCCTCATTGTAATGTATGACCGACATGATGTCGTAACCATTTATTTTGTCGCGCCCCTGCAGCGGGTCCAGTTCGATCAAAAATGCGCATCCGACGATGTTTCCTCCGACTTCCTCAACCATCTCGCAGGAGGCCTCCATTGTGCCTCCGGTGGCCAGAAGATCATCGAACATCAGGACATCTTCCCCCTGTTCTATGGCGTCTCGATGCATGGCGAGGGTGTCGGTGCCATACTCCAGTTCATAACTTTTCTGGATCGTATCCGCCGGCAGTTTGCCTTCTTTGCGGATAGGCACAAACCCAGCGTCGAGTTCACACGCAATGGCGCCACCGAGAATAAATCCACGGGCCTCTATGCCGACGACCTGCTGGATGTTTTCGTTCTGATAGGGCGCGCAGAGACTACGAACGGCTTCTTTAAGAGCGGCCGGTTTATTGAGAAGTGTGGTGATATCTCGAAATATGATACCGTCTTCGGGAAATCCCGGGACGCTTCGGATCGAATCGCGGAGAGTTGACACGGCTAGTCCTTTCGAATTGGGGAGATTACTTACTCATAGCTTTTTTGAGTCGTTTGAGTGCGCGCATTTCGAGTTGTCGCACGCGCTCTCGACTTAGATCAACAATTTCACCGATTTCACGTAGCGTTTTTGGACTTTCGGAGTTGAGTCCGTACCGCAGGGAAAGAATTTTGGCGTCCCGTTCATCGATGGAGTCGATCAACTTCTGAAGTTTATCAAGCTCCATCTGCGTGAAGACCTCCTCTTCCGGTTGAGGGGAGGACTCATCCTCAAGCAGGTTACCCAATGAGGTGTTGCTTCCTTCGTTATCCTGACCGGAAACGGGCGCTGATAGGCTCGTGGTGCGGCCACTCAAGGCCTTTCGCAGTAGTTTAGCTGTGCTGGCCTTGATATCCATGCGGTCCGCTATTTCTTCCATCGTGGGCTCGCGTTCCAGTTCGTCTTTCAACGACATGGCGATACGTTTGGCGCGAGCAACCAGCTCGAACATGTAGGCCGGGATGCGGACAGTTCGTGCATTGCTGCATATCGCTCGCCGCACGCATCTTTCAATCCACCATGTCGCAAAAGTGCTGAAACGATTTCCACGGTCGGGATCAAACCGCTCGACCGCACGAATAAGGCCGATGTTGCCTTCCTCGATAAGATCGGTGAGGGGAAGTCCCCTGCCGCGGAATTTTTTGGCGATACTCACAACAAGACGTAAATTAGCTCTGATCATTTCCTGTCGCGCGCTTCCGTCCCCTTCTTCCTGATATCGGCGGGCCAGCTCTTGTTCTTCCTCCCGGCTGAGCAGATCGTATTGGCCGATACCGGATAGATAATTCTGCAGACTGGATTTTGTGGATTGTCTGCTGACCATGTGTCCCTAAGTGCCTATGTGGTTAAGGTCTGGCAGAAAACCGGTGATGGGGGTTTCCTGCCAGACCAGAAATGCTGTATATTTCCCGGTGGTTACTCCTCCTCCTCCTCCTCTTCCTCTTCCTCTTCGGTTTCGGAGGTGGATTCTTCCACCTGTGACGTTGCTTCTGCGTCCACTTCCTCATCGGGTTGTTCCGCAGTTTCCGTCGCCTCTTTGTCCGAATTGGTCGAAGTCTCTTCGGACATTTCGTCCTCAGAAGCTTCAGCGGTGGGGTGGGCGGTATTCTCATCTTCGGCGTCCGCCACTTCGGAGCCATCACCCGATTCAGCTTCCGCTTCTTCAGGCTGTTCGTTTTCCGCGGTCTCGATGTCGGCTTCTCCCTCAGTCCCTTCCTCGCCAGCACCAGAAGGCCGGGGAATATTCAGTCCGGAGCCACTCACGCCGTCAGCCGAAGGTGATTCGGGCCGTTCCTCAAGCTGAGGAGCCTCTGCCAGAGCTTCTTCGACGACTTCTTCCGGATTGTCGGCTTCCTCGATTTCATCGGAGAGAAGAACGATACCCGGGCCGCCTTCTTCGCGTTCCATCCCGGCGGAGGGAAGGAGGCTCAGCCCGATTTTGCGCTCGTCGGTGTCGACGCGAAGAACACGCACATCGACAATGTCCCCTTCAGCGACGATTTCCTCGGGGGTCTCGATGTCCTGCTGGCTCATCTCGCTGACGTGCAGCAGTCCTTCAAGATCCTCTTCCAGTTCAATGAAAGCCCCGAAGCTTGTGAGCTTGGAAACCCGGCCGCGAACGATGTCACCGGCGCGATAACGTTCCGGAATTTCATCCTGCCACGGATCAGGTTCAAGTTGTTTCAAGCCCAAGGCCACCCGACGCCGTTCCGGATCCACTTCGAGGACCATGGTCTCAATGGTTTCGCCTTTGTTAACCACTTCGCTCGGGTGGTTGACTTTTCGGGTCCATGACATGTCATTGACATGGAGCAGACCGTCGATACCTTCTTCAATCTCGACAAAGGCGCCGTAGCTGGTGAGGTTGCGCACCTGGCCGACAACGGTTGTGCCCGGAGGATAATTCTCTTTGACGGCCTCCCACGGGTTTTTCTCGGTTTGCTTCATGCCGAGACTGATCTGTTCTTTCTCCGTATCGATGTCAAGGACAACGACGTCGACATTATCGCCGATTGCCACAACTTCGCTTGGATGATTGATGCGCCGGGTCCAGGACATCTCACTGATGTGCACAAGCCCTTCGACGCCTTCCTCAAGTTTGACGAAGGCACCATAGCTCATCAGGTTGACGACTTCGCCACTGACTGTCGAGCCCACGGGATATTTCTCTTCGATGTCGTCCCACGGACTGGGCGTTTTCTGTTTGAGGCCAAGAGCAATTTTGCCCTGTTCCTCATCGACGTTGAGGATCTTGACCATGATTTCATCGTCGATGGCGACCATCTCACTGGGATGACTGATTCGTCCCCAGCTCATGTCGGTAATATGGAGCAGGCCATCGACGCCTCCGAGGTCCACAAACGCCCCGAAGTCGACGATGTTCTTGACCTTGCCCTTGCGGATTTCGCCTTCTTCCAATTTCGGGAAGAGACGTTTCGCCATAACTTCCCGTTGCTGCTCGATCAACTGACGACGGCTGACAACGATGTTGCGTCGGCCTTCGTCAATCTTGAGGATCTTGCAGGTCAGATCATGGCCGATGTAATCGGCAATCTCGCCCGGTCGGCGGATATCCACCTGACTGGCGGGGAGGAAAACCGGGACGCCAATGTCAACGAGCAGTCCGCCCTTGATTTTCCGCATGACCCGGCCCGTAACGACGTCATCTTCATCGCAGGTGCTGGTAATCTGTTCCCACGCTTTGATGCGTTCGGCTTTATGTTTGCTGAGCTGGACGATGCCGGAATCACCCTCAACGGCTTCCAGCAGAACATCAACTTTATCGCCAACTTCGATAGAGGAAGGGTCATCCCATTCATACCGGGGTACAACGCCTTCGCTTTTGTAGCCAACATCCACCATTACTTCGTCATCGCCAATGTTCACCACGGTCCCTTCAAGCACCGTGTTGACGCTAAAGTCCTGAACGGATTCATCCAGTTGTTCTTCGAGCTCATCGGTCCCGATGCCCTGCAAGGCCGCCTGGACCTCGCGTTCAATTTCATCTTTATCAATATCTAGTTCAGCCAGTATGTCGCGATGAAGCATGTGAGAGTAAACCTTCTTTGGTTGAGAAAAACGGGTATAACTAACGGGACAACATCACCGTGATGCTGCCCGGGAGTGCTTGCGCCCGTCTCTTCTGACCACCAGAAGAGGGACGGACACTCCTTTTGCTGTATTGGACATTTGTCTTCTCGCCCTATTTACGTGGGCTTTTATCCAAAAGAGAACATGCGAATTCACGCATGTCCACAATACTGCTCATGATTTTCTGGTTCAGTTCTGTTCCATCGTTATCCGCCGACGGCAGCGGTTCGCCATAAACCACAACTGTGCGCGCTGGCCGTGGCAGAGTCCTGCTTTTGGGCCATGCATCAAAGGCCCCCTCGATATATGTCGGGATGACCGGCACTTTGCACCGCGCGGCCATCATGGCCGCCCCCGGACTCATCGTCCCAAGGCTCCCGTCTGAGGACCGTGTACCTTCCGGGAACAGAAGCAACGGGCGCCCATCTTTCAGCACCGACATGGCTGCGCGTAGAGCAGCGCCATCGCCAGTTCCGCGACGCAGTGGAATAGTGCCCAATGCGCGGATCAGAGATCCAAAAACCGGAGTGTCAAACAATGTGCTGCGTGCCAGATAATTGATCCGCCGTTCCAGTGGCATACCGACCAGCACGGGATCCAGGAAACTCTGATGATTGGAAACCAGTAAAACTCCCTCATAGGAGTGTAAGTCGGGCACGTTGAAGTGTCTTACTCCTGTGAGACAGGTGACTGCTGTTCCCGACACGTAACGGGATACCAGATAGAGAGTCTTGCGCATCAGATGGTGTGCAAAGCGGTTTTCCCTATGCATGTGCTCGTCCGGCCGCCGTTTCAGGATCCGTGTCCGAAAAGATCATATCGGCTTGTGTCTGGACCTTTCTCTGCATTTTGGCGACCACTTCTTCCACCGTCAAATTCGTGCTGTCAATAACAATCATATCATCGTCCCGGCGCAGCCCGCCCATACGGCGGTTCTGATCCTGTTGATCTCTCTTGCGGATGGCGGCGAGGGTCTCCTCAAGGTTCGTATCGACGTTCTTTGCCTCCATGTCCCGTAAGCGTCGTCGCGCACGCGTTTCCGCCGAGGCATCCAGATAAAATTTGACTTCAGCATCAGGAAAAACTTCGGTTCCCTGATCCCGTCCCTCGGTGACGACATTACGCCCTTCGGCAAAATCCCGCTGAATGCGACTGAGGGCGTTACGCACTTCAGGCTCATCGGCCAGATAATGGATGTTTTTCGTTACATCGGGGGTTCGGATCTCGTCCGTCACATCCACACCATCGCATACCACTCGCTGATCACCGTCTTGTTTGACAAATTGAATGCTGGTATTGTTAGCCAGTTGGACCAGTTTGTCCGGGTTGTCAAAATCAATGCCCTGCTGGAGGGCTTTCCAGGTGACGGCTCTGTAGGTGGCGCCGGTGTCCAGATAATGAAATCCAAGTTCCCGGGCCAGTCGGCGTGCCACCGTGCTTTTACCGGCCGCAGCCGGCCCATCTATTGTTACAATCACCGGTGGCATCCTCCATGTTGAGGATACTGGAACCAGCTTCCCGATACCTTTGCAAAAGTTCTTATCATCACTTGAGATATAGTGTATCCCGTAAAATCTTTTTATACACGAATCGGTATGATAGCACAGAGAGAGGATTGGCGCAACCGTGCGCAGGGGGCCATAATTCGCGCGATATGACGTGTCTGCGTATATCAGGATGCCGCCATCTGTCCGTCAATATTGCCTCGTCTGATCGGTGTGATCGGGCGGGACTGTGGGTATCCGGTGAATCAGGTGCGTTTTGTGATGCCCTACTTGCCGGGTTTATCCCGGTGGGGGCGTACCTGTGCACTACAGCAGGCGTACCAAGCCAAACGATAGGGCCTTTCGGCAGGGCGCTGGAGCATTCGTCGAGCCCCTTCGTCCATCGCCTTTGTCGGCCGTTTTCCGGAAGTCCGCTCGGACAACCGATGAGGGCGAACGATAAATGTGATCGACGAAGGGCCACGCGTCCCGCAGCATTTGTTATTGTCCGAACAATTATCTTAGTCTGCAGTGGGTTGTCTCCGGCCAAACGGGGGTAATTGTTCCTTTTTCACTCGGGCCTTCGGGTAGAATAAAATATGATTTACCCCGGCGTGAGGTGCGGGTATTATGGGAAAACCTAACGGAGTTCTTCCGGCCTCACTGATTGATTTTTGTATAGTCCGATTGGCGTAAAGGAGAATTTGGAATGAGAATAGTCAGGTTTCGGGACGACGGAAAACGCGTGGGAGTTATGATTGGAAACGAGGTTCTCGATCTCCAGCTGGCATCTGGAGATTCTCTGCCATCTGCCCCCCTGGAATTAATCGGGGAAACCGGTGCGAAGGATGAATTGTCTGAAATCCTTCAGCTGGCGAATGTTGCTCCTTCCAAATTGCCCGATGGGAGCGTGAAGTCACTGGAGGAAGTGGAATTGACCTTTCCGTTCCATCGGCCAGGGAAAATTGTATGCCTGGGGCGAAATTATCGCGATCACGCTGCTGAAAGCGGAGCGGACGTGCCGGATGAACCCGTGGTTTTCGCGAAGGCGACATCAAGCGTGATTGGTCCGAAAGCCCCGATTCAATTACCGCGGGTTGCGGAGAAAGTGGATTACGAAGTGGAACTTGCTGTGGTTGTCGGGCGGACCGCCCGTCACATATCCGCCGAAAATGCGCTGGATCATGTCGCCGGATATTCTGTGCTGTGTGATGTGAGCGCGCGGGATTACCAGCACGAGAAACCGGGGGGGCAATGGTATTTGGGAAAGTCCTTTGATACCTTTTGTCCGATTGGGCCCGCTCTGGTAACCGCCGATGAAATCCCGGATCCGCACAATTTAGATATCCGATGCACGATAAACGGACAGTGCCGTCAGCGGGCGAACACGGGAGAGATGGTGTTCGATATTCCGACGATTCTGTCTTATCTGAGCGAAGTTTTCACCCTCGAGCCGGGCGACGTAGTTTCCACGGGCACGCCGTCAGGGGTTGGGGCAGGGCAGGATCCACCGACGTATTTGGAATCGGGAGATTGCGTACGGTGCGCGATTGAACAGGTGGGCGAGCTGGTTAATCCCGTCGAGTGAAGTTCAGACGCCGACCTATCGATTGGCCCAGGCAATTGCGTTGAGAACGATGCGACGGGCGGATTGCTTGGTTTTGCGGTCATACAGGTGGGGAATCGTCCCGAATGTTACTATTTTGCCGCCACCAAGAGTAAACGTAGCGCCCATAATGAGAGGCGATTCGTCTGATATCTGACTCTTTACATGGTTTGAAGTGATCAAAAAGGCCTTGTCCCGACTCGTATCGATGGTGCATGTTCGCAGCGGGAAAAACACAGGGCCGGCGTTGCGGGTTATAGGATGTTTCCCGATCGGGCCGGCAACGGCACGACTTTTGGGGATGTTGTCGGGTGTATTGGCTTTTACCCGCAGTTCATCGGTCAGTATTTTAATGTTCAGGGCCTTCATGAAAGGTTCAAGGGATGGATCTGCTTTCCCGGTCGATCCGAAATAGACCAGGCCACCGCCATCGCGAACGAACTGAGCCAGAGCCCGCGCGTCACTCTTCGATATGGGCCCCGCCGCTTTGTCTTTGATGAGGACGACGGATGTTTGTTCCAGTGTTTTTTCGTTGTAGTTGTCCCCAGTGGCGTACTTGACCTTGACATTATGGTTCTCCAGTTTTCGACGGATCAATTTCGGTACATTTTTCCCGTGAATTCGATCCACGAGCACCACAATATCTTTTTCCCCTTTGTGAATCTGCTTGATGGTTTTCTTGTTATCCTTGGACGAGACTGATTCAGTCTCCGTGTTTTTTCGTTTTTCCTCGGTCATCTTTCTCGTTTTGTCACGCTGTTGGGCTTCCTTGGCGCTTTTGACCCATTTGACGAATCGATTTTCTTCCTGTGCGTCATAACCACCTTTGGCCGCGCGCTTTAATGCTTTCTGTGCCTTGTCCAGTTCACCTTCCATCGTGTAGAGTGCCGCGAATAATGCCTGATTTTCTGGGGAATCTGGACTGTATTTCAGCACGGACAGTCGAATGATGCGCTCTATATCAATCTGATCAAGCGCAATGCTTTGAGTCCCCTCGTTATATTCGAGAACGATTGTTTCATCGTTCACTTTTATGACTTTGCCTTCCAGGCTTCCTCCCTCTTTAAGTGGGACGGGATAGATTCGGCCTTCTTTGATTTTCAAAGAGGAATATCCCTCATCTACGATGCCCTTCACCTCCGTAAGCAGTTCCTTTAATGAGGCAACGTCAATCCCGATGCCCGTCATTTTGTTGACCCGGGCTATGTGGGCGAGTTTACTTTGAGCGGCCTCGTATTCCCGATTACGCCACAGTTTGCGTACCGGTTGCAGTTTTTCCCATGTTGAACTGGCCTCGCCAGTATCGTCCATCGACGTGGGCTCAGCAGAGGCGAGCATACTGGCGAAAAAGATGGCGGCAAGGATGGGGGGGAGAATCCTTTTCATCATGGTTTCACCTTCTAATGGATTGAGGCGATTGGATTGTAATGCTGATTCCTATACCAGACATAATACATGTATTATACAGTATGGGGGCCGAGCGCAAAAACATCAAGATGCGGCATCAAGTGTCTTGCCCGATGTCGTAAACGGCACCAGTCGCAGCGCTGGTTACGAAACGCGCATATCGCGCGAGATAGCCCGTTGAGATTTTCGGTGGGACCGGTGACCAGGATTCCCGCCGTTCGACCAGTTCCTGTTCATCGACTTCCAGCTCAAGGGTGCGATTGGGAATGTCTATGGTGATTTCATCCCCCTCTTCGGCCAGCCCGATTATACCACCTGCGGCGGCTTCGGGGCTTACATGACCAATACAGGGCCCCCGGGTTCCCCCGCTGAATCGGCCGTCGGTGATCAGTGCACATTCGTCTCCCAGTCCCATTCCCATGAGGGCGGCCGTCGGATTCAGCATCTCCCGCATTCCGGGCCCACCTTTTGGGCCTTCATACCGGATAACGATTACCTCGCCGCCTTCCATTTCACCGTCCATGATGGCCTCTATCGCGTCATCTTCGCTGTCGTATATTCGGGCCGGGCCGCTGAACTGACGCATTTTCTCGCTAACGGCACTCTGTTTGATAACGGATCCTTCTGGGGCGAGGTTGCCCTTCAGAACGGCCATTCCGCCTTCGGGATGATAGGGGTCATCAACGGTCCGAATGACATCGTCATCCATCACCTCCCCGCGTCCCGCTATCTCATGGGTGGTGTCGCCGCTGACGGTAAGGCAATCGTTGGTTGCGTCGGTTAATCGACTCAATACGGCCGGGATCCCGCCGGCATGGGCGAGATCTTCCATGAAGTAATCACCGCCAGGTCGTAGGTTGGCGATGTGGGGAACATCACGGCTGACGTCATCAAACATGTCGAGTGGCACATCCACACCGGCCTCATGGGCGATCGCCGGGATGTGGAGGCAGCTGTTGGTGGAACCACCGAGCGCCATATCGACCACAATGGCGTTGTGTATGCTTTCCCTGGTTATGATGTTTTGCGCTGTTATGTCCTGTTCAACCAGCTCAACAATGCGTTCGCCACTGGCTTCCGCAATGCGCTGTTTGCCCGCCTCCACAATGGGGGTGGCGGCGCAGCCGGGCATACTCATTCCCATTGCTTCGGTGGCGCAGGCCATGGTGTTGGCCGTATAAAGTCCCTGGCAGGCACCCGGACCCGGGCAGGCGTGTAGCTCAAGGTTGGTCAGCTCTTCATCATCAATTTCACCAGCTTTGTGGCGCCCAATCGCCTCAAAGGTGTCACGAACAAGTGAAAGACGGCAGGGTTGATTTTCACCTTCTTTACGCCAGTGACCACTCAACATCGGGCCACCGGTGACGACGATCCCCGGGATATCAATGCGGGCAATGCCCATAAGCATACCGGGGGTTATTTTGTCGCAATTGGTCAGCAGCACCAGTCCGTCCAGACGATGCGCTTCAGCCACCGTTTCAATGGTGTCGGCAATCAATTCACGGGAGGGGAGGCTGTAGTGCATTCCATGATGGCCCATGGCAATACCGTCGCAAATGCCGGGGACACCGAAAATGAAGGATGTCCCGCCCCCGGTCGCGACGCCTTTTTCGATGGACCGCTCCAGGTTCCGCAGAGCGGAATGACCCGGTATCAGATCGGTGAAAGCGCTCGCGATGCCGATCATGGGCTTGTTGTTCTCGCGGTCGCGCGGAGTGTACTGTCCTGTTGCGTAGAGCAAAGCACGGCTCGGTGCGCGGTCAACTCCTTCTGTGGCGGTGTCACTTCTCAAATCCATCGCTGTCTCCAGTTTGATATTGATAAAAGTCTGTAGATGGGACGAATAATAGAAGGGAATGAGTTTACTTCTGTTTGTGATAATGTGTCAAACCGCGGACATCTGGTGATGGGCGGCATTTTTGAGTCGGACGGCGCAATGTTTTTCAGAACATTAGTAAATGCAGTTCCCGCGGGTCAATTAAAAAGTCAGTGCGCGGACTCGTGTTTGACATGGTTTGTGCCCTCCAGTAGCATGCGCGGCCTTCCAAGAATCTTACGGGTGAATGGAGGGCGTGCATGAAATGGAACGTTGATTGTTCGCGTATGCGTTCTGATCCCTCCTTTCAGGTTAGACCTGGTGATCAACGCTAACTCAAAAACCACGAGGTGTGCGGGAATGAAGAACGCTGATGCGAAAGAGCATCCATTTCTTATATGCAGGCGGGATGAATTTGAGGCGTTACGGGAAAGAGCCCGGTTCGAACCCTGGGCGACCATGAAACGCAACGCGTTTATCCGGATTGAAAAAGGTCTGAACGCCGATCAGCGGGAAATATCACCCGTCCGAGTGCAGAGGTTTCTGGGGGCCTGTGCGCTGGCTTACATTCTGAAGCCGCGCAGTAGTCCTGATTATGCGGAACGTATCTGGCGGGCGATCACCGAACACCTCGCGGCGCTGGACTTCGATGAGGAAAAAAGCTGGAACGGCGTCGTCCCGCCGATGGGGGCGGCTTTTGTGGCCATTATTGCACTCGACGTGGCTTATGCTGATCTGACCGAGACCCAGATCCAGAAGTGTGAGACGGTTATCCAGCGGCAGATTGAAAATATTTCCCGCGATGGCGCGTGGCTGCTCGCTCGTCGTGGCACGCATGAAACATGGGCGATTTATAATGGCGAGAGGACATCGCCCGACGATGCCTACTACGAGCACTTTGTCCGACAGATAACGCCGGATGGGGTGATGACCACGGCAACCAATTATGCGTGGGCGCGGCTGGCCAGCAACACGGGTCGTCTGCAGAAGACCGGTTACGCCGACGTGCTGGAGTTCACCGGTGTGGACAATCGATACTACGATAATCCACGGCTGAAGAAGTTTTACCGGTGGTTGTATGGCTATTCTGTGACGCCGGCCAGGCAGCTCCATGCATTCGGCGATTTTATTCCCGGTGGAATCCCGAACGCTGTTCTGGCCTACCGAGCGGGGCGATTCGACGACGAGGCGGCGCGTTATATGACCTGGGCGATGCAAGATCACCAGCCGCCGGGCCATATCATGAGCTACGTTCTGCGGGAGCGAAATTATGCGCCCGAGGTTCCCACCAGCAGGGTGTATGCCGATGGCGGCGCTTTTTTCCGTGAACCGGAGGATTCGAGCGCGTCCCTGGGCGCGGCACTCTACAACATCACTGCTCCCGCACAGTGGCACGCCCACCAGGAAACTAATGCACTCTCCCTCTCGGCCTACGGGGCACGTCTGCTGATGAATGGCGGCTGGCTGGGACCCGTGACGCGGCCTGCGCCGCGCCAGAACACCCTCACGATCAATGGTAAGGAGCATGCGAGTCGATCCGGTGGCGGTGTGGAAGGTGGATTGACCGGGGACGGGTTCGATTATGCGGTGGGACTGTCCGACCATGCACTTCCGGAGGGCGCATCCTTCAAACGTCGTCTGATGCTGGTTCACGGTCAGGACGACGCGAATGGATATTTTGTTGTCGTGGATGGTGTGAAGGCCCATGCTGACGATGTGGTGAACACGTATATCCATCCCTCCACCGACGTCGAACCGGATGTGCTTCGGTCGAGCACCGAATATGATGCACGGTCGAATTTGTTCAATGAGGTGGAAGATACCCGGTTGGCGGTGTTTTATGGCACTGAACCCGAAAACGTGGAAATGTCACTGTCCCCCTCCAGTTCAGAGCGGGCAAGCCGCCCCGAGCATTACAGATTGGAGGCTACCTACGCAGTTGATGAGAGCGGGGAAGCGGATATTGTGACGGTTCTGTTGCCGCACGACGAAGATCATCAAAAGGCCAGTTTAGAAAGACTTTCCGCCGGGGGGATGGATGGTGTTCGGGTGGAACATGACGGAGCCGTGGATCGCGTTTTTGCCGGCAAGGGACGGGTTGAATGCACCGTATCGGAGAACGTCAGTTTTCAGGGGAAGTCGGTCGTGTATCGGATGGTCGGCCAGAAGACCCCGTTCTATTTTGTGGGCGGTGGGTGCAAATTTCGAAACGGGGCCATCGGTTTTACTTCGGAAAGATTTGTCAGCCTGCACATGCGCGGGAATACCGGGCGGATCACCACCGCGCAGGACGTGATGGTCACGTTTTATCACCCGCGGCTCCACGGCGTGACCCTGGAGGGGAAGTCACTGGAAAAACAGGATAGCGGCGAAGGGTGGGCCCGCGTGGTGATTCCGGAAGGGAATAATCGTCGAGTTGTTCTCGCGAGAGAAGCAACGAAATAAATGATGAGACTCGTGGTCAAGCTTCCATTTCGTAAAGGTAACTTCCAATGAATGAGTTAGCGAACAGCACATTGTTCACCTCCGTCCAACCGGAGGAAGACGCACCATCTTTCTACATCCTGGACCGGAAGGTGGCTCCCGTGCAGCAGGGCTTTTATTTTGTGAACGATTCCATGAGCGCCGACGGGCGTTACCTGTGGTTCTACTGTGGCTTTCCGCCCTCCAGAACGCGGACTCTCGGAGTTGTGGACCTGGAACAGGATTCAGTACGACACTTTCCCGAGACGCAATTTGGGGCGGCGTCGCCTTACGTTGACCCGGACAGCGGGGACGCATACTGGATGACGGGTCGGATGTTGTGGAAGCGCGGCCCGCAGGTGGATTCTTCGGTTGAGCGGATAAACGCAGTGCCGGAGGAGCTTGTTGGCGAAAGAGGGATTCAAAGATCGGCCACTCATCTGACGCTTTCGGCGGATGGTAAGGAATTCCTCGTTGATATGGGAATCGGACTGAAATACATCTTCGGCAGCATACCACTGGATGGGGGCGACTTTGAGGTGTGGCACCGTTTTGACCGGAATTACAATCACGCGCAGTTCAGTCCCACCGACTCCGATCTCGTTCTCTTCGCGCAGGAGAACCATCGCGATCCGATCACCGGGCTGAAGATACCTATCGAGAATCGCATGTGGCTCATCAAGCGTGGGGAGGGCCCGCAACCCATTTTTGATGAACCCGTGCGGGTCAGCCACGAATGGTGGGACGCCGATGGTGAGCACGTGTGGTGCGTGCAGGGGAATGACACCTGGCGTGTGAACATTCAGACTTCGGAAGTGGAAAAGATATCATTCCCCCATCACTGCTGGCACTCCCACAACAGCCGTGGCGGGCGTTACATCGTGGGGGATTCCAATACCAACTTCTATCGTGGATGCCGATCCGGGGTTCATTTTCTCAACCGCGACACCGACGAGCTTGTTACCCTGGTGGAGAATCCCGAGCAACATAATTACGTCGGGCGCAACTACCACATTGACCCTCATCCCCGGTTTTGCTGCAATGACAGATACGTGGTCTTCACCACGACCATACGGGATGAGGTGGACCTGGCCATAATGCCAGTGCAGACGTTGGTCGATTACACGACCTGAGGCCGACCGGAACTTGATCTGGAGTTTGCAAATTTCGCCAACCGAATCTGTTGTGTCTTTAGCCCCAAGGGGGCGTCTCAAACCATCCCCCTTGGCGATGGAGCTAAGCGACGGAGCCACGGATTTCAAGAATATTCCCTCACCCTTTTTTAGCCCGCACGAAGGTAAGTATTCAGTGAACCACGTTATTCCAGACGGGCCTACTGCAGACTTGTCCCGGTTGAGGCGTACTTCTGCACTACCCGAAGACGCGCAAACAACAGTTCAATAAAACGGAACGGCCGGGAGGACACAAAAAATGAATATTCCAGATCAGTGCATCAGGCCACTCGCGCAGGACTACGTGACCGTCTACGAGTCACCCGATCCGGAGCACATTTTCTCATACAGTCCGGGCCTTGCGCGGCTCGACGAAGGGCGGCTGGTTGCGACGGCCGGGCCGCGGCTGGTGGCGACCATCGACCTGGGCGGTCCCGCTGCAGAGGAACTGGAAGGGGTGAAGTACGAGCGCCAGCGAGACGGGCGCCTGTGGCAGGGCCGGGTTTATACCTCGGACGACGGCGGCAGGACCTGGAGGCACCGCGTGAACTTTCCGTTCATGCATGCCCGCCCCTTTGTTGCCGGGGACTCGATCTATGTGCTGGGGCAGGCCGGCGACCTGATGGTCATCCGTTCGGATGACGGCGGAGAGACCTGGAGCGAACCCGTCAAACTCACCGACGGCCAGCACTGGCATCAGGCACCGTGCAACGTCCATTACGCCCACGGTAAGGTGTATCTGGTCATGGAACGGCGGGTTCGGCAGAACATCCGTGGGTGGTACGTTGGCGAAGTGGCGCCGGTGCTGATGCGTGGCGATGCGGACGATGATCTGACGAAGCGCGAGAACTGGACGTTCGCCAGCGAGTTGGTCTTTGAGGATGTGGTGACGCCGGAGGACCTTGAGTGGTTCGGCGTGCCATTCTTCGAGTCGAAGCCCGATGAGCCGAATTTCGTGGCGAAGGGCCGGCCCATGAGCCCAATCGGCTGGCTGGAGACCAACGTTGTTCGGATCCACGACTCCGATCACATCTGGTATGATCCCGAGGGGAGGACGTTCCACCTGTTCATGCGGGCCCACACCGGCATGACCGGCTATGCCAGCATCGCGAAAGTCGTCGAACAGGGCGACAGGCCCGGGACCGGCCCGATGAAGACCATGCTCGAGACCGCGCCGTCCGGAAAGAAGATGTTTTACGTCCCGTGTCCCGGCGGTCAGATGAAGTTCCACGTGGTGTTTGATGAGAAGACACAGCTCTACTGGTTGCTTTCCACCCAGGCCACCGACAGCATGACGCGACCGGATCGGCTGCCGGATGATCGGTATAATCTCCCAAGTAACGAACGCCGGCGACTCCAGCTCCATTTTTCCCGGAACATGGTGGACTGGTGTTTTGCGGGGCTGGTTGCGACCGGTCCCGTGGAAAAGGCCTCGCGTCATTATGCATCGATGGTCATCGACGGGGAGGATCTTGTGGTCTTGAGTCGTTCCGGGGATGTGCGTGCAAAATCACCCCACGATGGTAACCTGATCACGTTTCACCGAATAGAAGGGTTTCGGAGTTTAGCTTACTGAATCTTGGAGTCATGCTGCCTGCCCCTGAGCCCGCGTCACGAATCTTTTATGGTGTTCATAAGGCGCCATAAAACCTCAAAAACGGAAGTCACCATCTGTGGGGGTAAAGGCCCGATTCGCTCAGGTCTTACGTTATGATATCTATTGCTCCACGTCTCCTCGCGAGTGTTGACGAGCCATCATGGCTTTCCTGCTGATCTCGTCTATACTTTGCCCTTCAAACAAATGTTTTTGCCATTCGGTATAATCAAATGGTTCTTTCTGAATGAGTGCAATAAATCTTTCTGCATCTACCTCCCCCAAAGCCTCGGATAACGCCTCGCAACCTCTAACTTTTAACTCTGTGTCTGTGGTCATACTTTGCCCTCCAAAATGAATTCTACGGGGTTGATGATCCGAATGTTTTCAATTTCCCCATTTTTGTTCAGGATGCCCTGGTCTGTCGTAAAGAAATATGCACATTGTGCTTTGACGGCACAAGAAACATGTAGACAATCCTTGGGACGCAGACCGTGTTCTTGTAGGTCTTTGGCTATTTCAATTATACGCGGTGTTTGAACGATATCCTCAACAGCTTTTTCGCGCCAGTGTCGAATGTCATTTTTTCTTTCTTCGAAGGGATTGGCTTCGTTTTCAAAATCAAGTACGTATGACCAAACAAGACTTAATTCCCCTAATTCGATCTTATCCTGAATACTCAATTTGGCTTCAGTTTCAAGCCGAATTTTTAGTTGCGTCTGATCGTCATATGGCCGATTATAACAACAATTGTCGAGGTAAATCTTCATTCGCAGAATCCCATAATCCACTCCGATGGATGACGCGTCGATTAGATATACTTTATCCTACAAAAAAACAATCTTCAACATATGAACAAATTAAGTGATGTCGAACGTTTTGAACTCACCGCATGCGGCGATCAGGGATATCACACCATCCGCATACCCACGATGGTTGTGACGGATGAGGGCACTTTGCTGGTGTTTGCCGAGGGACGCAAGAATTCCCCCGCGGACGACGGTGACGTCAATCTCGTCATGCTGCGGAGCAACGACGGAGGAGAAAACTGGTCCGATATTCAGACCGTCTATAGCTTTGGCGAGCGGGAAAACCACGACGTGACGACGGGCAATCCGTGTCCGATCGTCGACCATGATACCGGAGACCTCGTGGTGTTGTTTTGCCGGGACAATGAACGTTGTTACTGCGTGCGCAGTTCCGACGACGGTATGACGTGGACGGGCCCGCGGGAGATTACCGCGATCTTCGATGATTTTAATTATCCGGACCGGCAGCGACTGGCCACGGGACCTGTCCACGGAATTCAGCGGGAAAATGGAGAACTCGTCGCGCCTGTCTGGCTCAATAATATGCCGCTTCATGCACATACCCAGCTCAAACAGCGCTGCCATGACAATCCCGAACTGCTCAACGAGAACAAAGATTCTGTCCGATGTGGGGTGATTGCCAGCGTGGACCACGGCCGAACTTGGGAAGTGCGGAGTCTGGTGCCCGCGACGATTCCCTGGCTCAACGAGTCGACCGTTTGCGAGCGGGACGACGGATCTCTTCTGCTCAATATGCGGGCGCACATGCAGAACCGTCGGGCCCGTGCGGTGAGCGATGACGGAGGACGGACGTGGTCCGAGCCGGAGTTGTGCGAGGATCTGCCCGATTCCACCTGCCAGGGATCCATATTGAAGCTTGTGCGCGGTTCGACATCCGGGAAAGTGATTCTGTCGAATCTGAACCAGACGATTGACGATTACGGTGACGTGAATCATTGTCTGGAACGCAGGAATCTCAGCATCAGTGTGAGTGACGATCAGGGTGCAACGTTCCCCCGGAAGTACAGCGTGAACCCCGGCCCATCCGGTTACAGCGATCTGGCCCAGATACCCGACGGGCGCGTCGTGTGTGTGTTTGAGAACGGCGACGAGGTCTATCGGGAGCGGCTGAGTCTGGTGCGATTTGCACTCTCACAGCAGTGCTGATGGCCGATTCATCGTAGCCCGATCTGGAGAGGGCCAAAGGCCCTCGTAGGGTTGGGTCATAAGGATGGTGAAGAAAAATGTGGCCTGAAGGGTCCCTCAAAAAGGCATTCCAGGCAAGCATCACAATTTGAGGAGTTCTTCGGCGAGTAGATTCTAAAAATGGAAGGTCAGGACAATGAGCAACGGGCAGCCGCGTCGACATTGCATGGATCGCGAAGGCCGACTGCAGTCGGCCAGAGATTCGGACTGGGTCAATAAATATTCGGGGAAGCACATCATCCAATCTTACAGAAAGAGATATGGCGTCGATATCCTGTGTGCCATCAAAGAGCTGAGGCTTCTGGGAGTATCCATTGACCAGGAGTATGAACAGCAGGTCCGCCAGTTCATCGAGGGCAAGGCGCCGGGAAACGCAAAAAGGAGGAACAGAACAAAACGCGCAACGACAGGTGGGGGCGGGGTGTTGGCGCGACTTTTGCATACATAGCCGGCTATACATCGGGCGGCGCTCCGTATGGGGGCCGGTGGGACGAGGTCGATGAGGTCCCCCCGTTGGCCGAACATGAAGATTGAGATCTGAGCCTGTCAAGCTTTGCTTTTAAAATTGTAAAATGAGTGCCAGCAATGATATGTTATGGTCTGAGCCGTATACGTGCAGTAAGTGATTGATAAACCACGTTATTCCAGATGGGCCTACTGCCGGGCTCGTCCCGGTTGAGGCGTACT
>CAZXYF010000040.1:2333-21144 GCA_964644705.1 uncultured candidatus Brocadiaceae bacterium | reverse complement strand
GACTTTTTTCCAAGAAGACACCGGATGTTGTTCCCCGCTACATGTCGAATAGGGTCCACTTTATTTTCCAACGGATCAGGAGTTCTGAGACCACTGTTGTCCGGGCTAATATCTATCGGGCCGTTGGCCCTCCAACAACTCCACAGGGTTGAAAGCCCGGCAGATCCTGGCCCGGGCTGAATGTGCGCGTAGGTCTGGGTGATGATTTACCCTGGTGTATTGGCATTACCGGCTTGCGTAACGGAAACCGATTGGTATAGAGTTGGATATTCAAAGGGTGGGATGTTTTTAAGATATAGAGGAGGAGTGCGATGAGACCGCATACTTCCAAACTGACAGAATTGCTTCTGGCCGACCAGCCGAAACGGCGGCGAAGGACGGATCATCAGCAGTTTACCCTGATAGAACTGCTTGTGGTTATTGCGATCATCTCCGTCCTGGCGGCCATGCTCCTGCCGGCACTGGAAAGCGCGCGCGAGGCGGCGATGAGTATGTCGTGCAAGAGCCAGATGAGGCAGCAGGTGCAGGCCTTCGAGTATTTCAAGATGAGGACTGGCGGGCTTACACCGCCTGCAAAGGGTTCCATAAGTTCTTGGGGCTACATGGATTACTGGACGTGGCATGAGTTCATCCTGCTGGAAACCAATCCGGAGATGCAAAAAGAGGCCGAAGATAGTAACTACGTTGGCTGGAACAATCTGAGGGAGCCGGAAAGTACTACAGACCGGGCGAAATTAAAAAACATACCCGGTGGGAAACCTCATTTCGGCCAGAATCATCCCACGGGGGTGTATGAAACCGGTGAGTTCAAGATCCACGCAGGGTCCATTCTCGATTGTCCCTCTGCCCTTAATGCAAAGCCCGGGGCCGGAGAGTGGGAGGAGAGGCAGGATTACAATGTCATCCTAAACGGCATGCCGGGCTATGATCCCTGGGATCCCGGGAGGCAGGCGACGAAATGGCGCCGATTGGGCAACCCGCAAAAACGCATTCTGGTGATGGATGCGCAGATGGACCCGAAGGATTCGGGTGGACGCCCGGACCTTCCGCGAGGAGCAGGCAAGTGGATCACGAATCCACGAGAGGGGAACTATAACAATGGTCCGCGAGGAGGAGCCACCTGGCGTCACAACGGCGGGTCGAATGTCCTGTATCTGGACGGCCATACCGGTTTCATCCCGAATATCCGCAAAATAAAGGCCCCGGGAGACCCAGAGCTTTTTTTCGGTTGGGTCGGGAACGATGACTCGGACAACGACGGCAATCCCCACTGGAGCTGGGAGCCGGAACCGTGATCCATGATCGTGTTGTTGAAGAACGGGGAGCGATTTAGTCGCACTGCGACCCTATGGCAACGATTTTTGCGCCCTGATTTATCTTATGGGCATAATCCCCGGCGCTTATCGGGGGATAGTCATGTTTCAATCTAAAAAAAGACCGAACACAGGAAATAAATCCTCGCGGCTGGCCCGGGAGATTCTCAGGCTTCAACCTGATGTGTTTGCGTTTCCGGCTTGCGCAACGGAAACCGGGTTTATATAAGTGAAAGTGGAGGTGTGAAGAATGCTTTTTAAGATCCAGAGGAAGGGCTCAATGAAACGTCATTCGTTCACCCTGATAGAGTTGCTCGTTGTCATCGCCATCATCAGCGTCCTGGCGGCCATGCTGTTGCCGGCGCTTTCACATGCCAGGGCTGCAGCTCGGCGGATACAGTGCGTCAACAATCAGAAGACCATTTTCAGTGGATTCGTGTATTTCTCCAACGATAACGACGGCGACTATCCACACACTGATGGCAACGCACGCATGTACGAAAGCGGCCGCATGTGGGAAACCAGCCCCGAGTGGAGCTGGCATGATTTTATCATGCCGTACGTGTATTCTCCGGCTGCTGAGTTTATGGACGATCTGGAATATAAGGGATGGAGTCACATGGTTAATATGAGGCGTTCGAATACAATAGACACCTCATCCACTGTCGCCGACAATCCCAGCGGCAGCGGCGGACAATGGGACAGCAGATACAAGTTCCACAAGGGGACCCCCTTCGACTGCCCGGAATCACTTTCCAATGCGGCCACCGCCCGCGGAGAGGATTACCTGGGAATCCGAAAAGGACTGGATGACAATATGTTTCCTTATACCACCAGCATCAGTGTGCGCCGTAATGCTCTCTCCCACAGTCGGGAGCACCTGCGGGTGGGGCGGCCCACCGAGGCCATCCTGTTCATGGACGCCGGCAGCGATGCGTCATTCGACGACCGCAGCAGGGGCGTGGACCGGTACCCGGCGAATAACTACCAGACTGCAATCCAGTGCGTCCGTTCGGATCCGTCTAACGCTTCGTCTTGGGTCACCCACAGACACACGGATATCGAGGGCAGCAACGTGACCTTTCTGGACGGCCACGTGGATGCGTTCCCGAACATCGAGATGGCGACGCCCGCAAACCGATTCTATGGATCGTATCAACACACCAATGAGTGGTTTATCTGGGAATAGCGTTCGGACGGATATCTGATGATACAGGGATCCAGGGCATGGGGGAATTCACGTCACACAATGATCTGCCTGGCTTTCAATCATTGAAGATGTTGCATAATATTGCACGCGATGTTGCACTGTTGTGCAACGCATGGTATTCTACCTGGCCAGTGACTTATGAGACACGAAAACATCGATGCTGATACGCACCCGTTTGATTTTTGACGATGTCAGACGGGCCGTGACGCGTGGTGGAAAGGAAGTGGTATGGGCGTAACACAGAGAGATCTGGCCGAGCACCTGGGAGTATCGGTATCCACGGTCTCCCGTGCACTCAACAACAACGCCAACCTTCGCCCAGAAACCCGGAGTATGGTCCTGGATGCTGCTGCCAGATTGGGATACAACTCCTCCACGTCTTACCGTGTCACCGGCGACAACGGTCGCAACCGTGACAACATTGGTGTGCTCCTGCGCTACGACGGATCCAACGCCGCGCCGGGGCATACCCGCATGCTTGCCGGTATCAGCGACGTATGTGACTCCCGGGGCAAGATGTTGAATGCTCATTACGCGCCGGGGGATCAACTGGAGAAATTGATCGGTGACGATCCGCCGACGGTGTTGCAGCCCGATCGGGTGGGGGGGCTCATACTGTTGAACTATTTTCCGGATGAAATCGTGGAATACCTGAGCAAACGATGGCCCACGGTCGTCATTCACCACTACGCTCCCGGCCTGGATGTTGACATCGTGGAAATGGACGCCATCGATGGGATGGGGCGGCTGGTGAAAAAACTGCAGGACGCGGGACATGAGCGGATCGGTTTTATTGGCGACGCGCGTGGCCGCGAGTGGAGTCATGCCCGGCATGCGGCCTTTGTGCAGGCCCTCAGCAGCCTGGATCTTGAATATGATCCGGGGCGGTTTACCGAAGTCCGGGCAGGATGCTGCGACAGGATTGGCGAATGGCTTGAAAATCGGATGATGGACGGAACCACCGCATGGATTTGCGCCTGTGACCATCTGGCGCGATCGGTGGGGGAACATCTGCTGAAGCGAGGCTACAAGGTACCGAACGACGTGAGTATTACCGGTTTTGATGGAACTAAAAGTCTCCCAAACGATCGACGGATTACTTCCATCAAGACTCCATTTGAGGCGCTGGGTGCCGCCGCTACGGAAAATCTGCTGAGACGTCTGAAGTATCCGCAGGCCGCACGTTTCCACGCGCTCATTTCGGGTCAGGTGGTGGAAGGTGAGACGGTGGGGGAACCGGCGCTCGAGTAAATGGAACCTCGCCCGACGCTGAAGCGTGATCCGATAAATACTTTCCTCCGGTCCCGTGCCGACGGCGACAACGGACGAACAGGATTGGAACAAGGATGCGACAATGAACGCTATTTGCAATGCAGAAAATGCGTTTTTGACTGAAACACAGGCCAGGACCTGAAGAGCTTTCAGTCGGTTACAGTACTGAAAGGCATGATCTCCGATGACACAGTTAGCTGACAGAACAGGTTGTGAGAAGAAAGTGGTGCAGGATCCGGAGACGGAGCGTGAAGTATGGCAGATGACCGATTACCCCGCGCATGATCTCCACACCTATTACGACGCCTGGGCGTGGAATCCATCGGGCACGAAAATCGCGTTTACGTCCATCCGACCGGAGGATGTGGTGCCGGAAAAATTGTCCACCACCCCGAAAGGCGCGCTGTTCGTGATGGATGCGGACGGCGCCAACATCCGGTGCGTGGCCGAGGAGGTTGATTTCGAGCTCCACACGGGGTGTCTGCCCATCTGGAAGGATGACGACACCATCATCTACCGGGCCAATGACCATACCTGTATCATCGATATCCATAGCCGGGAAGTACGTGAGATTGAGGGCCTGGTGAGTCGTTACCTCAGCCCGGATCGTGATCGGCTCATTTGCCAGTGGTCGGCCAGCGATTCCGATGAGCGAGGAGTCTATATCGTGGAACTGGACGATTTCAGCCGGAAGAAAGTCGTCTCATCCAACGCTCTCACCGAGGAGATGCTCAATCTGTTCAACCGCGAGGACCGCATGCCGGACATGGATGCCAACCGTATGGAGGAGTGCCAGGTGGCCAACATCAAGTGGAGCCCGGACGGGGAAAAGCTGATGCTGCGGTTCAACTACATGCCGAATCAGTACATGAAATCCCTCTTCGTGTTGAATCCCGATGGGACCGGTCTGAAACGCCTGGACATGGTTCGGCCAAGTTTTGGCCATCACTCGTGGCATCCGGACGGAGAACGCATACTCTACTGCGATCAGAACGAAGTCGGTGGTGGCCACGTTTACTATCTTATTGACCGCGATGGGTATGACCGACGAGTTCTGCACCGGGAACCGGTGGGCAGCCATCCGCTGTTCAACCCGGACGGTACCGAGATCGTCGATTTCGGAGGCGGCTACATATGGCATCTGGATGTTGAGACCGGGGAGGTTCAGAAACTGGCCTCCTACACCAACGACCTGCACGGCGGTCTGCACGCCCATCCGTCCTGGAGCCCCGACGGGAGCAAGGTGATCTACCACTCGGATCACACCGGAACGAGCCAGATTTATGTGATGCCTTTGAAGTGATGATCGGGGCCGATTCCAATTAATTTTGTCAATAACAACTTTTTGGAGTTTCAGACATGTTACCTAATTTCTTGCATATCGGCGCCGCTAAGGCGGCCTCGAGCTGGTTGTGGAACGTCTGTAAAGGGCACCCGGAGATCTACGTCCCGGAGAATCCCGACAACGTCAACTTCTTCACCGTCGGATATCACCGCGGGATGGAGTGGTATGAGAATGCCTATTTTGCGGACGCAGGAGATGAACCGGTCGCGGGCGAGTTCAGTAATTCCTACATGTGCTACCGTCCGGCGCTGGAACGGATTGCCCGGCATCTGCCCGACGTAAAACTCACCATGACCCTGCGCAACCCCGTTGAGTCGATGTATCTGGACTGGGCTCACACGCATCTGAAAGATAAAGAATACGGATTCCAGGGGGAGTCTGGAGTGGGTATACCGATAGAAAAGTGTTTGCACCATCACGGACATGCGTGGTTCCGATTGTATGTGGATCCGCGGATGTACGGACGGCATCTCCAGAACATTTATGAGTTGTTTCCCCGCGAAAACGTGTTTGTGATGCTGTATGACGACCTGCAGGAGGATGAGGCCGGATTTCTGAAACGGTTTTACGACTTTCTGGATGTCGATACCACGTATGAGTCGGATTTGATCGGCAACGACATCAATCCGGATTCCTCCCGGGTGAATATGGAACGGGATCTGGACGCGGATTTCCGGGCCGAGCTCCGGGAGGTTTTCCGCCCGGATGTGGAAGAACTGGAGAAGATGATTGACCGGGATCTCACTGGCTGGAAAGCGCATTCTCGGGCTCGTAGTGGACCCTTTTAAGGGTTCCTGCGCTTCCATCATCGAGGTGCGGATGGCGCCTTTTGACCGTCTCATAAGTAACCCGTCTGACCCAAGAAATGTCCCGCATGTTACAGGGGCCTGGAAGACTCCACATAAGTATTCAGTGAACCACGTGGCGTTTTAATGATAATACCCCGTGCCTTGCGCCGGGGATCGTTATGTTTCTCCCTACACAAAGCTTACAACTCAAAAAGGGAAATCGCCGCCGTTCGGCCGGGGAGAATCTTTTTGAAAGCAATCAATTTATTTGAATAGTGTGAAATCAGGTACAAATAGCATGTTGTGTGAGTGACGGAGGATTCTCCCCGGCCGAACGGCGGCGATTTCCCCTTCACTTACCCATGCCATTGCAGTAGGCCGAACCATAAACATCCCCACCGCGAGGGTGGGGTATTCACTTGAGGTGAGATACGTGGTTTACTGAATATTTACGACTCCACATGCCATGACAAGTTTACGATTATAGTGCTGGGTGATCAGAGAAAAGTCCCTTAATAACTTGGGTTCGAGGCACCACCGAGACGAAGTGGGTGGGGCTTTGTAACAACGTCAGCGATATCAAAAATCTAAAACCGGAATCCGATTTTTGGCTGTCCCCTTGGGCGATAGTGGAGATACGATCACGACCAGGATCACAATCAGGTTTACAATTTTTGAGGTAAAACAATGCGAACAATTCGATGGGAACCGGACGAGATTGATGACTGCGCGGTAGGTTTCACTGGCGGGAACATCCGTCAGCACTTCAACCTGACGGCTCTGCATGGAGAACGGGAGTTTTTGCGACATGGTTTTCCGGTGGATGTTGACGACGATGGGCGGAAGGAAATCATCACCCGGACCCAGAACGGGAACCGTGCGCGCTGCATCCGCAGCGATGACGGATCGACGGTGTGGGCGAGCGATGAGGTGGCTCCGCCGCCGGAGGAATCAGTGCAGATCAGCGATATGGCCGTGGGGGACCTGGATGATGACGGGGTCGCGGAGGTGCTGCTGGCGTCGTATCAGGGTGACATCATCTGCCTGAATGCTCTCGATGGATCGCTCAAATGGCACCGCCGGATTCCCTGGTTGCTCAACAATTCCATGCTGTCCACCAGCCGTATTACTCCCGGACCGGGGAAAAACATTGCCCTGACGGTGGCGGAAGAGGCGGATAGCAACGGTCCCGGCCCGCGCTATCGTTACAACAACATGTATTATCCGTCGCTTCTGGTGCTGGATCATAATGGAGACACGGCGTTTCTGGTTGAAAATTACGCCGAGCATAACTCGTGGGGCCACTACACGTGGACGTTCGACATTGATAATGACGGGTACTGTGAAATCGCCTGCTGCGGGGAACAGGAACTGGTGTGGTTCGATAACGACGGCACCCGCCTGTTTGCTCTGCCATCACCGGGTGAGGGCGGACATCCCGACGACGTGCGGGTTTGCAACTGGTGTCCGGAGCGACCCGGCAAAGAGATTGTTTATCTGGATGGATACGAGGGCGTGCGGATCTACAGCAGCGAGGGCGACGAGATCGAAAGCGCCACGTTTCCGTCGGATGTGGCCAGCCATCTGCAGCTCATCATGCCCCTCATTCGACCCGAAGGCCCGGCGCTGGTGGGAGCCAACATCCGAGCCACAGACTCCAAACTGCTGTTTATGGACGAGAATCTCGATGTGGAGTGGGGTCTGCAGATGGCGCCGGACCTCATGATTCCCAAAAAGGTGGACTGGGACGGCGATGGACGTGAGGAAATCGTAACGGGATCGGTCGGCCGAGATGTGCATAACGAGGAAGGTGCCGAGGACTGTTCATTCCAGATCACCCGACAGGATGGATCGCCGGTTTACTGGCACCGCTGGGAAGGCTACACCGTTTGCTGGCCACTGATCATAGATGATATCGACGGTGATGGGCGTCCCGAGGCAGTGTTGTCCATTGGCGATCACGATGGCCCCGAGGGACGATGGTCGTTGCCCGAAGGAGGAGAGGAGCATATCGTGGTCGTGGGAGTTTGAAGTACAAAAGCTGCACCAGAGAGTGGCGTCAACACTACAATCGTAAACTCACCAGAGCGTGTAAGGATAACCCTCTCAGGTTCGTAGTGGACCCTTTCAAGGGTTCCTGTGCTTCCGATATCGAGATACGGCATGCGCCTTTTGACCGTGGTGTGGCGTAAACATTCAAAAGACGATCAGATGTATGGGATCACACGTTATTTTTTGATATCGAGAAATCCGGAGGTCAAAAGGCGCTTGCCGTATCTCGTAGGGCGGTCGCACTCTGAGACACCGAACGAATCAAAGATCACCGGTTGCGCTTGAGGAGGAATTTTGGTCCGTTTTTTCGAGGACTCCATTGCATCCGGGGTGCGACCATCTTACGAGGTGCGGACGGCGCCTCCTGACCGTCTGATTCCGTGGGATCTGCCAGGACACTGAAACATGCGGGACAGTGGTTGCGCCAGACGGGCTACTTGTGCGTCGGTCAGAAGGCGTCGCCCGCACCTCGATAATGCAAGCACTGGAACCCTTAAAAGGGTCCACTACGAGCCCGAGAATGCGCTTTTTGAAGTCACGGTGAAGTTTACGAGAGTTAAACGGACAGAAAAAAATGGATTCCGGTTTAGTGAATACTTGCGGAGTTTTGAGTTCAATGTTTTCCTCCATTTCACAAAGGATAATTCGTATGAATCACCGAGCTACCATAATGTCGATCTGCCTGCTGTCTGTTGTGTTCATGCTTGCCTGCGCCGGTGTGAAAGCCGGAGAGAGGGTGCGTGCTTTTCCGGGTGCTGAAGGTTTCGGACGGTATGCAAAAGGCGGACGCGGTGGCAGGGTTATTTACGTGGATAACCTCGGAGATTATGGTGCTGACGAGGATCCCATTCCGGGGTCACTGCGGGCTGCCTGTGAGGCGGAAGGCCCCCGAACCGTGCTTTTTCGCACGTCCGGAACCATCAGACTGAAACGACCTCTTATCATCGATGAATCCTACATCACCATCGCCGGTCAGACCGCGCCCGGTGACGGTATTTGCATCCGGGGGAACTCTTTTGGCGTCGGCACACGCGACCAGATGACCACCGATGTGATTCTGCGATACCTGCGAGTCCGGACGGGTCCCGGCGAAAAGAAAGGGGACAGTCCCGATGCCCTGGGGATTAACAACGCCCGAAATGTCATCATCGATCACTGCTCGGTAAGCTGGGGAGTGGACGAGTGCCTTTCCATCACCGCCCATCCCACTGGCTATTCCAACGCTGGACGGGTGAAAAGGGAGGATTATGACGGGCCGGTCGGCGTGACGGAGAACATCACGGTGCAGTGGAGCATCGTCTCCGAGGGGCTCAGCCAGAGCACGCACGAGAAGGGCGAGCACAGCAAGGGACTGATGGTGGCGTACGGACCCGACAAAGTGACGTTGCACCACAACCTGATTGCTCACAATCGGGACCGTAATCCGTATCTCCCCGCCGAATGCGAGGATCCGTTCATCGTGGATGTGCGCAATAATCTGGTGTACAACTGGGGCACGGGAACGGCAATCTCCTATGACAAAATCAACCACAACGGACGCCTGAACTTCGTCGGCAACCGCTACATCCCCGGTCCGGACAGCAAGGAAAGAGCCTGCCTGCTGATGGGAGTGCGAACACGCGTCTATCTCAAAGATAATCTTGGAGCCAAGCGAACAAAGGAAAACCAGCCGCAGGCCCGGGCGATGTCGGGCAATGGTGTCGTCGCAGACAGTCCGTTCGATACGCCGACCGTGACCACCCACCGTGCCCGGAAACTGGAGAAGGTGGTCTTGCCCCATGTCGGTGCCACGCTGCCCGAACGCGACGCCGTGGACTGGCGAATCGTCCGGGAATTGATCCAGCGAACAGGGGGTATCATCGATGATCCGTCCGAACGCGGCGGTTGGCCGCAACTGAACGATACAGAACCTCCCACTGATGAAGACCGCGACGGGATGCCCGATCAGTGGGAAACTAAACACGGGTTTAATCCAGAAAACGCTGAAGATGGTTCCAGGGACCAAGATGACGACGGATACACCAACCTGGAAGAGTATCTCAATCAGACCGATCCAGCTGATATTACCCGCGTCAGAACAGGCGATGGTGTTCTCGGGAAGACATCGGACCGGCGTATCCAGAAGACCAAAAAACGTTTGCGCGATTTCAGGCTGGAGAAACGGCGCGTCGAGCAGATCAATCATCCTCAGTATCTCATTCCCAGACTCGATGGGATCGAGGTGGATGGTAAGGCCGGAGACTGGGGCGGGGCCGGATTCCGCATACAGCTCCTCCACCGGGCTATGCAAGACGACAGGTGGGAACCCCGGGGGAACGCCGGGATACGCCTCGGATGGGATGAGAAGGGGCTGCTGGTTCTCGTGCCACTCAAGGATGATCGCTGGGTGGAGGATCCCAAAAAGCTGTGGAAATACGATAGCGTCGAGATGTACATGGCCCCGCATCGGGGTTCTCCGCAGAAGTTCCAGGCAGTAATCGGACCGGGCATGAGCAAAAAGCTGAGCAAACTGAAAGTAAATGTGCACGACCACCGGAAAAAGAAAAAAGGACAGTTGTCAGTGGATGCGGCCCGGACCCGGAACGGCAAAAGTGCCACCCTCGAAGTGCGGCTCCCCTGGGATAACTTCGACATTCAGCCGAAAAACGGTTGCACGGCGGCTTTCCAGATCATGCTGAACGATAACGATAAACCCGGCAGCAAATACGGGGCATCGGAACACGATGCGTGGTATCGCGCGCTGGGAGCATTTATGGATTCCAACCGCATGCACACGATTCGCCTGGCGGAGGAAGCCTCCGAACCATACAGCGCCGCCGCCACACTGGTTTCCGCCTACGGTGAGAATCCGGTTATCCGCGTGGATGCAACGCCGGAACTGGCCGGCAAAAGGTGCTGGGTTGTTGCAGGCACCGGTTCCCCCGATTCTCAGAAATCAGCTCTGAGGAAGAGCAAGCTGTCACAATTGGAAAATACGCCCGCAAGCCAGACGACATTTAAGCTGGGCGAGACGGGAGCGGACATGGTTGTTGTCTGGATGGGGCCTTTTTACGTAGCTGGGACGGAAAAAGTGAACGGAAAAACTGTCGACGCAACCCACAAAAATTACAGGGATGTTGGCGCCGCACTCGTCTATAGCGGTCGCGCGTCCAATGAGCAAGTGGATGATCCTGAGGATGTGGATGCCGAGTGAGGTCAATATCACGTTGTTTGCGCATCTTCGGGTGGTGCAGAAGTACGCCCCTACCGGGACAAGCCCGGCAGTAGCCCCATCTGGAATAACGTGGCTCACTGAATACTTTCGATCAGAGCCGCCAGGACATGTTGACCCCTGAGGACAGCACTGTAATCACAGATTGACCAACAGGAAGCCTACATCATGACAATAGACGTTCGACAATATGGCGCAACGGGAGATGGAGAGACGTTGGATTCCGCTGCTTTCAGTGACGCCATCCAGACCTGCCTGGAAGAGGGGGGCGGGACCGTGCTGGTCCCCGCCGGCGAATACAGGATCGAGCCCCTTCAGCTCTGCAGCAACCTGCGTCTGCACCTCGAACCGGGAGCCACCCTGCGTGTGATGAACGATCCCGGCGTTTTCCCCGTCGTCCGGACGCGCTGGGCGGGGTATGTCTGTCATGCGCTTCAGCCCTGTGTTTTCGGGGATTGCGTGGAGAACGTGTCGATTACCGGACAGGGCGTAATTGACGGGCAGGGGTCGTGGTGGTGGGACAAATACCGGGCGATTCAATCCGGCGAACTTAATGGGTTACCGGATAACGTCCAGCACAAACTGAAAGAACTCAACCGGGATGTGGATACAAGTGGTGCAAAATGGGATGAATGGGAACAACAGTTTCTGCGACCGGTTCTCATTCAGATGAAGGATTGCAACAGGGTCCTGCTGGATGGCATCACGCTGCGCAATTCGCCGTTCTGGAATACTCAGATCCTGTTCAGTGAGGATGTGACGGTGAATAACGTGCGGTTCCAGAATCCGGAAGGGGCGCCCAACGGCGATGGTCTGGACATCGATTCGTCGCGTCGTGTCCGTGTGTCGAATTGCTCTTTTGATGTAAACGATGATTGTCTCTGCCTTAAATCCGGTATAGATGCCAACGGACGCGAGGTGGGAAGGCCCACGGAGGACGTAACGATCACCAACTGCACGATGTATCGGGGCCACGGAGGCGTGGTGATGGGATCCGACACGGCGGCCGGTGTGCGCAACGTGGCGATCAGCAACTGTGTATTTCACGGTACGGATCGGGGAATACGCATAAAGTCGCGACGCGGGCGCGGCGGCTGCGTTGAGGATGTGCACGTGGACAATGTCATCATGGACGACGTGGATTGTCCCATCGTAATGAATCTGTACTACACCTGTGGGACCACGGAGGATCGGGTTGATTACGTCAGCGATCCAGAACCTCACCCGGTGGATGAACGCACGCCGTCCATCCGGCGCATCAATATTGCAAACACCACGGCTCGAGGCGCGCGTATCGCGGCGGGAACGCTGATCGGACTCCCGGAAAGCCCGCTTGAGGATATCACTCTGAACAATGTTTCCATCATGACGGAAAAAACGGAAAACGCGCAGAAAGCAGCCATGTCGTTTCAATGCGATGCCACCAGTGGCAGCGGATTCGTCCTCAGAAACCACGATAAAGTCACGTTTCGCGACGTATCCATTCGGGCGAAAGACGGCCCCGCAATTATTCTGGACGACGATGAGGGAGTATCGATGAAGGGATGCGAACTGTTACCCGAAGATACGGGGGAGAAAGTGGAGATCAAAGATGAGTAAAACAGAAGACGATCAGTTCACACGACCCGGTGACGATCGTGATTACGGAAAAATCGTGCGGGAATGTCTGGATACGATTATGGAACACGGCACGGACCGCTACGGGACCCGCGAGACGCCCGTTCTGGTGAGCATCCTGGACGTGGAGTCTCTGGACTGTCCATCGGATCCGGCTCCGCTGGATGAGGAATACCGCGTCAGACGGGGCGGACGCCGCAACCCGGCCGGCAGTGGGCTGATGGTCGATCAGCCGCTTCTGCGCGCCATGTATCGCGTCTCGGAGACAACCGGGGATGATCGCTATGCTGATTGTGCGCGAGATTACTCCGCATACGTGATGGACAATCTGGTGGACGATAAAAACTTTTTCTGGTGGGGATGGCACCGGCATTATGACGTTTTTCGTGATGAATGTGACGGGCATTACGGCAGCCCACATGAGTTGCATGGCATGTTTGAGATTGACTGGGATCGATTGTGGAATGTCAATCCGGACGCCGTGCGGAGGGAAATCGATGCCATCTGGAAGTGGCATGTGGTGGATAAGGACACCGGTGAGGTGAACCGCCACGGCGACGGCCAGCGCGGGTGTGATTTCAGTATGAGCGCGGGAGCACATTTGCAGGCTTTTGCGTTTATGCACGAGAAAACCGGGGATGACAGGTGGCGACAGCGGGCGCGACGGGTGACCGGGTACTACTGGAACGCGCGGAATCCAGAAACCAACCTGTTCCCCGAACGGCCCAACGCCGGTGAGGATCGGTTTGATGGGAGCACATTCGCCACGGTCATCACCGGGCTCCACTGTTATTCGCTGATGCGTGCCTGGCAACTCACCGGCGACGACGCCTTTCAGCAGTATGCCCGGGCATATCTCGAAGCGTATGCAAAGCTGGGATACGATGAATCGCAGAATAAATTCTGGGGAGCCCTTAATCTGGACGGAACCCCGATTCCCGGGCCACGTGCTTCGGAGGAATATGTGGCCGCCCAGCCCCGGGGACATCTCGATCTCTGGCAACCATACATCGCCGGATATGAATTCCCGATCTTTACCGCCCAGTCATACGCCTATGCCGCCGCGCTAACCGATTCGGAGGAGCTCCTCCAGACCGCCCATCGATTCGCGGATTGGATCGAGCGCGAACCACCCGGATCGCCCAGTGAGCACGAAAATGCCCGGTACGCTCCTTATTCCCAGGGCCCGGGACGACAGGGGACGTATGCGGGCTATTACGGACGAACGATCTCGTTTTTGCTCACGATGTTTGCCATTACGGATGAACCGAGATTCCTGGAACGGGCCGACGGCATGGCCCGCGATGCCCTCAATAAACTGTACCATCCCAACGGCATCGTTCGCGGTCATCCCGCCAAACCTTATTATGAATCGGTGGATGGCACGGGCTATCTCTTGGTGGGGTTGTTGCAACTGGATCATGTGATGAATCACGAGGATGAAATAGTGACCGATAAGCATTATTGTTTGAACTGGTAATCGCATCTCAAACATCAGGACTTCCTGAGGAGAAGATTTATGTCCCGCTGGAAAACGAGCATTTTTGTGATGAGCTGTTGCATACTTTTCGCCTTTCTGTCCGGGAATATCTGCGCCGCAGACAACCCCCAGCTGCCCGGTGATCTCAAGGCGGGCAAGCTGTTGTATGAATCGTCCCTGTCGAACCAGAAGAGCGTGAAAGGCTGGAAGATGGAGGGGCCGGGAGAGGTGAAATTCGAAGACGGCTGGATGGAAATGTTTTCACCGGATGAGAAAATGCACCACGTGTTCTGGTGCCCGGAACGATTCCCGGAGAATTTCATCGCCCAGTGGGAGGCGCAGAATCTTGAGACTGACGCGGGTCTCTGCATCGTCTTTTTCGCAGCGGCGGCGAAGGACGGTGGAAACATATTTGCCGACGACCTCCCGAAACGGGGCGGCCATTTCAAGCGCTACACGCAGGGCGCCCTCCGGTGCTATCACACCTCCTACTACGCCAATGCGGCTCACAACCCGGATCGTGGACAGACGAACCTGCGCAAGAATCCGGGATTCCACCTGGTACAGGAAGGGCTGGAGGGTATTCCCACAAAATCGGAGAAGGTCCACACCATCACGCTCGCCAAACAGGGCGGTCACATCCGGTTGTGGGTGGATGACAAACAGGTGATCGACTGGACCGACAGGGGCAAAAAGGGCGGTGAACCCCATGGCGACGGCTTCATCGGGTTTCGCCAGATGAAATGGACCCACTTCCGGTATCGCGATTTCAGGGTATGGAATGTGGCAAACAAGCAAGCTCGCCTGCCGGAAAGGGAAAATCCTGTCCCGGCGTTTCCGGGCGCGGAGGGGTTCGGTGCATATGCCAGAGGCGGTCGTGGCGGCCGGATCATCAGAGTGACGAACCTCAAGGATTATGATCCGGAAACCGAGGAGCCGATCCCGGGCAGTTTTCGGGCAGCGTGTTCCGCGGAAGGTCCGCGAACCATTGTTTTTGATGTTGCCGGGTGGATTGATCTGAAGAAACAACTGGACATAACGGAACCGTACTGCACCATCGCCGGCCAAACAGCGCCGGGTGGAGGTATTGGAGTGCGCGGAGAAACCGTCAGGATTGGCAACTACACGGTGGAGGAGGGGGAGCGCGCCCACGACGTAATTGTGCGTTACATGCGTTTCCGTGCCGGACCCGGCCGGGAGCATGGACATGCCCCGGATTCACTGGCCATCAACAACGCTCACGATGTCATCGTGGATCACTGCTCCATCAGCTGGGGCGTGGACGAGTGCATGTCCATCACCGCCCACCCGTGGCATGACGGAGGCGAAGTAAAGCGTCCGCTGGCCCTGAAGAACCGTCCCCGGGGAGAGACCTATAACGTGACAGTCCAGTGGTCCATCATCTCGGAAGGACTTTACAACAGCACCCACCGCAAAGGGCATCACAGCCGCGGGCTGATGTGCACGTACGGATCAAGCCGGGTCTCCATCCATCACAACCTGATGGCCCACAATCACCATCGTAACCCCAATCTACCGTGGCAGCTGGCCGGAATTGATAATCCATACATCGTCGATGTGGTCAATAACGTGGTGTACAACTACGGAGGCCGGGTCGCACTGACCAAACATAATCCCCAGCGTAATCCGGGATTCCAGCAGAAAGGCAACATCAATTACGTGGGGAATCTGTGCATTATGGGGCCCGATTCACAAAAGGTGCACAGTCTTGAGATCCGGAATCCGGCCGCCGTATGGGCAAAAGCTAACATTGGACCGTATCGGACCAGCCAGGATATGGACCAGTATGCGTGCGTTGGTGGTGACTTCAAGAAAGCCCGGGAACGCTTTGACACGCCAGAAGTGACCACCATGTCCCCCGGAAAAGCCAAAAAACAGGTGCTCGCCCGGGCCGGAGCGACGCGGCCCGAACGAGATGCCGTCGATCGACGTGTCGTGCGCGAAGTGCGACAGGAAAAGGGCGGAATTATCGACGACCCCGAAGAACGCGGCGGATGGCCCGATCTGAAAACTGCCGAAAAAGAAAAGGACACCGATAACGACGCCATGCCGGACGCCTGGGAGAAAAAGTATGAACTGGATCCGACGGACGGCGACGACGGACCGGCGGATGCCGACGGAGACGGATACACCAACCGGGAGGAATACCTCAACGCCACCAATCCGAGGAAGGTAAATGAACATTCGATCTTCCTGTCGGCGTGGTGGGGCGGTAAAGACAAAACCGAAGACACCGAGCAAAAGGACGAGGCTGACCTCGCCAGCCAGGTATTTTCCGGGATTGCGGTGCCCCGGCTGAAAAACATCACGGTCGATGGCGAGGCCGCTGATTGGGGGACCAACGGTTTTGAAATCAAAACGCTCCACCAGCGTGTAGCAACCGGATGGTGGGAGAAGGACAGCGAACCGACCGTGCGCATCGGCTGGGACCAGAAGGGGCTTCTGGTGATGACGCAGGTGGAAGATGACCGCTGGATCGAGGCGGAGAAGGAGAACATGCTCTGGAAACTGGACGGGGTGGAGCTGTACCTCGCACGCCGCCCGGGTTCCCCGCAGTACTACCAGCTCGTGATCAGTCCCGGGATGGACGAAGATCATGCTGAGCTCCGATACAAGCTCTACGATAAACGGAGTGACAAACCGGGAACCATACGCGCTGATGTGGCTCGCACCCGCAATGGCAAGAAGTGCGTTATCGAGGCGCGCCTGCCATGGAAGGCCCTCAACATCAGACCGGGACCCGGCACGGAATGCGGTTTCCAGGTGATGGTTAACGATCACGATGCCGACGGCGAAAAGTATGATAACACCGCTCACAGCGTCTGGTATAAGGAACTTGGGACCGCTCAGGATTCATCCCGCATGCACGTTCTGCGTCTGACTAACGCGGCGGGAGAATCCGTGCAGGCCGACTCAGAACTGGGATATGCCCAGTCGGGAGGATATGTGATCCGCGTTCAGGCTGCGCCAAAGTTGGCAGGGCAGAGCGTCATTGTCCGGCGTGGCGGTCAAAAATATGTCGCAGCAAAACTCTTACTCTCGGAGGACGGGTTGGCGACTGCGCAGATCAACTTGCGGGGCCAACTCGCTCACGCGGAGGACACACGATTGACCGTTACGATAAATGATATCGCTGTTGGCCGGCATGATCTGGACAGCATGGCAACCGACGAGATGCGCATGATCATCAAACGTGCGGGCAATGCAGAGAGCGAAAAACTACGTTATAAACTGCTGAGCAAGCTAAAGAAAAGGGGCGATCTTCCGCCGAAATTGAGCCGCAACCTGAAACGGCTTGTCCCGGTGGTGGACTGGTGGGCAAATGGCCGCCAGAAAGCCCGCAGGGAAACGGGCGGGCGGGCCGCAGAAAATGGGTATCTCTGCTACTTTTTCTACCCACAGGCAAAGCTGGGGAATGGTGGAAAGTATCCGCCGAAAGTGGGGGAAGACTCACCCCTTCACCCAATCTGGGCTTACTACAAAGCCCGGTGTCTGCTCTGGATCCCCATCCAGCATGGTGGCATCCGACGCGACAGGGCCAAACGCGAAAAATACTATTCGAAAGCCCGCAAGTACCTGAAAATTGCCGGTGAAGCCTTTCCCCAAAACAGGATCATTGCCATGTATAACGGGAAACCGTATCCCTGGCCGGCCTATTTTGAACGCGACCCCAACGCCCCCAGATGGGCGAACCTGCAGCGGGAAGGATTAGAGAAGCTAACGGACGTGATCCACTGGTGGATCGATAACCGCCAGATCAAAGACGGACAGTTCGGCGGCGGATGGGGAGATGACGTGGAGATGTGGCGCTGGTGGACACCGGTGCTCGTGGCCTTTGCCGATCCGAAAATTGTTAAGGCCCAGTCCAGGCTGTCCAACTCCATCCTGAGCGAGCCGCACCTGAAGAAAGGATATACCTCGAACCTGAGCGACGTGGAGCACACGGCCGAGGACACCGGTGATTCCATCGCGCCGATGATTTTTCTTGAGCCGGACGAGCAGGAATGGCGCAGGCGTGCCGTTCGCATTATTGAGCTGGCGGAGAAGGTGTGGATGGGCAAAAACGAACGTGGTTTTCTGCAGTTCAAAAGCACATGGTTCAGCGTGGACGAAGTGGATCTGACGCCACGACGTGCCTGCGATACCGTGTATCATCCGCGTGTGTTTCACCCGGCATTGATCCACTGGCTGCGCTCGGGCGACAGAACTGTCGGTAATCTTATCACGCGCTGGATGGATACGTGGGTCGATGCGACCGAGCGGGCCGAGAATGGCAAACCGGCGGGTATCACGCCCTCAGCGATCCACTGGCCCGATGGCGAAGTAGGGGGCGGCGTCGAACCATGGTGGAAGCCGGACAACTACCGCAACGATCTATACGCCTGGCCGAGCGCCATGTCCCTGATGACCCGGACCATGCTTCTGACCTACCACATGACCGGGAATGACAAGTATCTGCAGCCAATCCGGTCAATGGCCCGAATCCGCCGGAAATACCTGAA
>CAZXYF010000040.1:0-2233 GCA_964644705.1 uncultured candidatus Brocadiaceae bacterium | reverse complement strand
ACAAGTATCTGCAGCCAATCCGGTCAATGGCCCGAATCCGCCGGAAATACCTGAACAATCCACCGGAAAAAGAACCGGAACCCGGCAGTGCGGCCTGGTGTGCTCTGGAGGGAAGTTCCCGGTTCAGTTCACGCGGGATGAAACGGTTTCTCCCGGCAACGCTGGCCAAATACCGTGTGCTCACCGGGGATTCGCAGTTCGATGATCTGCTGCGCGTGGATGCCGGCGGATACATGAAAATGCTGCTGGGTGAGGGGAAAGAGGCACTGATCAAGCAGCTGGAGGAGAACGCAAAAGCCTTCCGTATCAACAAGCCGGCCTACACCAGCGAAATGCGCTGGACCGACCGGGTGCTCACCTTCAACGGTCGCTGGGGGAACGAGGGCAACGGATGGGACTGGCCCACTCCCAACACCGACGTGCTGTATGCGGCAGCGACGGGGGATCCCGGTGATCCGCGATATTTCCCCATGAACGCCGTTAGATGGTTGATCGAACCCCGTGCTTTTGCCGCACTGGTGAAAGAATCCGGGGCTCACCAGTTCACGGCGAAGCTATATAACTTCCGCCAGAAAAAACGGGACGTGCCAGCGATGCTGTATCTACTCAAAAAGGGCAAATACGAGCTGTCCCTGACGGATCAGAAGGGGAAAACGGTCAGAAGCGAGCAGATCAAGGTAACCGGGCCACGAACCCGTATTGAGATTGATCTGCCGCCTCGCAACCTGTGCATCCTCGAGGTGACGGCAAAGGATTGATCATCAAGTGAGGCACAGCTCGTTTTACCAGGGTTGCTTTGTACAATCCCAGGCTTCACTGCATTTTAATCTGCTCAGTGCAATCCTTTGTCTTTCTCAAGGAACAACCGCGCGAATCGACCCGCTTTTCTCAAGCGTGCGGCGCCGGGGGCTCTTGTCCTGAAGGAAGAAAATCTCATTGGCTGTCTTATCCCGAACGGGGAAAGCACGGCAGCCGGGATAATCTTATTCCCCCACGACACGAGGTCGTGGGGGCCTGTTGTACTTTTGCGTTCTGGCTAGCCCGCCCAATCTGATTCACCCATGGCACGAGGCCATGGGGGTCTAAGCGGGCCTTCAGCCCTTCAAGTGCTGTTCACGAGGGCCAACGGCCCGGCAGATAATATTCGCCGTACAGCGAACGCAGGGCTGGGTAACGGTCTTTGCTCCATCGCCACGGGCTATGGTTTGAGACGCCCTTCCGGGGTTGACGGCACAACCGATCCGGTTCATCTGGAATAACGTGGTTCAGTGGACTCTTATTGTTCTTCTTTTCCCCGATCCCCCGTAATCCCAGGTTTCGACGCCGTATCCCGCCACCGGGTAGGTGTCCGGTTGACGTGATTTTTGAACTGGGTTGAGAAATGTTGGGAGGAGGCGAAGCCGAGTTCCATGGCGATGGTCGTTACATTCATGTCGGTCTCCGCCAGCATCCGTTTGGCCTCGTTGATCTTCGACTGCAGCTGAAACTGTTTGGGGGAGACGCCGTAACGCTGGTTGAAATGGCGGCAGAGCTGACGGTAACTGATGGGGAGGGGGGAGAGGATTTCTCTGACCGGAGAAGAAGTGTAAATGTGGGATTTCAGAAGCCCAAGAGCCGCTTCTGCAAGCTCGGTGCCGGACCTCACTTTTCCGGAGAACGCATCGATGGTTTCGGCCAGACGCACCGTCTTCCAGGCCAGTGTCCGGGCCAAACCGCTCAGCTCGCGTGATGAATGAGCTGGGGCCTGCTCCAGGAGTTTATCCATCATCCGGGCGATCGTCGTGATATTTTCGGAGGCCGCAAAAGTGGCGGCATCCCCCTGAAAGGGAGATGGCAACCGACCGGTTGCGGTGCAGGCAACCCCCGCATACCCCTCACGCCGGCATGCCAGGCTGAAAGCGCTGCCTTCCCGGAGGGCCAGGACATCATCGGGTCCAACGTCCGAACGCGTACTCGGTGTCTCGAAAACTAATGATCCACGGCATACGAAAATGACCTGGAATTTGTCGTATGTGCGAGTTGAAAACCTGTAGCCGGGTTTCTGGGTCTTTCGCAGTGCTTGTTCCTGATAGTTGTCATGTCGCATATGTGAACATGTTACGTCCAGTTTACGAAAGGCGTCAATTCAATTTTCGATTATCCTCTACAGAGTCATCGATCGCAGGAGTCATACAATGTCGGTAAGTATTCGGTAAACCACGTTATTTCAGAGGGACCTACTGCCGGGCTTGTC
>CAZXYF010000039.1:0-21172 GCA_964644705.1 uncultured candidatus Brocadiaceae bacterium | reverse complement strand
ACGGAATCTTGGGTATGAGATGGGAAATAAATGGATGAGCTGAAAGCTCATTTCAAGATTTATCAACGGAGCCCCGCAAAACCGGCCATAGACATTTGAAATGAGCCTTCAGCTCATAAACATCCAAAACAACCAAAACCCAACATTCCGCGATCCGTCAGATCGCTCCATGTCGGGCTAGTATGAATCCGCCCCCCTGGGGCTCAAGAAGATAACACCCGGAACGCACTTATTACCAACCGCTTAGCCTGCATCCGGGAGGTGCAGGCTAGATGTGCATCTGCTAAAGTGACGGTTTTTTTGTTGCAGGAGATTCCACCATGCCAGACACCGAGCAGGCCCCGCGCGCCCTGCCCCATGACGTTAAAGCTGAGATGGGTGTTCTGGGTTCCATGCTTCTCTCCCCGGATGCGATTTATCTGGCCCGGGAAGAACTGGAACGGGAGTCGTTCTACAAGCTTGCTCATCAGGAAGTATTCAGCGTCATTCTGGAACTGGCGGATGAACGAAACACCGTCGATCTCATCCTGCTCCGCGATGCGCTGAAGCAACGGGATAAACTTGAGAAAGTGGGGGGCGTCTCTTATCTGCAGGAGCTGATGGAGGCTGTCCCCACCAGTGCCAATGTCGAGTATTACATCGAAATTGTGCACGAACATGCCGTTCGGCGTCACCTCATCCAGGCCTCGACCACCATCCAGAAATCAGCTTATCAGGACTCCCAGGATGTGGAAGAACTGCTGGATGAGGCCGAAAGTACAATGCTGGCCGTGCGACACATGAAAGATTCCGGCCGTGTGCAGGAGATGAGTAGCGTCCTGCAGGATATCCTGGAACGATTGGACGAGCTTCATCAGTCCCCGGATCAGCTGACCGGGATTCCCACCGGTTTTTCTGACCTCAATCGCATCACCAACGGACTGCATCCCGGAGAATTCGGAGTTATAGCCGCCCGGCCCAGCGTGGGGAAAACGACTTTTGCGCTGAATATGCTGCACAATATCTGTCATGTGGAGCGGCGACCGGCGGCCCTGTATTCTCTTGAGATGCGTGCCCAGCAAATCGTCAGCAACATACTGTGCATTCATAACCGGCTCGACACCCAGGATTTCCGGCGCGGCACCCTCAGCGACACCCAGTGGGATGATCTGGAAAAATCAATTGATGATCTGGTTGACCTTCCTCTGTATGTCGATGACACCCCTGCCCTGCGTATCGGTGACCTGCGAGCACGGGCGCGTCGACTCCATCACCAGCACGGTGTGGAAGTTATTGTGGTTGATTATCTCCAGCTGGTTCGGCCGGGTCGATCCCGTGACAGCCGCGCAGTGGAGGTGGCGGAAATCAGTGCTGGACTGAAAGCACTGGCGCGTGAGCTTGATATTGCTGTGGTTTCAATTGCTCAGCTCAATCGTTCCTCCGCTAAAGAGGGGCGTCGGCCCCGTATGAGCGACCTCCGTGAAAGTGGAGCGATTGAGCAGGACGCAGACGTGATTATGCTGCTGCATCGCCCGCGAGATCCCTCCGATAACGATATCGGTGGGAATGGTGGCGAAACCGATCCACAAATGCCGGGAGGAGCTGCTCCCGGTGGCACCCCCGGATCCAACGCTGATCTTATTATCGCCAAACAGCGGAATGGGCCCACTGGAGTCTGTCCGCTTGTGTTCTGGCAACGATATCTACGCTTTGAAGCCCGGTCAAGAGAAGGAGATATGTAAAGTCGTGAGTTTTTCACACAATATGAAATGGATGAAGAATAATAAGCGGAACGCACGGCCAGGCCGGATCAAATTGTTGCCTTTTGTGGGGTTGATAGTTGGCCTCGGCCTGATGCTGGCGGCGGGAGGGCATTCGGTATTCGCGCAGGAAAGTGATGATAAAAGGGTGAAGGTGCGGCAGATTGCAGTCCAGGGCACATACCTTGTCCCCGCACGCCGGGTCGTTTCCCGTCTCGATGTGAGTCAGGGAGAACGGATCCTGCTGGACAGTCTGCGTAAACGAGCAAAAAAGATCACTGAGTGGGGCGGTTTCGGTCCCGTTCAGGTGCAGACCTCTCCGGCGGGCAAGCGGTCCGTTGATGTGAAAATTGAGGTGAAGGAGCGCGTGCAGGTGGAAGGCCTGGAATTTGTCGGGAACCAGAAAGTAAGTGCCCGGCGGTTGCGGACTATTGCTGGGGTCCGTAACGGCGATCAGTTGACTCCCTCCGGAGCCAAAAGGGCCGAACGGAGCATCACGGAAGCCTACGAAAAAATGCAGCATCCCCTCGCCTCGGTCACAGCGACGGCGCGTTTTCCGGATCAATCGCCTGAAGCCACTCTCCGTTTTGGCATTGTGGAGGGCCCGACGACATACGTTGAGCGTATCCGTTTCCATGGCAATACGGTTTATGATGATGGAGCGTTGAAGGATGTGATGCAAACCGGTGAACGCAGTTGGTTATCCTTTATATGGTCGGGGGCGTTCAATGAACGGGCATTCCTGCGAGATGTCGGTCGAGTTGAAAAAAAGTATTACAACGCTGGATATCTCGATACACATGCGGGCGGGTACTGGACGTATCTTTCCGACTTTTCGGGATTGGTACTGCATATCTCGGTGTTTGAGGGGAAACAGTATCGGGTGGGGGATATCAGTTTCGACGGAAACGAGATTTATACCGATCAAGAACTGCGTGACGCTGTTCCCCTTGAGGAAAATGAGGTATTTCGCCCACCTGTGCTTGCGAAATCCAGCGACGTGATCAAAACGCTGTATGGGGAGCAGGGTTACATGCAGGTGCGGGAAAAAGATGACGCATTGAAGGAACAGCTGATATTCAATCCGGATGGCCGGGAGGGCGTGGTTGATGTGCGCTTTGAAATAACGGAGGGCGCACCTACCTATATTCGACGAATACGGGTGGAAGGGCTCACACGATCAGATGAGCTGCTTGTGTTGCGAAACCTGACGATTGAACCCGGGGATCGGGCTGATGTGAAGGAGTTCAAGCGAAGTGAAAGTCGATTGAGGGATACCGGCTATTTTGATGGGGGAACGCGGAAACCGGTGGAAGTCAAACTGGCCCCTGAAAGATCCGATCAGAAGGATGAGGAGGAGGATCTGCCGGGCATAAAAATACCAACGGAGAGCGAACTGCGAGATGCTGTGGTGGAAGTGAAAGAGGGGAAGACCGGTCGGATGATGTTTGGTGCCGGAGTAAGTTCGGAAGATGGCCTGCTCGGTCAGTTCTCCCTGACGGAAAGCAATTTTGATGCGAGCAATTGGCCCACAAGCTGGCGCGACATTTGGAAGGGTAACGCCTTCCGTGGGGCGGGGCAGAAGCTCAAGCTGCGCGTGAGCCTCGGCACTGAGAGCAGCACTTACCTGCTTTCATTCGCCAATCCCAGTATCAACAACAGTGATATTGGATATAACGCCCGCATCGCACGACATACCGAAACCTGGGAAGAATTCGATTTGACCCGGACGGGATTTGAGCTGGGATTGACGCAGAGTGAGGGAACGATTCTGAAGAGGGGGGTCTCAGTAGGATTTGAGTCGATTGAGATGTCGGACCTGGATGATGATGCACCACCGGAGATCCGCCGGGACGACGACACCTTCAGCAAACCGTATGTGGCCGCGAGCATCAGCCGGGACACCCGCGACAGCACCCGGTTGCCGACCCGGGGTTATTTCGCAAAGTTGCGGGGTGAGGTCGGCTTTGCGGATATAGAAACGGTCAAATTAGTGGCGAACGCCTCCCATTACTGGACGGTTCTGGATCCTGAGGACGGTGGTCCGCACGTGTTGAAGTTGCGTGGCCGGGCGGGGGTTATTGATTCATGGGCCGACGAACGGATCCCCGTTTTTGAACGTTTCTACGCGGGAGGCATGCATTCGTTGCGGGGATTCGAACCGTGGGGCGTATCGCCCGTTGAACCCGTTGATGAGGATCAGGTGGGTGGCGAATCAATGCTTATGGGCACGGTGGAATACAGTTTGCCGATTTTCATGGAGGATTTTCGTATCGCGGGATTCCTTGATGCGGGATACGTGGATAAGGATGCAGTGGATGTGTTTACGGGATGGGACAAGCTGCGAGTTAGTCCGGGTGTGGGCATCCGCTGGAATATTCCCGCCATGGGAGGTCTGCCCATCCGAGTGGATCTGGCCGTTCCGGTCGTGCGGGAAGATTATGACAACACGCGTAACGTCCACTTCAGTCTTGGGGCGGGCTACAGATTTTAGATCAGGGAAAATAACCACGATGAGAGTGTTATCTCCGCGCAACGAACAGACCGTTCATCCAGCATCCCGGCAACGAAAACACGGTGTATTGGTATGGCTGTTTGCCGCCTGGATTCTCCCGTTGCTCGTTGCGGGTAGCGCCTGTGCCGGCCCAAACCAGACAGGGAACAAATCCGGCGAAGCGGCGGAGTCCCCGGATGCCGGCAAACGTTTTGCGCCGCCTGCCCTTGCTGTTGTCAATATGCGGAAGGTTCTGTCAGGGTGCGAACAGTGGAAGAATTCCCGTGAGACGATCAAAAAAATGCAGAGGAAAGCGGAAAGTACGCTTGAGAAAATGAAACGACATATCCAGCAACTCAAAACTGATTATGAAAACCTCCCGTCGGGGACACAGCGAAGAAAAACCAAGGGGGGAGAGTTGCGAAAGGCGATGAGGAAATACCGGCAGACCGGCGGAACGTTTGAGAAGAAAATGACACAGAAACGTGCCGAGGCCCTCTCCGAAATCGTCCGCGCAATTAACGCTGTCGTCGCTGAATATGCTGACGAGCACGGAATTGACCTGGTTTTGAAGACCGGGCGGGTGGATAGGGCGAGTGACGGTTCGGCGGACGGGGCACGTGCGATTGTGCGCCGGGCGGCAACGGCGGACGTGCTGTATGCCAGTGATCAGTATGATATTTCCCGAGACATAATCGAACGATTGAATGCTCGCCATGCCGGAGCAATAAGTGACCCGCCGACTCGGTAACCACTTTTTCATCAGCTGAAGACCCCGGAGCTATGCCACGTAAACAGAATACGATTTGTGAAGCAGTCCAACTGGAGGGAACGGCTCTTTTCTCCGGCCATGAGGTAACGGTACGGATTTGCCCAGCCGAGCCCGGGGCAGGTGTCCTTTTCGTACGCACGGATATGCCGGACAACCCCGTAATACCTGCGTCAGTGGAAAATATCGGTGACGGATACCGCAGCACCGTGCTTCGTGCAGCGGGGGAACGGGGACGCGCAGCTGCCCAGATCCGGAGCCCGGAGCATCTGCTGAGTGCGTGCATGGGGTTGCGTGTTGACAATCTGGTGGTGGAGGTGTCGGGGGAAGAGATGCCCGCCTGTGGCGGTTGCGCCATGCCCTGGGTGGAGGCATTGCAGGAGGCCGGAATCGAAGAACAAAACGAGGAAAAGGCCTCCTTCGCCATCGAATCCCCCATTGCCATCTCGCGCAATGGTGCGAGCATTACCGGCACGCCGGTGGAGGCGGATGGCGAGGAGGAGGGGGATCAGGGCCTTACATTGAGTTATGTGCTGGAGTTTGAGCAATCTGCTCTGCCCCCCCAGGTTTATACCTGTCAGCTGGATCCTGAAATGTATGTGCAGGAACTGGCCCCTGCCCGAACGTTCTCCGAGGAAGATGCCTACGAGGAATTCCGCCAGAAAGATATTGGTGGTGGAGTGACCGATGAAAACGCGCTGGTGGCCTTCGAGGATGGTTCGATCCGTTCTCCGTTGAGCCAGGAAGAGGTGAGCCCACGTTTCCCCAATGAATTTGCCCGGCACAAGATACTGGATTTGCTTGGTGATCTTGCGCTGGCCGGATACGATTTGAGCGGTAAGATCGTTGCCGTCCGGAGTGGGCACCAGCTGAATGCGGATTTCGCCTCGCGGGTGCGGCGTATTGTTGAGGAAGAAGAAAAGGGTCCGGAAGAATATCTCGATATACGAGAAATTCAGGAAATTCTTCCGCATCGCTATCCTTTCCTCATGGTGGATCGGATCCTCAGTATCGAAGAGGAAAGTAAGATCCGAGGATTGAAAAATGTGTCGATGAACGAGGAGTTTTTCCAGGGGCATTATCCAGGATATCCCATCATGCCCGGCGTGTTGCAGCTGGAAGCCCTGGCACAGGTGGCGGGCGTGTTGTTGCTCCAAAAACTGGAACACACCGGCAAAGTGGCGTTCATGGTGTCCATGGATGGGGTGAAACTCCGTCGTCCCGTCGAACCCGGCGATCAACTTATTCTGGAAGCGGACGCCGTGCGTGTACGCTCGCGGAGTGCCCAGATTGATGCCCGGGGGGTGGTCGGCGACGAGGTGGCCTGTGAGGCGGAAATGAGATTTATGCTGGTTGACCGTGAAGTGTTGTGATGGTTGAAGATGTGTGGATGCGCCTTTTATGTCCGTCCTACTCTTGCGATTTTTGAGACGTAATTAAATATTATGAGCATACATTCGACAGCTTGTGTTGAATCCGGTGCCCAGTTGGGCGACGATGTGGAAGTTGGACCGGGGGCCTATGTGGGACCGGACGTGACGATTGGCGATGGCTGTGTTCTTGACCACGGAGCGCATGTGGAGGGTAACACCACATTGGGCCCCAACAACCACCTGTATCCGCATGCGGTTCTGGGTACCCCGCCGCAGGATACCAAATATCACGGTGAGCCGACGCGGTTGGAAATCGGGGAGGACAATGTATTCAGAGAACATTGCACCGTGAACATCGGTACACCCACGGGAAGTGGTGTGACGACGATTGGCGACCGCAATTTTATGATGATTGGATCACACGTCGGTCATGACTGCTGTGTGGACGATGATGTGATCCTGGTCAATGGGGTGTTGTTGGGGGGACATTGCAAGGTGGAAAGCGGCGCCAAACTGATGGGGGGTGCGGCTGCCAATCCCTTCGTCACCGTGGGGAAGATGGCGTTCGTCGGTGGGCTGAGCCGGCTTATTCGGGACGTGCCGCCGTTCATGATTACCGAGGGTAATCCTGCCAAGGTGCGTCGTGTGAATGAAGTTGGTCTCGAGCGGGCCGGATACGGGCAGGAAGCCATCGATGACCTGGACGAAGCCTTCCGCCGATTGTATCGTAAGAAGAGCCTGAACGGAACGAAAGTGTTTGAGGAGATTGAAAACGAGGAGGAAAGTTCGGAAGAGGTATTATATCTTGTCCAGTTCCTCCGCCGCTCACTGGAGGGAAGTCACGGGCGCTATCGGGAAAGCCTTCGATCCGACTGACGTTCCTCCCGTTGAACTCCCGCGTCCCTCTGCAACGAACGCCTGCAGCCGCGAATGGCTCTGTTCAGTTACTCACTTTCGTAGCCTTCGGGGTGGGTGCTGTGCCACTTCCAGGCCGTTTCCACGATTTGTTCCAGTGCGGGAAAGCGTGGCTCCCAGTCCAGTTCCTCCTGGATTTTCTCCGGCGAACTCACCAGCGCAGGCGGGTCCCCGGGCCGACGCTCACCTTCCTCCACCGGGAACTTGCGTCCACTCACCTCCCGCACCGTATCAATCACCTCTTTGACCGAATGACCCTGTCCGGTGCCCAGGTTGTAAATTTCCCGGGATCCCTCCTCCAGGTCCTCCAGCGCCAGCACGTGTGCTCGCCCCAGGTCCAGGACGTGGATATAGTCCCGGATACAGGTGCCATCCGGTGTCGGATAATCGGTACCGAAAATCGATATTTTATCACGCAAGCCGAGTGCCGCCTGTATGACGATCGGGATGAGGTGTGTTTCCGGATCATGATCCTCCCCCATACTCCCGTCGGGGGCGGCGCCGGAAGCATTGAAGTAGCGGAGCGATGCATACTGCAGGTCATATGCGCTGGCATAATCCTTGAGTAGCCCCTCCACAGTGGATTTGGTGCGTCCGTAGGGGCTGATTGGCTGCAGAGGGAAATCCTCGGTGATGGGCACCTCGTCGGGGATTCCATAGACGGTGCATGATCCAGAAAAAACGAACTTCTTCACCCCTGTCGCCCGCATCGCGCGCAGGAGTCGCAGGGTGTTGACCACGTTGTTGAAGTAATATTTTTGCGGGTCCTCTACCGATTCCCCCACGTAGGCGCTGGCCGCGAAATGCATCACGGCGTCCGGGGCCGTTTCGTCCAGTATCTCACGGGTAACTTTTTCATTGGCCAGATCGACTTCCCGGAGGTCGCAATCCGGCACGGCCTCGGCGTGTCCCTCCGATAAGTTGTCCAGAACCACCACTTCATGGCCTGCTTCCTGCAGCTCAACGACGCTGTGGCTACCAATGTAGCCGGCTCCTCCAGTGACCGCTACTTTCATCTGTCTGCTCCTGTCATTTTGGATAATCTCGTGTGCATTGTTCTACAGCTGTGCATGGGAAGCCCATAACAGAGGTGATTCTCTGATAGGGCGAATTACTTATCCCCCAAGGTTGAACGTCGACTTTTCCACCGGGACGTTGACCTTGTACTTTTCAAATCTGATGTTGATCATGGTTCCCTCCAGCGGCGGGGGATACCACAGGAAAATGTTCCGTGGAAGATCCACCGATCCTCCCTCCGATCCGCGCACCGGAATGGTATTGAGGTGCCATATTCTAACTCGCAGGGAACCGTCTTCTCTGAACTTATCGATGCGCCGTATTCGCTCGTTACGGCGATCAACCATCACCGAATTGTCGATCTGGGGCTGGGCATTGGGAGGAGGGGATATATTCAGCGAGTCGATCACCCACACGGGGGGGTACTGAACCGGTGATCTCAAACTACCGGGTGCGATATCCCATCGTTGGGGGTAAGACTCCAGCACCTGCGGACGGCCGTAGAACAGACTCCGCAAATCCAGCCCGTCCACCAGGTCGTCCGGCATGAAATGCAGCCGGTCCTGGCCGGATGTTATGCCCGAATCGTATTTACCGCCGTAGGTATCTCCGAAGATGGGCTGCTCTACTTTATATTGTTTCCCGTTACCCACAAGGCGCATTGCCATCTGCCCGCCATGGTAGATGACGAAATGAATTTTGCGGGGTTTGAGCAGTTTCAGTTCTCCCCGGAACGTGAGTCCCGACATGCGTTCGGGCAGAAGGGGACTGCGAATTTTGATGCGGCACTCCGCCACGAGGCTGGCGAACTCTTTTTGATTCTCCAGGATGTTCCGTCTTATTTCCTCCAGACTTTTCGTCTGCCCGGTGGCCCGGCTGCGTTGCTGGGGCATCCCCATGGGTTCAGGGGCGGGAGTGGGGGCAGATTCACACCCCGTCATGAAAAGGGCCATCGAAAGGACGACTAAACCAGCGCATACAATCGGTCTTATGTTCTCTTTCCCCGGTCTCATCAGTAGCGCCTCCATAGGTTTGCGGTACAGGCATACGGCGTCATTTTTATCGTGGAACGGCAGGGGGGCAATTTACACAATCTCCGGCCCCGTCATGTCGTAGATCCACCGAAGTGACCCGTCGGGTGGCTCAACCAGCTCCTCTTCCGAGAAAAACCGGCTGATTTCCTCGCGGGCCGATTCCGGACTGTCGCTTCCGTGCACAAGATTGTATCGATCACTCACCGCATAGTCCCCGCGGATAGTTCCCGGGGGGCTGTCGCTGCCAAACGTCTCGCCCATCATGTCGCGGACGATCCGGATGCAATTTTTGCCGCTGATAACAAGCGCCACGACCGGGCCGGCGGTAATGTAGCGGACAAGGGGTTCGTAAAAATGCTTGCCTTCGTGGTCCGCGTAGTGTTCCCGGACAAAATCCTCGTCCAGCTGCAGCATTTTCAATCCAATAATTTGCAGTCCCCGCTTTTCAAACCGCGAGATAATCTCCCCCACAAGACTACGCTGAACGGCGTCGGGTTTGAGAAACACAAGAGTTCTTTCCATCTGCATCGAGTTTTTCTCCGTGGTGTAATTGAATTTATGAGTTTTCGCCCGGAGCAATCTGCTCCATGTAGCGCTCGCGCATCCGCCGGAAAAATGCGCGATAGGTTTCACTTCTGTAATCCGGATAGGTCCATTCTAACGGCAGAAACTCGCCGTTTGACCACTGCAGGGTTACTTCTGCGTAAATGCCCCGGCCCAAATATATCCGGTGACAGTAGTTTTTTGCGGTGGTCAGAACCATTTTACTGGCCACGACGTAGCCGGGATCCAGGTTCACGGGGCGGTCCACAACGTTTCTCCGGCGTGCGGTCAGTTCAGTTTCCAGCCCGTTGGTGGCGAGCTTCCAATCAATAATGTGCGCCGGGTCGATGAGATCGGAAAAACTCACGATGCGTCGTAGCAGATCCGGTCCCATGCTGGATTCGTAATAGTCCGTGTAGTCGAATGCTAACTCGTCCGTGCTGAGATCAATGTCGCCAAAATATCGCTGCAGCAGATCCACGGCCCGCCCCAGCCAGTCTTCATCGGCGGCCAGCACTGCGCAAAACGGTTTGGCCGGTTCTGGGGGCTTGATATCGGCCATGACCGAACTTCCTCCGGCTCTTCGTTCACTGCAAATCGTTCAATAGTTCACGCATGCGACCGGACAGCGCTTCGGGAGCGACATCCTCCTGGGCGCCGGTCTTCCGCACCTGCACTTCCAGCTCGCCGCTGTTCAGGTAGCCGCGACCGACCACCACCCGGATCGGAAAACCGATTAAATCGGCGTCCTTGAATTTCGACCCCGGGCTTTCATCCCGGTCGTCCATGATCACATCAATACCATCGGCGAGTAAGTTCTCGTAGGCTTCCTCAGCGGCGCGGGCCACCTCTTCACTGTCGGAATTCAACGGCATCACGCACACCTGGAAGGGGGCGATGGACGGTGGCCAGACAATGCCGTCGTCGTCCGCAAAACGTTCCACCGCAGCGGCAGCAATCCGATTGATGCCGATCCCGTAACATCCCATGATGCACGGTTTTTCCTGTCCATCATCGTCCAGGAAAGTGGCATCGAGTGCTTTGCTGTATTTGGTGCCGAGCTGGAATACGTGACCCACCTCAATGCCGTGAGATATCCCCATCGGAGCATGACACTCCGGACATGCATCGCCCTGGTCCGCCCGGCGGATATCCTCCAGCCTGTCCGGTTCAAAGTCCCGGCCCGGTACAACGCCGGTCAGGTGGGCATCCGCCTGATTGGCGCCGGTTACTCCATCGGCAATCTGGCGTACGGCGTAATCGGCGACAATTTGTGGTTTTTCCAGACCCACGGGACCGGCGAATCCGACGGGGGCACCGGTGACTTCCTTGATTTTTGCTGCCGATGCCAGCTCAAGATTTTCGGCGCCGATTGCACGTGCGAGTTTGTTTTCGTTGATCTCATGGTCTCCCCGAACAAGCGCCGCGACGGCTTTTCCATCGGCCAGGTAAATCAGTGTCTTGATCATCTGACCGGGGTCGATATCCAGCATCTCGCTCACTTCGTCGATCGTGCTGGCGCCGGGGGTATCCACCGATTCAAGGGTGGGCGCGGGTTCACTCTCCCGGGGCTCGGTTGCGGGCGCGATCTCGGCGCGTTCCACGTTGGCCGCGTAGCCGCATTCGGGGCACTCCACGTATTGATCGTCGCCGATGGCGCTCTCTACCATGAATTCCTGGGAACCCGAACCCCCCATGGCGCCGGTTTCGGCGTCAACGACAACGTAATCCAGGCCGCAACGGTCAAATATGCGCACGTAGGCCTCATACATTGCCCTGTAGCTGCGCTGCATGCCCTCCTCATCGACGTCGAAACTGTAGGCGTCTTTCATGAGAAACTCACGCGTGCGCAGAATCCCGAACCGAGGACGTACCTCGTCGCGGAATTTTGTCTGAATCTGATAGAGGTTCAGGGGAAGATCGCGGTAGCTGTGGATGTTGTCTTTGACCAGCAATGTGACGATTTCCTCGTGGGTCGGTCCCAGCACCCCGTCACGTCCATGGCGGTCGGTGAATTTGATGACATCGTCTCCAAAAACCTCCAGACGTCCGCTATCTTCCAGGATATCTGCTGGCCACAGCGACGGCATCAGCACTTCCGCGGCCCCGGCCCGGTTCATCTCCTCCCGTACGATATCGGTGATTTTGTTGATCACGCGCATACCAAGGGGCAGATAGGTGTAGGTGCCGCTGCCCAGTTTTCGGATCATACCGGCGCGCAGCATCAGAACATGACTGCGAGCGTCGGCTTCGGCCGGCGTTTCCTTCAGTGTTGGTATCAGAGATTGCGTCCAGCGCATGGTTGTATAATTTTGGAAAAGGGAGAAATGATACGAATGAGGGAGGGCTCCTCGATCAAATAGAGGGGCAAATATGCCCGCTCCATCAAGGCGGCATTATATCCCCACAGACCACCGGTTTCAATCGGCTGTTCGTGCAGATGGCGCACTGACGGCTCGCCCGGAGACCAAACCGTTCTCGTTATTTGTGATGTTGGCCGGGCGTCTGGTAGGGTAGGTTCTGGTGTGCTGGTTATGGAATGCGATTACCTCTTTTACTGCAGCTTCCCTTCAAAGGAGACGGTGACTATGGCGTGGAACGAGAATCTGGACAAACTGGCGAAAGTTCTTGTCGGCTACTCGGTGGAAATCGAAGAGGGAGATGAGGTGGCCATTATGGGCACCGATCTGGCCGCGCCGCTCATGCAGGAGGTGTATAAGCACACTCTGCGGGCGGGCGGATATCCCACGGTCCTGTCGAAACCGGCGGATCTGGATTACATTTTTTACCAGAACGCTTCGGAAGATCAGCTCACCCATAAACCGCCGATCTTCAAGCACGTGGCGGAGAATTTCGATGCCACAATCCGAATATCCTCCTCCCATAACTCCCGCACGCTTACCAGCATCGACAGCGAAAGGATTGCCCGGCGCCAGCAGGCCACCGAAGAGTTGATGGCCACGTTCATGCAGCGGGCCGCCGACGATGAGTTGAACTGGGTTCTGGTGCAGTTTCCCACCCATTCCTGTGCGCAGGAAGCGGAGATGGCCCTCACCGAATACCACGAGTTTTTCCGTTGCGCGTGCAAACTGGACCACGAGGATCCGGTCTCGGCCTGGCAGGAGGTGGAGGAAAACCAGGATCGGATCATCGAGCAGCTGAACGAGGTTGAGGAGGTTCACATCACGGCCAGAGATACCGATCTAACCCTCTCCACCGCTGAACGCACATGGATCAACTGTTGCGGACGACGCAATTATCCCGACGGCGAGGTGTTCACCGGCCCGGTGGAGGACAGCGCGAACGGCCATGTCCGGTTCAGCTATCCCGGCATCTACAGCGGGCAGGAGATCAAGGACATCCGGCTGACATTCGAGGATGGTGAGGTTGTCGAGGCCGAAGCGGCGAAAGGACAGAAGTTGCTGGATGATCTGCTGGAAAACGACCCGGGGGCGCGACGTCTGGGCGAGCTGGGAATCGGAACCAATCACGGCATCCAGAAGTTCACCCGGAACATGCTGTTCGATGAGAAAATGGGCGGGACGGTGCATCTGGCGCTCGGCCGCGGCTATCCGAAAAGTGGAAGCGCGAACGAATCAGCCATCCACTGGGACATCCTCTGCGACATGCACGAGGGCGGAGAAATTCACGCCGATGGTGAGCTGATTTACGAGGACGGGGAATTCATCATATGACGGACACGCAGACACTTTGAACCTTGAACTATCAACATTGAACCTTGAACATTGAACCTTAAACATTGAACCTTGAACATTCAACGTGCAACCGCCCATGGCCAGCGAAGGCCGACGACAGACGCCAAATGCGAATGTGCCCCGTTCCATTTGCTAAAACCTTCCGCACTCAAATGAGATAAAGTGCTCCCGTCAGGTGCACATTAAAGTTTATCTTTAGGTTTGATCCTGGCCTCCCGGCCTTTTATCATGCAGCCAATTAATTTGCCGGGTTCCGGCTCCAGCCGTTAAGTGGAGCCGTATAGGGCAGGTCCTTTCTTGGGGCGCCAGCCCACTGGCCAATTGATTGGCCTGAGTGTGTTAATAATCACTTTAATGCTTGGAGACGAATATGAAAGTATGGTTAATGAGCCGTCGATGGATGGTCGTCTTTATCGCAACCTATGTGGCGTTTGGGTTCGCCGGTGTGATGGCGAAGGATAAAAAATCGCAGGCCACTGACGCGCCGGAGGGGTCGGCTGTTCTGCCCGTTAAGGCGTCGCGAGCCAGGAAGCCGGCCTCTGATGTACAATTTGATGTTCCGGGTACGGTTCGGGCCGCAACAGACAGCATGCTTTCTTTTCGGGTATCGGGGCTGGTCGAGACTATCCCGATTAAATGCGGACAGCCCGTCAAGAAAGGCGACCTCATTGCGAAGCTTGATACTGCTCATTATGAGAGCCAGAAAAACCAGGCACAGGCCAGTTTGAAACAATTGCAGTCGCGGGCAAAAGCCGCAAAAACCGAGTACGATCGAATACGCAAGCTCTGGGCCAAAAAAGACGTTTCACAGCGGAAACTGGAGAATGTCCGAGCCGCCATGCAGAGCGCAAAGGAAAGTGTAATCGCCGCCCGAAAGCGGTTGGATGAAGCGAAGCGACAACTGGAATATGCGACTCTTAGGGCTCCTTATGACGGTCTCATCGCCCATATACCGGGATCCGCCCATGAGAACGTGGGTGCTGGTCAACCCATTGCTCGATTGGTTTCCCGCAAACGGCGTTTCAAGGCTTTCATCCCTCCAAAAATCTGGAGACGGAAAGACGATTTTGTCGGTTATCGGTGTGTCTTTCCCGCGTTGGGAGACGCCCACGTCAAAGCGCGACTGCACAGCATCGGCTCCAGCGCCCTCCCACCCCATCGGTTAATCCCCCTGGAGGTGAATCTGTTAGAAACCGGTAAGACTCCCATTATCCCCGGCATGGAAGGAATTGTGCGCATAACCGTGAAAAAACGCCAGAGTGATATTGCCTGCCTCCTTCCAGCATCGGCCATTGTGGCCACCTCGAAAGGGCAGAGCCAAGTCTGGAAGGTGGATCGAAAAAACAACACGGTGAAACCAATCAAAGTTAAGACTGGTGAGTTACAGAACGGCATGGTGGTCATCAAATCCGGTATTCAACCGGGAAAGTGGGTCGTTACCGCCGGCCAGAACGTATTGAATTCCGGCCAGAAGGTAAGGATCGTCCAGTCTCACTCTGATCAGGAATGAGCGTTCTCTTCCATCAAGCATAGAGCATACGACCTGCATTTTGAGGAACACCGATTATGAACATCACGAAATGGGCCATGGAGAACCGGACGACGGTTGTCATCATCACCGTCATGATCATTCTGGCCGGGGTCAGCACATATTTCAAACTCGGCAAATTGAAAAACCCGACCTTCACCATTCACACCGCTCTGGTTATCACCGAATATCCAGGCGCCTCTCCCGGTGAAGTTGAGCGGCTCGTGACCGAACCGCTTGAAAAAGCCGTCCAGAAAATGGGACAACTCGATCATGTCCGATCAAAATCCGAAGCAGGTCGCTCCACGCTGAAGGTGACCATGAAACAGAGCGAACCAGCTTCGGCAATGCCTCAAATATGGAATGACCTGCGAGAACGCATTGGCGACGCTCAGGCAAGACTCCCCGGCAAAGCATCCCGATCCCGGGTTGTCGATCACTACGGGCGCACGTATGGCATACTTTTCGCGCTGAGTGGTGAAGGCTTCTCAATGCGGGAACTGCGCAAACATGCCGATTATATCCAGAAGCGTCTCAAAAAGTGTGAAAATGCTCAGGGTGTCGTTATTTTCGGAGTCCAACGTCAACAAATCGTGATCGAAATATCGCGGGAACAGATGAGTGAGCTGCCGGTTCAACTCACCCGGATCGAGGAGGCCATTCGTTCTCAAAATTTCCTGACTGATTATGGCTACGTCAACGCCGGCAAACGTCGCATTCGGGTCGATCCAACGGGCAATTTCCAGAAAATCGAAGATGTGCAGAACATCATTGTGGCCGGTGGTCCCGACGGGGAATTCATTCGTCTTGGCGACATCGCCACGGTGAAACGAGAGTACGTCAGCCCACCAAAAGTCCTTTTCCGGATCAACGGCAAACCCGCTCTCGCCATCGGCGTTTCGACGGTCAAACACGGCAACACGGTGACATTGGGGCGAAACGTCAAGAAAAAACTCAAAAAACTGGAATCGAACATGCCCGCCGGTCTGGATATTACGTTCGTCAACTTCCAGGCCGATAACGTCATGAAATCAATCAATGCCTTTATAACCGCACTGACCCAGGCGATCGTTATCGTGCTGGTGGTTGTCCTTATATTCCTGGGATGGCGCAGCGCTTTCATCATCACGAACGGCCTTATCTTCAACATATGTGCCGCCTTTATCGTCATGCATTTCGTGGGCATTGATCTGCAGGTGGTTTCTCTGGCCGGTCTGATCATCGTGTTAGGGATGTTGGTGGATGATTCGGTTGTGGTGACCGATAACACAGTGGCACGTCTTGAAGACGGGGATATGTCGCCCGGACAGGCCGCTATCAGCGCCGCCCAGACGACGGGATGGGCTCAGTTGATCGCCACCGTCATTGCTATCGCCTCATTCCTCCCAATGGCCCTGGCAGACAGCAATATGGGGGAATACTGCCAGTCGCTTACTTACGTTGTGGCGATTGCGCTCGGCGCCAGTTGGCTGCAGGCTATGGTGGTGGTCCCGGTAATGGGCCACTGGCTTTTGAAAAAAAAGAAGACACCCCCCAAAGGGAACTCTCAAAAGGGTCTTCTGCAACGAATTTATCTCACCATACTCAAACCCGCGCTCCGACATCCCTGGGCGGCAACGGCAGCCGTGATCTGTGTTTTCGTGGCGGCCTGCTACGGATTCAACTTCATCGGTTATAAACTCGTGAGCAATTCCGTTCGGCCACAATATAAGATAAACTACTGGCTGCCCGAAGGAACACGGATTGAGAAGACGTCCGCCGATCTCTCCGCCATCGAAGACGAACTCCTTTCCTGGGATCAGGTAGAATCCGTGGCGACTACGGTAGGAAGCGGACCACCCCGCTTCATGCTCGCTTTTACGCCGGAACAACCTAATGTTGCGTATGGCAGCATGATCGTGAAAACAAAGACCTCGAAATCGGCCAAAGAACTGGTCAATCGGACGCAAAAATACCTCGATTCTCATTTCCCGCAGGCTTCGGCTCGAGCCTCACAGTTCGTCCAGGGGGGAATGCCCAACTTTATGATCCAGGCCCGTATTTCGGGGGAAGATCCCGCAGTCCTTCGTCGACTCGCCAGCCGCGCGGAAGAGATCATGGTGAGCACCGAGGGAACGGAAGATGTTCAAATGGACTGGCGCAACCAGGTTCCCGTCTGGAAAATGGATTACTCCCAGGCCGCGGGTGCCCTCCGCGAAGTTGACCGCAAAGAAATGGCACAAACGATCCGGTGGATAAACGGCGGCATCCCCTTAAGCGCTTATCGAGCGGGGAAACACCTCAACCCTATTTTGCTTCGCACCCCTCAAAAAGAGGGCCATGACACCCAACAGATCGCGAGCCTGCCCATGCTGCCATGGTCGTCCAATCAAGCTATTCCGCTCGGAGCCGTCGTTCCTTCCTCCCGGGTCGTTATGGAAAACGCGATCATCCATCGCTACAATCGGAAGCGTACGATCACGGTGCGTTGTAATCCCAGGCCCGGTGTCAACTCTGCTTCGCTCAGGAAAACCATCGCCCAAAAAATCCAGTCCAAAGTCAACTTCCCCTTCGGATATGACATCAATTGGGGTGGATCGTATGAAGTCAGCAAAAAGGCGAATGAAAGCGTCAACAAAACCTTTCCACTGGCTATGACCATAATGCTGATCGCCGTGGTCGTGCTCTTCAACGGTGTCCGGCAACCTCTTATCATCATGATCAGCGTGCCGCTGCTTCTTGTGGGGGTTTCCATCGCGCTGCTGATATCCGGAAAGGACATGGGATTTATGCCTCTGTTCGGAATCTATGCTCTGATCGGCATTATCATTCGTAACGCGGTCATTCTCATACGTGAGATGGACTCATCACGCCAGGAAAATGACGAGGATGATCAATTCAAGGGCGTCATAAAGGCCGCCTGCGATCGCCTCCGCCCCGTGCTCATTACCGCCTGCTGCACCTCTTTTGGCCTCGTGCCCCTTCTGCCGAACGTGCTCTTCAGCAGCATGGCCGTCACTATTATGGGAGGGCTCCTGGTGGGCACACTCATCACTCTCGTCTTCGTTCCGGTTCTTTACGTCATCTTCTACCGTATTCATATTCCTGAGCCATCCAACAAACCGAAATAAGCGCTTCCGTTACCCTCGCATTCGATAGGAGCAGTAATTATGACGGGCCGAACATCCAGCCGTATGATTTCCCTCCAGCGCCTGATTCTTTGTGCCATTGTCTGTTGTCTCGTTGTTACCATGAGCTCCGAGGGGCAGGCGAAGGAGACAAAAAACGGAACGAAGAGTGGATCACCTTATACCATAGCTGTTGTTGTGGATGGGCCTTCCCCGGTTTTCGAGGAGATTATCGCCGACGTCCGGAAAGACATCTCCGTCGTTTTGCAGAGCGATCAACGGGTGATTTTCCCGGAAAAATACTCGTTCAGCGCGGGATGGGACGTGTCCAGAGTCGCCCCCACCATGGAAAAGGCTCTCAAGACGCCGGAAGTCGATGCCGTGCTGGCTCTGGGCTACCATTCGCTCAAATATGCCTCATCCAAACCACCCGCCAAACCTGTCATCGGTGGAATGGCACTGGACCGGGCTCTGGCCAAAAAACTCTACAATCCCCAGAGCGGCCGAACCGGTACGAAAAATTTCAACTGTGTTCTCCTCCCTGTAAACACGTCCTCGGATCTTTCAGTATTTGATCGCATGACCGATTTCGATACGTTGGCTGTCGTAGCCGATAACTCGGTCGCCGCTGATCCGGCGTTCAAACGGTCGATGAAACGATACTCGGGTAATTTGGGTGCAGAGACCGTTTTTATCTCCGGCACAAGCAAAACCAAAGCCATTCTGGAACGCATCAAATCCAGCAACGCCGACGCCGTCTACTTCTGCATCCCGTTCCGGATGAGCAGCACCGATCAGAAACAGCTTTTCACCGGGTGCAACAACCTCAGACTACCGACGTTTTCACAGGCGGGTGCGGCCGCTGTTAAACAGGGTGTGCTTGCCGGACAACGCCAGGCTTATCGAGATCGTCTGGCCCGCCAGCTCAGCTTGAATCTGAAGGACATTATTGGCGGGCAGGACCCCCGGTCGCTCTCGGTCCCTATTACGGTCGGAATGCAACTCACGATCAACGCCGCTACGGCCGATAAAATCGGTTTCCGCCCCGGTGAAAACATACTCCTGGAGGCTGACTTCATTGAGGAAAAAGGGTCCATGCAGGGTAACCGACCCATCACCTTGAAAGAGGCGTTTTCCATCGTTCTGAAGCGTAACCCGCGTCTGGCTATGCAGGCCGCCAGGGTCAACATCAAGGAAGGCCTGGAAGAACAGGCCATGAGCGGTATGCTGCCCCAGGTTGAAGGCCAGGCCCATTACAGGCAAGTTCGTCATAAAGTTGCCGCAAACTCCGAGGGGGAAGTCCCGGAACACGACACGACCGTGGGGGTGGAGGTCCGTCAGATGATTTTCAACGATGAGATCATCAGCGACTACCATACAGCCGGCGAACGCGTTAAAGCCGGGAAGCAGGTTCACAGAGCAACACGACTCGATATACTCCGCAGCACGGCCGTCGCCTATCTTGAACTTCTTCACGCTGAACACCTGCGGGTGATCGCGATGGAGGATCTGCGGTTGACACGGAAGAACACTAAAATAGCGCGTGATCGTCAGGAGGCCGGTTCCGTGGGCCCCGAACATGTTTATCGATGGAAAGTTAAAGAAAGCACCCAGAAAGCCGCACTGCTGGAGGCCAATAAACAGCGACAACAGGCGCTGCACGAATTGAACCGGATACTCGGTCGACGATCCAACGTCCAGTGGCAACCACAGGACATTACGGTGGGGGAGAAGGACAGTTATTTCCTGGAAAAGGAACTCAAGAAACTTCTTCACAATCGCGGGACGCTGGCATCCTTTCGTCGGTTCGTGGTGCAGGAAGCTATCAAAAAGTCGCCGTTGTTGAGTGGCATTGAGTATGAGATTACCGCGCGTAACATCCAGCTGGATGCACATAAAAGAAGTTTTTACGTGCCCGATATCGGTGCAAGCTTCCGCTATTCTCACATCGTTGACAGAGAGATGACGGGGTTCAATCCCGGACCGGAACCGGTGGACAACAAATGGACAGCCATGCTGACCCTCACCATCCCGATCTTCGAGGGCGGGCGTCGTTTTGCCGAGGTCGCCACCGACCACGCGCGCCTGAGACGCCTGAGAGACAGTCGTCGTCGCACCCGCCATTTCATCATGAAGCGTGCCCGCAACGTCTGTTCATCCCTCGCGGCCTCGTATCCCAGCATTCGGTGGGAACGGCAGGCGGCCGATAGCGCGAAGGCCAATTTGAAGACTGTTCGCGAGAAATACAAACAGGGTGAAGTGTCCATTCTGGATCTGCTGGACGCCCAGAATCAGGCCTTCACCGCACGAGAACGCGCCGCGATCGCCGTGAATGACTACCTGGTTGATATTCATGAACTTCAGAGAATCGTATGCTGGTTCCAACATCGGCACACGAAGGCTGAGACTGAACAGTGGTTAAACAAACTCCAAAAGTATCTTCACTCACATCCATAAAAATGATGTGTTCCTCCCATCTCACTGGCAACTTACCTGACCGATGCCTGGCGCGTGCCGTATAGCGCCGTCGGACTTTTGTGGAATGTCGAACAATCAGGGCAATCAGAGCTCCTGATCCGTTGGAAAATACGGTGATCCCCAATTCGCAAAATAGCCGGGAATAACAACCGGTGTTTCCTGAGCGCTTCTGCAAAATTGTTCTAAGGTTTTTGCGAGTCAGAAGAACAAAAAAACTATCAATGGCCGTCCCACGAATGCAGTGGCGGGGCGGATTTATTTCGCATGTATCCCATTGTGTAAATAAAAACCTGAGGACCCCTGCGGCAGGCGAGTGGGATTTTTCCGTACGATACAGCAAGAGACGATATAAAAACGTTGGGAAACTTATACAGCGCAATCCGTGATATGCGGCGCTCGGAACCCTGGTGAGACGGGGGGAGATGCCCCGCCGGTTGTGTGCTGACGTCTTTTGGCACT
>CAZXYF010000038.1:19789-21432 GCA_964644705.1 uncultured candidatus Brocadiaceae bacterium | reverse complement strand
CGAGGGCCACATGGAGACTGATGGTTTGGACGGCACATCGCTGTGAATCGATGAGCACCTCCCGGGTGGCTGAGCTCCTGCCGATCTCCCAGCCCACCGTTGCGCGATGGGACAGGCGGGTGCTGGAGGAGATGCTACCGGATCCGGACTTGGACGGTCTGCGCCGGATTTTGGTCGATGAGAAGTCGATCTGGAAGGATCATGGTTATGTCACTGTGGTGCTCAACGCCGACAATGGTGAGCTGCTACACATGGCGGAAGGTCGCAAAAAGGAGGCTTTCAGCACGTTTTTCGACCAGTTAACTCAGCAGCAGGCCGAATCGATCGAAGCAGTGTGTATGGACCGTGGCGGCGCCTTCCAGGCTGTGGCTCAGGAGCAGATACCCGAAGCGCGAGTGGTTTATGACCGTTTTCACATTATCAAAAATTACCTCGATGATGTGGTCGATGAAGTGCGGCGCTCTGAGGTTCGCCAGGCCAGGCCACCGATGAAGCAGCTTATCAAAGGTCAGCGCTATAATCTGTTCAAAAACCCCGAAAATCGCACAATGGACCAGCGCGAGGAACTGGGACAGCTACTGGATGTCAACGAGAGGCTCAGCTGCGTTTTCGTCCTCAAAGATGCGTTGAGGCGAATGTGGGATTATGCCTCCAAGTCTCGGGCCAGAAAATATCTGGAGAAGTGGATCAGCTGGGCCAAGGTGCGCAAAGAAGACATTCCCCAGCTGAGCAACTTTGCCGAGTCGATCGAAAACAGCATGGAGCGGATCCTGAATTACTTTCATCACCCCATAACTTTGGGGCCGCTGGAGGGATTCAACAATTTGATCAGTCGCCTGATACATCGTTCCTGCGGACACCGTAATATGAGGTATCTTTACCTGAAATTACGGCAGGCATCACTGGATTTCAGTCTGCAAAAATGAATAGGAGCCGCATTTTTCACCACAGAGAGCACAGAGAGCACGGAGAACGGAAGGAGAACGGCAACGGCAGCGTTTTTGTTATTAACGGATTAACAGCAAAAACGGCATGAAGGAAACGGCTTATTCCCCGCAGAGGCGCAGAGAATGCCACCGGGCTTTACCCATCTCCGCTCCCCCAGGGCAATTGCATATCACATCATGGCAAAGACAAAAAAAGCGGCCTATGATTCAGCATCGTGCTCGGTCTGGCGCATGAGATATATCTGTGTCCGACAGGGTCAGATCTTCTTCCTCTCCCATCCAATCGGGCAAAGGTTCACCGGTTGCCTGAGCATACAGAGTCTCGGGGGCAATATCGATTTGGTCACCCCAGGTAAGAACACCGAGTTCCTTGTTCACCGAGAAATTGCGGAAAAAGTCCATGTCGCGGAAACGCTCAAAAATCCCGCCCCGCTCGAGATACTCTGCGAAATCGACCGTCCCCCGACGACTATTTTCAAACTCGATTTCAATCCGATAATCACCTCGGTATTCTGCTGAAACAACGTCATGAATCATGATTGTTGCCTCCTATTCCAATGGTTTGATCTTTTTGGGAGCCTGCCGGATTTTACGGATATTTTAGGTGTGTTTGGACGATTTTATGGCCCCTTTTGAGCTGTCAACATAGACAGGTCGTTTGAACACAAAGATGCAGGCTAGGATTACGATTCAGGC
>CAZXYF010000038.1:0-19779 GCA_964644705.1 uncultured candidatus Brocadiaceae bacterium | reverse complement strand
TAAATAAACGGCGCACCAAACCCTGCAGCATAGGAATAAGTGGCAGTAAGACATTGAAGATCAGGCTCAAACCGTTACGCTCATAACGGGTGTTTGATCAGTAAGATACGGTGATTTACCAGTTATCTGATCCAGCTTTCACATGATGGGTGTTACTGATTATTGTAACTTTTTGTTCCTAAACGGCATACGCCGTTTTCTATAGCCTGCATCCGTAAGATGCAGGCTAGACAGGTTTGGAAAAAAATGATGCCCTATCACGTGGCAACAATAGTTTTGTGGGGATGTGGTCTGCTGCTGATCGTGGCGGCCATCCGCCATTACCTGGAGCGCACGCTCATACCGGCCGTCTGCTGGATCATGCTGGCCGGCGTTATTTATGGGGCTCTACGCCATCACGCTGCATTGCCGCTGCCTCGCATCACGATTGTTCCGGAAGTGATACTGTTCGTCTTTCTCCCCCTGCTGATCTTCGATTCCTCGCGCAAACTCTGCCCATCGGAACTCGCGGGCGTCCTTCCGGAATCGGGCCTTCTGTGCCTCATCGGACCCGCCATTGGCACAGTGGTGCTCGGTTACCCGCTTCACTTCATGGCTGGGATCCCCCTGGTTGACTCTCTGCTTTTTGGCGCTTTGCTTTCCGCCACCGATCCGGTCGCCGTCTCCGCGATTTTCAACTCCTTTTCCGTCCCTGACCAATTGAATTCCATGATTGAGGGCGAATCGCTGCTCAACGACGGCGTCGTCGTGATACTGTTCACGGTGCTGTCCGGTCGGGTGCTGGGCAAATTAGCACTCTCGGTGCCGGAATCGATGGCATGGCTTGGTGCATCGATCGGGGGCGCACTCCTCCTGGGAGCTGTCGTTGGGGGCGGGGCCGCCTCGATCCTGCGGGTCTGGCATGAGCAACATAACCGGTTTATCGGTGCCCTCCTGCCGCTCGTGTGCGTATATCTTGCCTTTGCGATGGCCGACCACATTTTTCATATCTCAGGCGTGCTGGCGGTCATGTCCGCCACTCTCGTTCTCGGACATCTCCACATCCACGAGGACAATCGGCCTGCAGCGGTCGATCGGTTTTTCGACGATTTCTGGGTTTTTTTGCACCAATTGCTGAACGTCATCATATTCTTCATTCTCGGCGCCAGTATGGGAGAACACGCGTGGCGCCTCGCCTGGTGGATTATCCCCGTTATGATCGCGGCCATGCTTGCAGCGCGAATCATCACAGTTTATGGCGGACTGTCACTGATGAGTCGTATCCACCACCCCATACCGCGCTCGTGGCAGCACGTCATGAACATAGGCGGACTCCGCGGATCTCTCTCGGTCGTGCTTATACTGATTCTGCCCGCTTCCTACCCGCATCGCAATCTTTTCCTCTGCGTCGCCTTCGCCCTGATCCTGTTCACTCTCATCATAAACCCGCTAATCATGCGTTCGTTTTTAAAGCACACGACGTTGGACGCCCCTGCTGACGGGCTTTCCGGGACGGGCTGCAATTATCCGAAGGGAATACACTGATGATCACCCCAGAAACATCACTCCGACGCATTATTGTGATTTTGACCGCGCTTTTTTTGATGCAGGGTATCGGGCACGCTGAGCCCCCAAAGGAACTCAACGGCTTTAACCTGTCAAAATGCACGATACCCGCCGGAAACATACACAAAGGGGGCCCACCGCGTGATGGCATTCCCGCACTGACGACGCCGAAAACCATAGCGGCCGCGGAAGCCTCCTACCTGGAGAAAGACGACCGCGTGATCGGCGTGGAGATTAACGAAAGTGCTCGGGCTTATCCCCTTCGCATTCTGACATGGCACGAAAATGTCAACGACGTTCTCGGCGACCGGCCGATCGCCGTCACCTACTGTCCCCTCTGCAACTCCGCCACCGTCTTCGACAGAAAGGTTGGCGGGAAAGTCCGGGAATTTGGAATCAGTGGGCTTCTCTGGAACTCCAACGTCCTGCTGTATGACCGACAGGAAAACGGGAAATCCAGTCTGTGGTCGCAGGTGGGTATGCGTGCGGTCTGCGGCCCGGCGGCCGAAAAAGGGCTCACGCTGAAGCTGTTATCTTCCCAACTCACCAGCTGGGACAAATGGCGGAGCAATCACCCCGGAACAAGCGTCCTCTCCACGCAAACCGGACACCGACGCGGCTATGACAGGAACCCGTACAGACGGTATTTTTCGCACCAGAGGCTGATGTTTCCGGTTTCGGCTTCGAAGAAGGAACTGGCTGATTATCCGAGAAAAGAAATGGTGGTTATGGTGCGGGTGAACGACGCGAGGAAAGCGTATCCCATCAGCGAAATAAAAAAGGCCGTGGATGAGGACAACACTCTTCAGGATACCGTGGGCAAAGTCCCGTTGAGCCTCCACTACGACAGGAGTGATAACACCGTAATTGTCTCCCCCGAAGATGATGCACCGGCCAAAAAGGATATCGGAACCGCCTACATGTTCTGGTTCGCGTGGAAATCGGTCTATCCTGATTCCCCCGTGTACACGGCGGAATAGGAACATATTTTCCCCGCGGACCGGAATGTAGCGTGGGGAAAGACGACAGGGAAACTTGAGAGGAGGATTGCCAGTGGAACAGTTCGCCGTTTGCGCCAAGAACGAGGAAAAGGTGACGGAGATATGTGAAATCGCCGAGGTCATGGGGTTCAGACATGCGCCCGAGTCGCCAGATTTTGCCATCTCCGTCGGCGGTGACGGCACTTTCCTCATCGCGGAACGACAGCTTCCCGGCATCCCCAAATTACTCGTTCGCGACAGCCTCATCTGCTACAAATGTCACGATGAGCCGCTGGATGAAATGCTCGATATCATCCGCCGGGGCGACTGGCAAATCAAGGAGATGATGAAACTGCGAGGGTGCTCCGGCAACTGGTCCCATCTCGCCACCAACGAGATTGTGGTGCGCAACGTGGATCCACGTCATGCACTGCGATTCCACCTGCATGTGGATGGTGATCCCATCGACGATCTCCTCATCGGCGACGGCATCCTGTGCTGCACGCCGTTTGGATCGACGGGGTATTACCGATCGATCACAGGCGACACGATATCCGAAGGCGTGGGACTGGCTTTCAACAACCTCACCGAAGACCGCGAGAGCCAGAAGCTGCCGCCGGATAGCCGGATCACACTGGACATAGTTCGTGGCCGGGCACATCTGACGGCGGACAATGCGTCGGATATGGCGGTCATCAAAAAAGACGAGAGGATCCACATTCAGCGCTCGACCGATCATCGCGCACGGCTTGTCGGACACGTTCACTGAACCGAGTCTGGTATGCACACAATGAACGAATCACAACTTGCTTTGAATCATCTCACTAATAATCCGTCATTCAAAGGAGAGAATCATGACAGAACTGGTATCAGATGAGGAAGCAACAGAAGACGTCAAAAAAATATTCGCCGAAATCCGCGACCGACTCGGGATGGTACCCAACTTTTTCCGGGCGCAGGCGGTGGACTCCGAATGGCTGCGATCCAACTGGAAACGCTGGAAGCAAATTATGGACGAAGAACGCGCCGTGGACCGTAAAACAAAAGAAATGATCGCTCTGGCCGTCTCGTTCGTCAACGACTGCGAATACTGCAAAAACGCGCACGAACAGATGGCCCGAGCCGCCGGCGCGACCGATGAGGAACTGATCGAACTGCGGGAAGTGGTGGAACTGTTCGAGAGTTTTAACTCAATCGCTGACTCACTGGACGTTCCTGTGGAGGAAGATCAGTAAAACACGTTACGAATGTGCAAAGGTTGAAAATGAGAGGAATTTTCGCCCCCCGGCTGAAGGGACAAAGATTCAACAACGTGGTTCACTGAACACTTACCTGGCAGCCCGGTGGCTCCACAATGGTTGCCAGCTGGCTTGCCTGAGGTAAGGTTTACAGTGTGTGTAGATTTCCCATCGTGGGAAATCGTCTTTTACTCTTCTCTCTTTTTGGGAGAATTTACCGATGCAGAAGGATCGTATTAAGAACGCCCTCAAAGGCGTTGGGATAGCAGCACTTGTTGGTGGAATGACTCTGTTTGGCACGGGTTGTGCCTCACAGGGCAGTTGCGGCAACGGGTCGTGTGGCGACAAACAGATGGAGGCCGAACACGGCGAGTCCTCCTGCGGCAAGGGATCCTGTGGAAAGGGCTCATGCGGCGGGGAAAAGAAGGATAAGGACCACTGAGCCGCATACCACCCGTACTGCTTGATCGGGTCCGCTGGTGACGGCGGACCCACTCCTTTTTGTTTCTGCCGTAACCAAGGTGTTTTGGAGATAACAATGAGTGAGACAACTGAAAACGCATATAGCATTTGTCGCTCTGTGGTGGGCGCAGAAACCTGGACACAAATCATGGATGCCCTGCCGGACGATGCCCGCTTCGAGGAGATACCGGACCTGCTGGCTGCAGAATCGGCGTGTGCCGAAAAACATCCGTACGTTGCCGATCTCGCCCGGCTGGAACTTGCTGCGCACCGCTCAGCGTCAGCCGCCTGGAACGTTTCCGAATCCACGGATCACTTTGAGTTGAACCCCACCCTGGAGGTTGTACCTCTCCAGTGGGATTTATGCGAGAATTTCAGAGCGTTATACGACGGTGAATGCAACCAATGGAACGACCCCGAACCGGCGGAACAATGGATTCTCACCTTCCGCCGATCCGAAGACGCGGATGTGCGGATCCGCCCGGCCACAGAAAACGACCTTTTAGCTATCAAAATAGCAGCAGAAGAACAAAATGCCACGAACATAGCCACGTCCGATACACCACCTGCGTTTTTTCACTCCTGTATGATGGAAGCCGCAAAACGGGAGATCCTCATTGCTCCCCCCTCCCGGATCCGGCGTGCCTTCAGCACTTCCGATGCAGATGCACAGGATATGTCCAACGTCGTCCATACTTTCACGCTTCAGTGGCATGTGACAAATCGGTGCGACCTCAACTGCGAGCATTGTTATGACCGGAGCGAACGGTCACCTCTGGACCTCGATACGGGACGCGGGATACTGGATGATCTGGGAGACTTCTGCATCCAATCACACGTGGGGGGGCACGTCTGTTTCAGCGGCGGCAATCCGTTCCTCTATCCGGATTTTTTTGAGCTCTACGAATCAGCAGTTGAACGCGGATTCAGCACATCGATTCTTGCCAACCCCGTATCACGCGAAAAGCTGCAGAAGCTCATCGCCATCCGTCGCCCCAATTATTTTCAGATCAGCCTGGAGGGTCTTCAGCAACACAATGACTCCATTCGGGGCGAGGGAACGTACAGGAGAGCACTCAAGTTTCTGGACCTCCTCGATGAGATGAACGTATCTTCCAGTGTCATGCTTACTCTCACCCGCGATAACATCGACCAGGTGATTGAGCTGGGAGATATCCTGGATGGGCGGGCCGACTATTTCACTTTCAACCGACTTTCTCCCGTGGGACAGGGTTCATCTCTTTTGCTACCCTCGCAGGAAGATTTTGAACAGTTCCTCCGGGACTACGTGAAAGCCGCCGAAGATAACCCCGTACTCGGATTCAAAGATAACCTGATCAACGTGGTCCTCGACGAACAGGAAAAAGACCTGTTCCGGGGATGCACCGGTTTCGGATGCGGAGCCGCATTCAATTTCCTGGCCGTCCTCCCCGACGGAGAGGTGCATGCATGCCGTAAATTCCCCTCCCCCGTTGGGAACGTTCACGAAAACGATCTGGCCACCATCTACGCGTCGGACAAAGCGGAACAATACAGACGTGGTGCGGCCGGATGTGACGGATGTGACATCCGTCAGGTTTGCGGTGGATGTCTCGCGAGCGCCTCCGGGCACGGGCTCGATATATTTCAGGAAACAGACCCTTTCTGTTTCTATAACAATTAAACAATGAAGACCCACAACCCTCAATTCCTCGGACTCCGTTGACCTGGCTGATCAGATTGTGTACTTTTATGGACACAGGACATCCTTATTTCCTCCTGCAATCCCATCATAATGCGCAATAAATCCCCCCAAAATAAGTCCATTCGCGGATCGTTCCGGGCCGTCATATTTGACCTGGATGACACTTTGTACGACTGCACGGGATCTCTTGTGCGTGCGTCACGTCGCCGCGCTGCCCGCGAGCTTGTGCAGGCCGGACTCCCCCTCTCGGTGGAAGAGACCATCGAGCTGCAGGAGACACTGGCGGAAAGTCACGGCCCCCACTTTTTAGTGTTTGATGAAATCGGACGCCGATATGATCTGGATGATTCAGCAGTAAAGAAAGCCTACCAGGCCTACAACAGCGAAGAAATCGGGCGCGATATTCAACCGTTCCCCGCTGCAAAACCCGTCCTCAACGAACTGGCAGACCAGGATATCGCCCGTCTGCTGGTAACGATGGGATATCCCCCCCGCCAGAACGCAAAAATCCAGACTCTTGGCCTCAGAAACCACTTCGAGGACATTCTGGTCAACGACATTGACCGCGGAGTGGCGATGGGCGAGTGCATGCGGTATCTGCTCGACAAACATAAGCTTAATCCGGGCGAGGTCCTCGTTGTGGGTGACCGTCCCAGTGAGGAAATTCGTTACGGAAATGAACTGGGCATGATCACCGCGCAGTTCATGCACGGTCGGTTTCAGGAAGCCGAACCTCGCGACCAGTTTGAAGACCCTGATTACAGGGTCAACAATCTCATTCAGATCCCGACCATCCTCAACCTCGCCGAGGCCGGAAAAACTCCGCGCAATCTGCGGATCACCGCCCTGGGCGGCGGAACGGGATTGCCCATTGTCCTCGAGGGATGTAAAGCCTACACCGACAATTTGACGGCCGTGGTTGCGGTTACCGACAGCGGCCGCTCCTCGGGAATGCTCCGGGATGAACTGGGGATTCTGGCTCCGGGCGACGCGCGAAACTGTCTGGTGGCACTGAGTGAATTCGGTGAACGCGAGCGTCGTCTCAATGACCTGTTTCAATACCGCTTTCATGACGGATCACTTGAAGGGATGAGCATGGGGAACCTGCTCATCGCCGCGATGACCGATATGGCGGGAAGTTTCTCGAAGGGGATACGCAACATCAGCCGGTTGCTCAACATTCAGGGCAAAGTCCTCCCCTCCACCATCACAAACTCCAACGTCTGTGCGGAACTCGAGGACGGCAGTACGGTCAAAACTGAGGTTTCGGTCCGGGGTCTGGACAAACCCCCAATCAAACGACTGTTCCTTGAGCCCGAAAACGTGGAAGCTTTGGACGAAACAATCGAAGAAATCATGAACGCCGACATCGTCGTCCTCGGGCCAGGCAGCCTCTACACAAGCATTCTGGCCAACGTGCTGGTCCCGGATATCCATGATGCTTTGCATCAGTGCGATGGGGACGTCTATTACGTGTGCAATATCGTCACGCAGCCCGGCCAGACGGACAATTTCACCGCTGCCGACCATTATCGGGCCGTCGAACAACATCTCGGGAAAGGCGCCGTCGATGCCATGCTGCTCAACTCCACGCGCCCGTCGACGGAGATTCTCCGCCGCTACGAGGAGGACGGTGCCCGCCTGCTGCCCCCGGAAAAGGATCTGAATGAGCTCAACACCCGGGCCGTCGCCGCCGACCTGATCGAAGACATTGATGGCCCACGGGTTCTGTGGGAAAAACAGGATCTGCTGCGGCATAATCCCGACAAACTCGCCGACGCCATCTGCCGGCTCTATGTCGGCATGCCCATGCATAAATAAAAATGGTGCCGGGCGATTACCACCCGACACCGCTTCACCCACTGAATATGCTGAGGAAAAAGCCTCACTTCACCTCAATGGGCTTGTCTCCTTCCCATGAGCCATGAAGATTGCAATACGCGAAGGCCCGCAGATTCTCGTGCGCATGGTCCAGCGACACGCAGAACTTGGCCACCGGGCACGTTTTCGTATGCACAAAGTGGCTGCGGCCCAGGTAGGTATCATCGACGTACAGCTCAACGAAATTGATGAAATGGCCGGCTTCATTGGGATGGTCCAGATATTTCCCCAGTTCCACCGTCACCTCAAAACACTCTCCCTGTTCCACCTGACCCGGTGCCGATATAACCGGCACGTGTTTCTTCTCCAGATCAGACATTGCTTTCGGATTTTCTGTCTCGGGCATGTTCACGCCGCAAAACAGATCATCTCCACAATCTTTGCATCCTTTCTTCTGAACCATAGAACTACTCCTTCTTCAAGAAGCGAAAGTAAACGACATACAGTCACCAATCGGGTGGCACCTTCCACAATACCACTTGCCGGAAGATCTCCGACCCGAACGTGTTTTATGTGTACCCCATAAATCGCGCCTGTCAAACCGCTAACGTCTTTTCCTCAAATATCCACTATTTTATATATGAAGCATGCGTAAGTATTCAGTGAACCACGTGCGTTTTGGGATGCCCTACTGTCGGGCTTGTCCCGGTAGGAGCGCACCTGCGCACTAAAGCGGCCGTACTACGCAAAACGATAGGGCCTTTCGGCAGGGCGCTGGAGCCATCTTTCAGCTTGCGCAGACACCACCCCATCACTGGCTTTGCAATCGGTCTCGATCTGCCCTATACTCGATTTACGGTCTGGCGGAAATAATCACTTTCAGGATATGGGATAGATGGCATATCTGGAACTATTTTATGACCTGCGTATTCTGTTTCTCACAGCAGTAATCACCCTGGCTGTTGAGATAATTACGCTGGCGGGCCGTTTCCTGCTGGGAGTGAAGATTTTCGATGACACGCCCGGTAAACTGCGGGAACTCACCTTCGGTTATCGTCTTCACCACAGTTACCTCGGTCTCGCCGGCCTGTTTGCGGGGATGGTGTTCAGCGGTTTTGCCCCTGCCTGGGTGGGCTGGCTGTACATTGGCGGGATTGCCCTGCTTGCCAGCGATCTCATCCACCATTTTTGCGTTCTCTGGCCGCTGACCGGGCATCACGAATTTTTCATATCCTTCCCCGACTGATAAACACCCGCCTTCAACCTGCCCCGTGCGTGGCCTTCCATATCTGTTCCCGCATTGTTTCCGCCGCGTGACGCACCGCCTCGCGCCAGTTGCCCTCCCCGTAGCCTTCGGTGTTCGGTTGACGCCGGAATGAATAAATAATGCCGCGGGAGGAATTCACCACGGCCCCGCGCCCATCATCATCAAAGGCCGCCAGCACATCATCAACCCCTCCGCCCTGGGCGCCAAATCCCGGAACCAGAAACACGGTATGGGGCATCAGTTCGCGCAGTTTTTCCAGTTCCGCCGGAAACGTCGCCCCCACGACGGCCCCCACGCAACTGTATCCACAGCTTCCGCGTGCATCCTTCCCCCATTCCTCGATCAGAGCACTTATCCGTTCATATACCGGCCCGTCCGGACAGGCCAGATCCTGTATTTCGGCGGACGAGGGATTGCTGGTTTTGGCCAGCACGAACAGGCCGGATCCACCCGACTTGCCTCTGTTCACAAATGGTTCTACACCATCCGATCCAAAAAGCGGATTAACGGTGATGGCATCCGCGTGGAAATCATCGCCCACAGGCCATTCATCTCCATTGTCCCCCGGCAGGTGCGCGTCCGCATACGCCCCGGCTGTGCTGCCAATATCGTTCCGTTTCACGTCAGCGATGACAATCAACCCTCGTTCTCTGGCCATGCGGATTGTGCTTGCATACGCTGAAAGACCATCAACGCCAAAACGTTCATAAAACGCGATTTGCGGTTTCACGGCAACCGCCACGTCGCATACGGCATCGAGAATGTCTTCATTGAACCGGACAATCGCTTCGCTGGCTCCGGCCGAATTCTGCTGTATCCCCTCCAGGATCTCCTCCGGCATCATGCCCATCCGTGGGTCCAATCCGACCACCACCTGACTTCTCTTCTCGTCCATCGCCGCAAACAGTCGATCCGCAAAATGCTCGCTCATGTTTATTCCTCCAGAACGGGATGCATGCAAATGTGACACAAAAAAAGGGTGCGGATCACCCGCACCCTAATGCGTTAGTATGTGGACCCGACTCAGGCACCCAATGAGCTCATATCACCCATGAGAAGTCCTGACTCATCCCAGAGCACCCATTTTTCATGTTCTTCCAGATACTCCTGGGTGTTTTCCAGCATCACAAAATGCTGATTTTCCTCTTTGGCCAGACGTTCGAATAGTTTGACCTGATCCTCGTCCTCGGCCTTATCAGCGGCTTCTTCATACAGGTCATAACTGTCTTCTTCCATGGCAAGTGCCATATCCACCGCTTCTTTTTCCTCGGCCGTCGCCTGTTGGTCAGCCGTTATGGCTTCGTCCGCCTGACTGAACACCGTCTGGATGTTATCGGCCGGCATGCCCATCTCTTCGACATTCGCGCCCAACCCTTTGCCGATTTTTTCCACGATATCCAGATGGCGACGTTCGTCGCTCTGCAACGATTCGAAAAATTTCTGAGCCTGGGGATTTCCCGCATTCTCAGCTGCATTCCCGTAAAACTCGATCCCGTCCAGCTCCATCTTCCGCGCCAGTTGCACCGCTTCCTCGATTGAATCCGCCATCTTTACTTTCTCCTATTGGTTCAGTATTCACCGTTCTTAACAGTCATGTTCCTCTTTACTACGGTAAACAGACCCCGGTAAACTGTCAACCGCACGGGCGCGTGAGCGGGCCTCTGGAACAAGGTGGGTCACTGAGTCCTTACCTATGCATCCAGCGCCTCAAGAAGCTCCTCCGTGCCGGGATGCAGGTTTTCCCGCCCCGACACAATGCGGTTGCATGGGTATTTATCGGCGCCGGGCTGAACTGTCACGATGGGCGGTTGATCGTCGGAGACGCAGAGGGGCCAGAGACCGCACCCCCGCGGTTTGGCAACGTGAGGGGAAACACCCACCTCGACCGCCACCGTATGCAGTGCGCAGAGGATCTCTTCATGCTCTCCCCTATACGCCCAGACGCAGATCCCTTCCGTTCCCTCCTCCATCACGTAGAGATCCGGACCCAGCTGACGGAATGGCCCCCCTCCGGTGCACAGACCAACGGGCAAACAATCAAAACGCCCCACGGCCCGCTGTCCCCATTCCAGAATGCGACGACGCTCCTCATCATTCACCCAAACATCATGGGCAGCACAACAGGAGCCAGATTCCCGGCAGGACAAGGGATCACACTCATGCTCCAGGGTAACCACCGTCTCCATCTCAACGGTGTAATCTCCAGGCTCTACCAGCTGTTGATTCTCATTCCCCATCCCACGCACCTCAACATATCAATTTCTGTGCAACGCCGGTCGTAAGACCTCTGACAGAAGGCGCCCGGCGTTTCACTCGCCCGGACACGTCCCCACACACGATATTATCGACTTTCACTGCGAACCGACAGAACAGACGCGGTTCACCTGAACTCCATTGTTGCTGTGTGGTAATATTAAAGCAAGATAAAGAAACCTTTTCCGGAACAAGGATAGCATGACAGAACAACCTAACAAGCATATGGAAGAACAGCTGCAACGCTTTTTTGCGTCCGAGGACACCGTAAATCTTGCGTATCTGTTTGGCTCCCGGGCCGAAGAGAATGCCGGCCCCAGTAGCGATTACGATTTCGGAGTACTGCTGGATAAAACTGCGTCCTCGGAGAATCGCTACCGCATCACGAGCGAGCTCAAGCAACTCCTCCATGCAAAAAAGGTGGACGTTGTCCTCCTCAACAACGCTCCAATTACCCTCGCGCACAAGATCATTGCATCGGGCAATCTTATTTACGAACGAGACACACAGACTCGGGTCGATTGCGAGGCAAGAATCATGAATAAGTACGGCGATTATCTCCCCATTCTACGCCGACAACGCGAGGATATACTGAAGGAATGCATGCGATGAACACTGAATTCAATGGACTCGAAGATCGGCTCGATGAACTGCGACACCGTACCGAAAAACTAAAGAAACTGTCCGGGTACGACCGCAACGAGTTCCGAACCGATGAGGACCTGCGAGACATAGGTGAACGCAACTTTGAAATAGCGGCCCAACGCTGCATCGACACTGCCCACCGCATTATTTCTCTGGAACGGGAACGCAAACCACAGGATTATTATGCCAGCATTATCAAATTGGGCGAAATGGGGATTATCCCCTCCGACCTGGCCGAACGTCTTGCTCCATTGACGGGATTTCGCAATATCCTCGCCCACGAATACCTAACGGTCAACTGGGATAGTGCCTACGACAATTTCCAGCGACTTCCCGACCTGACGAAGTTTATCAGATATGTCGCTGAGTATCTTGAAAATACCACCTGATTGTCCCCCGTTCCGCCCGAACGCCCCACCCACCTGAACAACCGTCACTCATATCGGCCATAGCGCTGGATCGCCGCCATAATCAGGCGCATTCCGGTCAATCGGGATCCGTTGTTGATTGACCCCGCGGTGGCAAAATTCAATCCCCTTTCCGGTTGGGCCATCTCAAAATCCCGAAGAAACTCCGCCACGATATCTTCCTCTTCATTCCGACTGAACGTGAACGGCGCCAGCTCCCCATTAATGACCGCCCGTGGCAGATGCTCGCGGATATGGTCAACCATCACTTTCGGACCAAAATTGGTCCCGGTCAGATCCAGCCGCCCGAGTATGGGCACGATGTGTCCCATGTCCGAATCCGAATGCTGGAACCTCTCGTCCTCGGGATCTGGCGCATATCGCTCGAAAATCCGCCTGAGTATGGGATACCCGAACAACTCATACATATCGGGGGTGAGCAGTGCACAATTATCATCGCAAAAACCGAATCCTTTTGGGGCGGCCTCTATCGTGTACCCTGCTTCCTCATCCAGTATGCGGGCTCTCTCCAGCATGGCCTCCAGGATTAAATCCCGGAAACGACACGCCAGATCTTCGTGGTCCTGGATCAGGAAAATCAGATTTTCCGTGCCGTAAATGGACATAGCAAACGTCACCGGCCCCCTCTGACCCCGGTAAAGATTCGGTTCAATCCCCATATCCATTAACCGGTCCCGTTTCTCATCCCAGTTGTCCGGCAGTAAAAACTCCCGTAAGTTTTCCAGCCGCTCCTCCACGCGGTCCAGCAGTGCACGCAATTCATCGGGGGTGCTCGCAACCTGTTTCAACCACCACGATTCCCCCTGCCATTCCCATTCTCCATCAAAAATATGCCCAAGACGTTTCACCGGCGGATACTTCTTCTCCTCCGCCTCGGGTTCCGGAGGATCCTCGTTCAACAGTCGCTTCCCAACGATTTTTTCCGCCTTATCGTTGTAGCGTTTGTTGAGCTCAAGTCGCCATTCGGGATCATTTTCATATTTCCAGTGATCCACCTCCACCCCGAGTTCGTCGAAAACGCACCGCCCGTTCATCCAGATACCCATCGGACACTGGGGTATATCATCCCCAAACGGATCCGCTCCGGCAATTTCTTGATCCTCCCAGAACCGGTCAAGATCGACCGGTGCGAGGCCATCGTTCCTGTGGGTTTCTTCGACAAGTTCGGCAGCTTTTTCGTGATGTTCCGGCTTCGTTCCAACACTCATCGTCGGACCTTCCTGCTGATAACTGAGATAATTTAAAGATCAAAGTGTATCTGCGAAACTTTTTACGCCTTGAGTTCATCCCCGTGAATGACCGTCTCCAGCTCATTCCCCGCCTGGAAATGGCCCACCACCCGGTATGTGCTCACATTAAGCGTGAAAACAACGCAGTTGTCCTCCATAAGGAATTGCTTCAATCGGGGATGGCTCTCCGCGAGCCGTCCCCGCATATCATCGTCGCACTCAGCAGGGACGGGATCCGCCGAACCGATTGCGGTGGCCGTCATAATATCGTCCGGCGCCGTATTCTCGTCGGATCGATTGTCAATCAGCATCGCAACATCCTGATCTCGCCCCAGATTACGGTATTTTTGCGTATCCCGCTCCGTTGCGAAAGCCATCCCCTGCCCACCGTTCACGGACACATAAGCCATTAAGCTCGCATACGCTCCGCTCTCTCCCGCGGTCGCAAGAACGCCTCTCGTTTGTGTTTCCACCAGGTCTTTCACCATCTTCACAACATCGTGTCGTTCCATATCGGCCTTCTTCCAGTCAGCGTCGTCCATCGTCAGATTCTGATCGATTCCTTCCGCGTCGGCCTACACCATACTACGGTGATGCCCACGGTCTCAAACTGCAATCCAATTAAAATATCACTCTGGTTCTCATGTCATCATTCCGGTGAGAATAATTGGTCACAGAACATCATCAACGGGCTCGCTCTCAGTAACGGCATCGTATGCGTCATGCACTGATTCCGGGGCCACTTCGAGCACCCGGTTACCAATTGCAGCGATTGCCCATGCGCCAGCGGGTGCCGTTAGAAAAATACTGAGGACCGCCAGCGCCAGAATGATCTGCCCCGGAGTCGTGTCCATACCCGCCGCACGCATCGCAATCAGAGGTGCCGCCCCAATGGCGGCCTGCACGGTTGCTTTGGGCGCAAACGACACCAGAACGAAAAGCCGCTCTTTCGTCTCCAGATTGCTCCCCGTGAGACAGAACCACACCCCAATGCCCCGGGCCATCAACCCCAGCCCGATAACCGCGGCGCCAACCAGTCCGGCACGCCACATAACGCCGATGTTCACCTCCGCGCCCACCATGGAAAAGAGGATAATTTCCGCAAACACCCAGAGCTTCGCCAGTTTCGCCGATATTTCATGCGCCATATGCTCACGTTTTTCAAGAATCACAAACCCTATGGCCATCGCAGACACCAGAGCGGCAAAAGGTATATACCCTGTCATCACACGCTGAAGCCGAACCAGCATCAGAGAGATCGCAATAACAACGAGCATTCGCTTGGTGGCGCGCGGATCAAACCGATCGAAAAGTCGGTATAACCCCACCCCGATGGCAAGCCCCACACCGACACCCAGAACCAGCGACAATGGCACGCCGACCACCTGCCAGGCTATATTCACCTGTCGCCCCGCATAAAGCCCCATGACCACGCTATGAGCCACGATCACATACACGTCATCCACGGACGCCGCCGCCATCACCATCGAGGGTATATCCTTAGCCGCCCCCTTCCGCTGTTTCATAAAGCGAATCATGGCGGGGACGACCACGGCCGGTGATACGGCCGCCAGAACCGTTCCCAGAATCGCCGACTCCAGCAACGTCAAATCCAGCAACCACGGTCCGATGAACGTTATCGCCACCCCCTCGCATGTAGCCGGTATAAACGCCAGCAGCAGAACGCGCCCCCCGACTCTGTGAAGTGTCTCCCGGCTGAGCTCAAACCCCACTCGCAGCAGAATAACAACCAGCGCAATCAGACGCAGGTCGGAGCCAATGGCCATCAGCTCGGGATCCAGATAACCCAGCACATGGGGTCCAAGAACCACCCCCACGGTCAGCATCCCGATAAGACCGGGAATACGAAACCGCCGCAGAATCCAATCGGCAAGAAGGCTCAACAAAATGATCTCTGCTACGCTTATCGCCATAATGACCTCCTGTCACGCAATATCCATCTCAGTCCAAAAGAAATATCCACTTCCCGCACATCCGGAAGGGAAACACTGACAGGAGTCATCAGCCGCAATCCGACACCACGGCGGTCAAGGGCGAACTCCATCGCCACCTCGGGCATTATAACACTCCCCCGCAATCAGGCAATCCAGCGCACGGAATGGGTCAACCCGAAGGGTGACAGACGAAACCCTGTTCCTCAAAATGCCCGTCGAAGGCGAAAACATCTTTAATCCCCATCCGCCGCATGACGGCAAAACTAACGCAGTCCACCAAACTGAGCTCACGTCTCCGGGCATCCAGCATTCCGTTCATCCCCTCTCGATGGACCTCTTCGCCTGCCCATTGGACACTCAAAACTGGACAAATATCCTCGTGAAACACGCGGACAGCATCCATCCCAAGCCTATTCTGCACCAGAGCCAGCGTCTCCACCAGTACATAATTGGTCGTCACCAAATTGGCTCTGTCCCGGCACAACTCGGTCCACACATTTTTCGCCTGCTTATGATGCGCATCCGTTCGGTCCAGCACCGCATACAACCCGGAAGTATCCACAAAACAATTCATTGCCCGTAAATGTCCCCCAGATATTGATCATGCTCATCCGATATATCCGACTCCCCCGACGCAAACTGACCGGCCGCATTAATGGCCCGATCTACGCGTTCCTGGGACGTCAAACACTCTGTCGAATCCAGATAATAATCCACACTGCGTCGGATACACTCCGCCATCGAAATGGCCCGTTTCTCCGCACATTCTTTCACCCGCTCCGCCTGATCCTCGGTCAACTGGATCTGCGTCCTTTTCATCACGAACCCTCCACATGTGATTACACTTACGATAATATGTTATCATTCTGAGGTCCCCTGTGTCAACATTTAATCCGCCCCATACGCTCCCCGTTCATACTACCCTTTGTCCCCCGAAGCGATAAAAACAAAAATGAATTGGCCGCGTCTCCAGATGTCTGGGCGGTGGATCTAACCTCTTTATCTTTGTCTCTTTCTTGATCGCCAACTCCGCGGCAACCTTGTTCAGGTGTGCGCCGTTACGCCGTTTGCCGTTACGCCAATCCCTGCCGTTCTCTGCGTCTCTGCGTCTCTGCGTCTCCGCTGGATACAGCCGTTTGCCGTTTTGCCGTCGACCGCCACCTATCCTCCATCGTCGGAAGATGCGTCGGTCCCGGGACTTTTCCGTTCTCGCCGAATGATATAGAGATTTATCAGGTAGGCCATGTAGAAGACGATGTAAAAACGCCCGATCAACCCTTCGAGGATTGTCAGAGTCTGGGCCATACTTGAGATTGGTACCACATCGCCGAAACCAATGGTCAGGATGGAGATAAAGCTATAGTAGAAGAGCAACCCGGAGAAACCCGTCAGATCGGGATGATGTCCATGGGCTCCAAAATCAAAGGATCCCGGTGCGACTATCTCCAGATTCACAAAAAGGCTGGTCCAGAACACCCCCATCAAAATGTAAACGCAGAGCCCTCCCATGACGGTATCGGCACTGACCTTTCTCTGACGTGCCAGGTTCCCGAGAATCAGTATGGTAATCAGGAAGAGGTATAAACTGGAGAATCCAGTTGCTACCACCAGAGCAAACTTGTGCTGGAAATAATAGCTGGCGAATTCCCCCAGAATAGCGGCAGATCCGGCAACGATGGCGAGTGTGAAAAAGCGGCTCCGCCTGACGCTGTAAGCGGCAGCAGCCAGAAAAACATAATAAAGCGTATCGCCAACATACCCCGCGGCCAGCGTGTTTTCGAACAGAGGGTTGGCCAGCATGAGGAGCAGAAACATCCCCAGCAGAACAGCAAAACGATGAGTATCCGCTGCACGACGCAGAAAATCGGAATCCATGAACTTGTCCTTCACTATTTCAGATGGAGCGGGGGCAGGGTCTATCCAACGCACGCACACGATGACAGATTGTAATACCCGCCTCATGGTTTTGAAAGTTGCACTCGAAAGAAATCGCAAACCTCATCGGCCGTTTACGTATCACACGCATCTTGCGTGTGTATGGCGCGCAGCGCCCTGGAGGAGCCAGAACGAGGTTAGGAATGCGCCAGATAGTTAGACATGTTTCCCCCCCGTGACAAATATCTGAGCGCATCTTTTTAATAGTGTCGTCCTCGGGCGGGCAAGATGCCCGCCATACATCGACGCCGGACTTTTAAATGCAGGTCAACGCGCTGGACAGCGCAAAACTGCGTCGATGACCCTGTCGCGGACTTTGTCGATCCTGAATGGGAAGGCACCAGACTGGCGAATCTGTTTGCCGTTGCGCCGTTACTTCAATGTTGGATTCTGGACGTTCAACGTTCAATGTTCGGCCGTATGCCGTCAGCCGTTTCGCCGTTTGCCGTTACCCCAAATCCGTGCCGTGCTCTGCCCCTCCGCGTCTCCGCGGGATCCAGCCGTCAGCCGTTCCGCCGTCACTGCCCTCTGGCCGTTAGCCGTCGAGCAACAACCAGCAACCAGCAACCAAAAACCAGCAACCAAAAACCAACCTCCCCATCAATTCTTGCGCATCGCCCAAGGATTGAAACTATAGATGCAAAGCCAAAAGTACCATCAATAGTTATTATCAGACCGACCAATCCACCAAAACAAGGATTGATACGCAGCGGGCGGGTATGCAATCATCCAAGCTCAACACTATCCGCGGAACGTATGTCTGGTCTATTTTACCGGGATGCTCCACTGGGAAAATTTGGTAAGATATATTCCGCCTGAAGTCGGGAAATCAACTACACCGCATCACGCACGGAACTTTGCACGCCGGGAGGAACATGCGATGACACGAACCATTACACTCACCGAACACGAGCTGCAAGCTCTCCGCCAGGCTGCCTTACGATGCGCAGGAAATGACCCCGCTGCGCAATGCCACCAATAAAATACGCGCCAAACTGCGAGAACTCAGCGCACGCAAGATGCGTGCGATACATCACGTCATCCTGTCTCTCCCGTCGCGCTTCCATCGTCTCAATGCCCCCCCGCAGCCCGCGGGGCCGAGCAAAGCCGGGCCAGCGGTTGATCGGTTACCGTTTTTCGCCTTTTTTCGCTCTTCGTTCGTCGCCTGGGCCGTCCCATCCTACTTTCAACTTTCAACACACTTCCCCTCACGCTTCCACCATCTAACTGCGAATTCGTTGTAATCTAATCCGTTGAGCCAGCCCCCCGAGGCACCGAAACATGGACGGTCCGAAACTGCAGCGTTATAATCATGCTGTACGCTGAAACCATCCTGAAACACAGCCAAGAACTGGAGAATGCATGGACAAAAGCGAACTGCATACCTACCTGGAAGAGATCGATGCCAACCTGACCGAAGATGTTACATTGTACATTTACGGTAGCGGGGCTCAGATTCTTCTGGGTGAGAATATGCGGACCAGCCTGGATTTAGATGTGGCTGGGCCCTACTGTTCCGGACACCTCCAGGATTTTCGTAACGCCGCGCAGTCAGCCGGGCTGCCCGTCAATCCCGATTCCGACTATCAGGATGATCATATCGAATGGATCGGGCCTCTTCGCCTGTCGTTACCCGAGCCTTCACCAGAATCCGATATGACTCTCTGGCAGGGCAATCACCTTTCAGTCAAAACCGTCAGCCCGGCACGACTTGTTGCGAGCAAACTGATACGATACGATGACGCGGACCAATCCGACATCCGATTTCTGATACGCAACACTGGCGTGTCGTTCGCTGAAATAGAGCAGGCAGTTGACAACCTTCCAGAACAATTCCTCAACGATACGGTGGTGCGACAGAACCTTGATTCTCTGCAAACCGATATGGAACTGTGGAGGAACCGGTCATGAGACCCCGTGAAAAACTCCAACAAGCCTATGAACTTGCCTTCTTCCCACCACGCCTCGATCACGTCTGGACCGCGATCAAAAACAAGGACGTGCATGACAAAAAACAATTAGTCGAATTACTCGAAATGGCTCTCACGCTTCATCGTGTACTTCCCGAACAAAATTATCCCTCGATGCGTGCACTCAAACGGTTGGCTCACTACCAGGCCATATCACGTGATTTCGGACAGCTTACTTTTCTCCGGAATGTCTACGAACATTACACCGGCAAGTCGCCCGACCTGCCCGATCAGGTCCCGGGAGAATGGGTCCGCGACATCGGTCTTCCGCCCTTCAACCACCATGCACGATAACGACGTCATGCGGTCGGTGGGCAGTCAAGCAGCAGATCCCCCCGGATAATAGAATCAGTTTCGCTCGACAATC
>CAZXYF010000037.1:0-21457 GCA_964644705.1 uncultured candidatus Brocadiaceae bacterium | reverse complement strand
TGATGCCCCACTTGCCGGGCTTGCCCCGGCAGGGGTGTACCTGTGCACTGAAGCGGTACGATGAGCCCCCCTTCTTCGATCTGGAATGCCCCGCAGGCTCTACACTTCAATAATGGCCCGTTTATCCGCCGATTCCTGCGCCCGTATAACCGTTCGCAGGGCATACAGATCATCCTCGCATGAATAGGGCATCTGCTGGTCATCCAGTAGAAAATTCAGGTAAGCGTCGAAAAAATCAGGGTAGGAATCGGGCACATCCGGAATAGGTCGCGGCGACGCGTCCCCCAGAATCATACGCTTCCGATTAAACCCATCCACGGCCTCAACCATTCCATCGGTGCCAAAAACCCGTATTTGATCGTTCCCCCAGTAGCCGATGCCGGACGGATTCAGATAATTCAGGACCAGATTGGCCACCGCCCCGCCCTGAAGTTCCAACCACAAGGAGGCGGCCATTTCCAGGTTGCCTTCCCCCGGATTGCCACGTTGCGTATCTCGGGTGCTCACCTGCACGGCTCGCAACCCCGTCGCTCTCTGAACAAATCGGACCGCATGAATCCCCGCCTGCCGAATTAATCCCCCGTCAACCCCCTTATCCTGAGGACGGCCCTCATGATAGGGATAACTCTTCTGCGCATATATCTGCACCACATCACCAAGACGCCCTCCCTCGATCAACTCAGAGATGGCGCTCAGGGTCGCCTCCTGCCCGCATGCACCCATCTGACGGAATTCCGCATGACACTGCTGAGCCGTGTCCCGCAGTAGCTGCAATTCTTCCACGCTCATTGCCGCGGGTTTCTCCGCGAGCACATGTTTTCCGGACTCAAGGCAGAGCAGAGCCTGTTCGCATTGCTCATCCCGCCGGGGAGAGCACAGGCTGACCAGATCAATATCGTCATTCTGCACCAGCGCGTTCAAATCCGGCTCGACCCGCACTCCGTCGCAATCAGCTTTTCCACATACAGCCTCCACCTGTTCGGAGGGGAATGCGCTGACAGCGACCAGACGGGCCCGGGGGTGGTCAGCGACTTTTCCCATGACCTGGTGACCGTTGGTTCCGTAGCAGGCTACCCTCAGCTTTTCGTCTGATGTACTCATGCGATGGCCCTGTTAAAACTGACGTCAGGAAATAAGTGATCGGCACACCCGGCTGATCGCTTTTCTTAAAATCCATGCATCGGGAATCGAGCGCACAGATCCGCCACATCGGATTTCAACGATTCCGCTGCTGCTTCCGGATCATCCGCCCCAATAATCTGGGTGATCCAATCGGCGATCTGTCGCGCTTCCTTCTCCTCCATTCCCCGGGAGGTAATCGCCGGGCTACCGATGCGAATACCACTGGCCTCCGCCGGATTGCGTTTATCAAAGGGGATGGCATTCTTGTTGACCGTTATGTTCGCCTGTGCAAGATATTCCGTGGCTTCGCGTCCCGTTATCTCCCGATCACTCAAATCCAGAAGCATGAGGTGGTTATCCGTGCCGCCGCTGACGATGGGGAATCCATTTGCGGCAAACCGATCCGCCATCGTTTGCGCATTGGCCACCACCTGTTGTTGGTACTGCTTGAACTCCGGCTGCATGGCCTCGCGAAAGGCCGCCCCTTTGGCGGCGATCACATGCATCAGAGGGCCTCCCTGCAAGCCCGGGAAAACGGCACCATCAATCTCGCGCGCATATTTTTCCTTGCACAAAATAAACCCGCTGCGGGGGCCGCGGAGTGTCTTATGGGTGGTGCTGGTGACGAAATCAGCGTGGGGGACCGGATCGGGATGCAGGCCGGCGGCCACCAATCCGGCAATGTGCGCCATATCCACCATGAGGTAGGCACCCACCAGGTCAGCGATATCCCGGAATTGCTCGAAATCAATGGTTCGGCTATAAGCACTTGCACCAGCAATGATCAGCGACGGGTTCTCCTGTTCGGTCAATCGCCGCACCTCATCGTAGTCGATTTTCCCCGTCTCCCGATCCACCCCATAACTGATCACCTGGTAAAGATCACCGCTGAAGTTACGCCTGTGCCCGTGAGTCAGATGACCACCATGGGCCAGAGACATTCCCAGCACCTTGGCCCCGGGCCGCACAGCCGCCATGTAAACCGCCATATTGGCCTGAGATCCAGCATGCGGCTGAACATTGGCGTGGTCGGCACCGAATAATTTTCGCGCGCGTTCGATGGCAAGATTCTCCACCACATCCATCCACTCGCATCCACCATACCATCGTTTGCCCGGATATCCCTCGGCGTATTTATCGGTCAGAACCGAGCCCACCGCCTCCCGCACCGCGGAGCTGCAGTAGTTTTCCGAGGCAATAAGTTCAATGTGGTCGTGTTGACGACGTTTCTCCGCTTCTATAGCCCGTGCCATCTCAGGATCCATCCTGTGCAGGGCCGATTCTTTACATGCAGATTCATCCATACCAAGCGCCCTCTTTGCTGAAAGACCATCATGCGGGCCAGGAAGCCCGTGTAAGGTTAGGTTCCGGGGCGTGCCCCGATATTCGCGTTTATGTTATTGGAATGCCCCCGTTGATGGCAACCCGTCCAATCATTTATCAGTCCCGCTGCGGTGCTGAATTATCGTAAAGCCCCTCCTGGCAGATGTATTCGCGAACCGAATCAGGCACGAGGTACCGGATGCTGAGCCCCTCCTGTCTTCGCCTGCGAATGTCCGTGGCCGACAGGTCCATGAGGGGCATCTGCACGAGATTTTGACGGATCTGTGATACAACTTCCTCGTCAAAGGCGTCACTCACAACCGAAAGATCATCCAGACGGTATCCCGGACGCTCCACGGCAATCAGGCCCACTTCCTCCACCAGTTCATGCGCTCGCCACCAGTTCGGCAAATCCAGCACACTGTCGCCCCCCAGCAGCAGATACAGCTCGCTTTCTTCATCCAGATTTTCCCGAAATGCGCGGACCGTCCGCAGGGTGTATGATGGCCCCGCCCTGTCCAGCTCCGCCGTGCTGGTCTCAAAGCGCGGGTGATCCCCGATGGCCCGTTCCAGCATCTGAATCCTGTGGTGTCCCCCGGCCAGCGGACGTTCCGGCTTGTGCGGAGGACGACGGGCCGGAACGAATACTACTCGATCCAGATCCGCTTCTTCACGCACTCGCTCCGCCAGAATCAGATGGGCGATATGGACCGGATTGAAAGATCCACCGAACAATCCCGTTCGATTCATTTCGGTCGTCCTCCAGCAGCCGCGGCCGTTGCTTTCAGAAGTTCCAGCTCCTGCTCCACCGAGTCCAGAGGCATCATCGTCGCCGCGTCGGATAAGGCTGCCTCCGGCTCAGGATGGGTCTCAATGAAAACCCCGTCCGCTCCCGCCGCGACGGCGGCTCGGGCCAGTATCGGAGCCATTTCCCGATCTCCACCACTCTTTCCGTCCAGCCCGCCGGGACGCTGGGTGCTGTGGGTGGCATCGAAAATGACCGGGTATCCCAGAGAATGCATGATGGCATGCCCCCGGAAATCAACAACCAGATTGCCATACCCGAAACAGGTCCCACGTTCACACAGCAGGATACGTTCATTCCCCCGGGAGGAGATTTTCTCCGCCACATGTTCCATATCCTCCGGAGCCAGAAACTGGCCCTTTTTCACATGGATGGGCAGTCCCGTATCCGCAGCGGCCACAACCAGATCGGTCTGCCGGGAGAGAAACGCCGGAACCTGAATCATATCCGCCACTTCCGCTACCGGCTCGGCCTGCTGCGGGAGGTGGATGTCGGTCACCACCGGCGCATCAACCTCATCTTTTACGGTCTGCAGGACATCCAATCCATCCTCCAGGCCGGGCCCCCGGTAAGAGGAGATGCTGGTGCGATTGGCTTTATCGAAGGAAGCCTTGAAAATATACGGCAGTCCCAACCTCCCACACACATCTTTCATCTTTGAGGCGATGTCCACACACAGCTGAGCGTTCTCAATTGAACAGGGGCCGGCAATGACCAACAGAGGGCAGAGCGGCCCGACTGTCACATCACTGGTGACTTCAATTTTTCGCATCTTATCCCCTACGCGGTTAAATAACTGGCGAAAAGTACTTCATCGGCGCTGAGGCCACCTGAAATGCGGCCTGAGGCGTTCTCCCCCATGAATGGCAGAATAGCAGATAGGTTGACACCCGTCAAGCTTTCTGATATTCTGCTATTCTGTGTAATTTACGCGCGATTTACCCGTTTGCTCGCCTCTTCGCTGACTTTTTTTCTTCACGGCAGATGGCCCAAACTACAATAAAAGACGACTTGCAAGAAGAACTTGAGCAGTCCATTGATCGGGACAACTTCCCGCAATTGGTTGAGAAGATTTACGGCTCCTACCGGATCGTAGATGAAGCCCATCGCTGCCTCCAGGATCTGCGCCAGCGCGCCGATGACGCCCCGGGCGAGGATACAGATCTGCAGGAAAAGGTGGGAATACTCTCCTACGCGCTGGGGGAATACGCGCAGGCGGTGGATTACTTGAAACCCCTCAGCGACTCGGACGATGCCACACATTTTCTGGGGCGGGCGTATGCGGAACTACGAAGGATGGATCAGGCCCAGGAAGCCCTCGAACAAGCGCGTCGGGGCGAGGATGATTTCCAGACCGACGTGATTCTGGTGGATGTCCACTGTTTCAACCGGGAACCCGATCCGGCCAGAGAGATATGCGAGCGATACGAAGACGAATACGGCGGCAGTGCCCGCTGGCTGTATGCCATGGGCCGCGTGCTTGAAACCGAGGGACGCTATGGTGAGGCGATGGAACACTATGAGCAGGCCCTTGAACTGGACCCCGATCACCGAAAAGCAATGTTCCGCCTGGCCCTTAATGCGGATATGAATGGCGAAGATGAGCGGGCCATCGAATTGTATGAACAGTGCGCTGCCCTCCAGCCGACGTTCCTTGGTGCCCTGATCAACCTGGGCATCCTGTATGAGGACCGACACGAGTTTGATAAAGCCGTGAGCTGCTATCGACGGGTCCTCGCGATTGAACCGGCCCATAAAGTAGCCCGGCTTTACGTCAAGGACGCCGAAGCTTCCATGGAGATGGTTGTTGATGAGGATCAGCAACAACTGGTCGCCGAACATGAGGAAGCCAAAAATAAGCCGGTCGCCGAATTCGAGTTCAGTGCTCGCAGCGAACATGTCCTCGGCGAGCTGGATGTTCATACGCTGGGCGAGCTGGCGGAGCTGACCGAAGAGGAGCTTCTGGAGTTTGATAATTTCGGCGAGACCAGCCTCACCGAGATCAAACAGGTGCTGGCCCGTCACAATCTCCGATTGGGCGGGGAAGGCGCCGACGCGGAAATCGCCGATTCCGGGCTGGCTGACACCCAAACGGAAGATGCAATGGAAAAAATGGATGATGATGTGGAAAGCCTGGATCTCTCCACTCGCAGCCAGCAATGTATGGAACGACTCAACATCGATACAATCGGTGAACTGATCGAACATAGCGAGGACGAGCTGCTTGAGACGCCTAACTTCGGCCGGACCAGCGTCTCCGAAATCAAAACCAAACTCGCCGAACTCGGTCTCGGTCTCCGCGAGGAGTAAGCAGAGGAATGATTGACTTTCTTGAAGGCACGCTCACTTCCAAAAACCCGGACGCCGTCACCATCAACGTCGGCGGAGTTGGAATGCGGGCTCTTGTGCCCGTCTCGACCTACGGTGAGATGCCTTCGATCGGCAGCAAAGCTCACGTCTGGACCCACCTGTATGTCCGCGAAGATCAGCTGACCCTGTATGGGTTTGCCACCGAGGACGAACGGACCCTGTTCCGACGCCTCCTGAACGTGAACCGCGTCGGGCCGGCCGTGGCCATGCAGGTGCTCAGCAGCTGTCCGGTGCAGGATTTCCGCCAGCTCATCTCGAACGGTGACATCAAGGCGCTGGCCAATATGGTGAAAGGCGTGGGGAAGAAAACGGCACAACGGCTCGTTCTGGAGCTTGAGGGGGAACTGGCCGAACCCGAGGAGAAACAGGAAACTCCACTCAACACCCCGGCCGCTTCCACCGCCGTGAAAGCCCTCGTTGAACTCGGCATGGGTATGGAAGATGCGCGCCAACAGGTCAAAGAAAAATTGCAGGACCTGGGCCCGGATGTAGATGAGTCAACTCTGATCAATGAGGTCTTCTCCGACTGACCGGCTCTGTCATTCGCAGCAACCTGGGTCACCCCCACGCAACGGGCCCACTCAGCTATCGCCCGGTTCCCATTCCCCGTGGAGAATCCGAATCTATGAGCGAAGACGCAATCTATTCAGGCCTGCCGCAGGAAGAGGATCGAGTGGTTGAGCCCTCCTTGCGCCCTGAGACTTTCAGGGGATTCGTGGGGCAGAGCGATGTGGTGGGCAACCTGAAAACCTGGGTCTCCGGCGCCCAGAAACGGGAGGAAAGCCTCGATCACGTTCTGCTCAGCGGCCCCCCCGGACTGGGGAAAACCACCCTGGCCTTCATTCTGGCCAACGAGATGGACTCCTCCATCCGATCAACCAGCGGACCCGCTCTGGCAAAGCCGCGGGATCTTGTCGGTATCCTCACGAACCTCCAGCAGGGCGACGTGCTCTTTATCGACGAAGTCCACCGGCTGGACGCACGGGTCGAGGAGTATCTCTACACCGCCATGGAGGATTACGAGATCAGTATCGTGATCGATCCCGGCCCTCATAGCCGGTCGGTCACCCTCCCCCTGCAACCGTTCACACTCATCGGAGCAACCACTCGCGAGGGCTTGCTGAGCGCACCAATCCGCTCCCGCTTCCAGATCTCCGAACGGCTGCATTATTACCCCCCCGCCGAGCTCAAACGGATCATCCTGGCCAGCGCCAGACGGCTGGATCTGGAGATTTCCGAGGATGCAGCCATGTGCATGGCCGAGTGTGCTCGGGGCACGCCGCGTGTTGCCAATCGGTACCTCCGGCGCATCCGCGACGTGGCCCATGCCCAGGGCAGCGAACAGATCACCAAAGAGGTGGCGGAAGAGGGGTTGAGAATGCTGGGGGTCGATGATAACGGCCTGTGCGAGATGGATCGACGCATACTGCGCGCCGTGGCCCAAAACGGCGGAAACCCCATCGGACTTAAAACCCTCGCCGTTGTCGTGGGGGAGCAAGGAGATACCATCGAAGAGGTGTATGAGCCCTACCTTATCCGCCGGGGGCTGCTGGAAAAAACCCCGCGTGGCCGTGTTCTCACTCCCCGTGGATTCGACTATCTCGACCTGGAACCCGGTGAAGTGCCGGACGAGATGGACCAACCTGACCTGTTCGGATGAGGCCGCATGCGCATACTTCTCCACACATGCTGCGCTATCTGCTTTATCGGCCCCCATGAAAAACTGACCGATGAGGGCCATGCTGTTACGGGATATTTCTACAATCCCAACATCCACCCGATGATTGAATTTCGAAGACGCCTCAAAGCGGTGAAAGTTCTGCGTGATCGACTCAAAGTGGACATCATCTGCGAGGAGGATTATGGATTGCGCAGTTTTCTCCGCACAGCCGACTGGGAGCAGGATCACCGATGTGTGGACTGCTATCGGATGCGACTGGCCCATACGGCCAGGATCGCCCGCGAAAAGGGATTTGACGCCTTCACCACCACGCTTTTCACCAGCACCCACCAGGATCATTCCCTCATCACTGAAGTCGGCTGCGAGGCGGCTCAGAAACATGGCATTGAGTTCCTCCAGCGCGATTGGCGCGACCTTCACGACTATAATCAGAGCGAAGCCAAACGGATGAACCTCTATCGTCAGCAGTACTGCGGATGCATTTTCAGCGAAAAGGAACGCTACCAGAACACCAAACGCCACCTGTATAAGGGCGATGGCAGCTGAGGAGCACAATGGGTCACGATACGACCAACCAAACTGACACGAATCCTCCCCCTCAGCGGGAGACGCGTCCACATTTTGCGCGTATTGGCCGAAATTTGTGCTGGGGCGGAGCCGCACTCTTGCTGGTTGTGGGCGCGCTGGCCCTGCTACTGTCCTCCTGCCATCCACCACGGCGTTACGGCGGGCTGGGCCCCCACCACATCCCACCTTCCCTACCTTCGCCGCATGAGGTTAAAGTGCGGCTTTTCCATGATATCCAACAGGTCTCTATTTCCACCGCCAGCCTCTGCCGGTGGAAGTCGGGGAGCGGATCCAGATGGAAGGAGAAAACCTATCGCACGACACGAACCGTATCCGCGGGCGGCGAGGCGCTGAAAGTGGATGGTCGGGACATCGGTTCGGATACGCTGGTGATCCACCCAAGCGATGACCTGTTTAAAGTCAAAGGCCAGCACTACCGGGGAACGCTGGCAGTATCCCGCACCGAAGACTCCCGACTGGTCCTGATGGAAACCCTGCCTCTGGAAGATTACGTTCGGTCGGTGGTGCCCAGCGAGATGCCCGCCCGCTGGCCGCTGGCCGCCCTTAAAGCGCAGGCCGTCACGGCGCGCACCTTCGCGCGGCACCGAATGACCAATACGGATGGTCGCCGATGGTTGAGCCGGTTGGATATGGCTTACCGGGGAACATACGTGGAGTCCCGGCGTACCGATAAGGCCGTCCGTGAAACGAAGGAGCAGATACTGTGGTGGCATAACCGCCCACTGCCCGCATTTTTCCACAGCACCTGCGGCGGGCATACGGTCCCCGCCGAATCCGTTTTCGGCGCCCACGGAATCCCCCCCCTGGAGGGCACCACATGTCGGTGGTGCAAAAACAGTCCCTACTACCGGTGGGACTCGTATCTATCGAACGACCCCCTCGCCCAGAAACTCCAGGCGCGCGGCATTGAGGAGATCAACCATATGATAGTCGTCGATCGGGATGAATTTGGCCGCGCGGCCCGGCTTCTTATCAATAACTCCAAAGAGATCCCGGCCGCCGATTTCCGGATGGCCGTCGGCTCAGGAACAATCAGAAGCACCTGGTTCAGCATCATACCTGGAGAAAACGGGTACCGTTTTGAGGGGCGCGGATGGGGGCATGGCGTTGGTCTCTGCCAGTATGGTGCACGAGGAATGGCCGAAGAGGGGGATTCATGGCGGGAGATACTCCACCACTATTTCCCGGGCACACGCCTGGGGACAATACATTCTGACGCGCACTGACGACTCGTGAAATGCCCGGGGGAGGCACTTCAGGCCGTTTCGAATTCACCCATTTACAATGTCTGGTTTTACACATGTTTTCATTCAATATCAGCGCGTCCGATGCCAGATCCAGCGCCCGTACCGGACGGCTAACGGTCCGGCACGGAGCTGTCGACACTCCAGTTTTCGCCCCCGTGGCGACGCGAGCCTCGGTCAAAGGGCTCATGCCGCAACAGGTGGAGGAGTGTGGTTCGCAGATGCTACTGGCCAACACCTACCATCTTGAACTGACTCCCGGAGCCGACCTCATCGGCGAACTTGGGGAGCTGCATGCGTTCATGGGCTGGGATAAACCCATCCTCACCGACAGCGGTGGATACCAGGTGTTTTCGCTGGCGGAACTGCGCGACATCAGCGATGAGGGGGTGGAATTCAAAAGCCCGCGAGACGGTTCAACCATGTTTTTGGGTCCGGAAGAGGCAATGGACATTCAACAAACGCTGGGGTCGGACATCGCCATGGTGCTCGATGAGTGTCCTCCCTGCCCCTGCAGCAAAGAAGAGGCGCGCACGGCGGTGGAGCGCACCATCCGCTGGGCTCAAACCTGCCGCGATATTCATGACCGGCAGGACCAGTCGTTGTTCGCCATTGTCCAGGGCGGGGTGTTTGAGGACCTGCGGGAGGAATGCGCGGAGCGCCTGGAAGCAATGGATTTTGACGGCTACGCCATCGGTGGGGTCAGCGTAGGGGAAGACGAGGCATCGCGACGCGGCGCCGTTGAATTCACAGCACCTCTGTTACCGGGGAACAAACCCCGCTACCTGATGGGGGTGGGTTTCCCCGAAGACGTGCTCGAGGCCGTTTCCCAGGGCATTGATATGTTTGATTGCGTTGCCCCCACGCGAATGGGCCGTAACGCAACGGCGTTCACCCGACACGGCCGCGTCCGAATGCGCAATAGCGGGCACAAACAGGAATCTGGACCGGTGGAAGAAGGTTGCGACTGCACGACGTGCCGGTTATACTCTCGCGGGTACATACATCACCTCTTTCGAACGAAAGAGATGCTGGGCCCCATTCTGCTGACAATGCATAATTTATGGTTTTATCACCGAATGATGGAGGACGCCAGATCGGCCATTCGTGATGGAGCGTTTTCCTCATTCAAGGAACAGTTTTTACGGACATACAGGAAGGAAGAAGACTGATGGAATTATTGTACACACTGACTTTACTGGCACAGGAAAGCGGACAGGGCGGCGGATCCGGCGAATCTGGCGGCGGTGGAGCTGGAGGAGGACTCACTCTGTTTATCCCCCTGATCATCATTCTTGTCATTTTCTTCTGGATGCAAAGCCGCTCTCAGAAAAAGAAACGGCAGGAACGCGAGGAGCTCATCGACGGCATTCAGGTCGATGATGAGGTCGTTACTATTGGGGGTTTCCAGGGACGTGTGACCGGTATGGATGAAGACACTTTCGAACTCTGCGTTGATGAGGAAAATGACGTACGGATGCACATCACGCGGCAGGCGGTTTCGGGATATGTGGGCGAGGAAGATGAAGAGGAGAATACCTGATTGGGCGAACATCCCGCTATCACCCGAGTGGACAGCCTGCTCCTTCGCACGTTTCCGCGGATAGGATGACCAGAAGGCGAGAGTAGAGATTACCATGAAAGTGTTTGGCATTGCTGACCTGCACCTCTCCGATTCCGGTGAGAAACCGATGGATATATTTGGTCCGGAATGGGAGAACCACGACGCCAAAATTGCCGAAAACTGGCGTAAGGTCGTCGGCCCCCGTGATATCGTACTGATTCCCGGTGATCTGAGCTGGGCAATGAAGCTGGACGAAGCTCAGCCCGATCTTCAGTTCATCGACCAGCTACCGGGCGAGAAATACTTTATCCGGGGAAACCACGACTACTGGTATAGCAGCCCCTCCAAAGTCCGGCGGGCCACGGGCGACAGCATGCACCTGATTCGGTTCGACGCGGCGGTTCGGGACGGCTTAGCCATCTGCGGCGTCCGGGGCTGGCCCTGGCCCGGGATGAGCGAATATGATCCCGAAGAGGATGAGAAATACTGGAATCGTGCCCAGCATCGATTCCAGCTCTCGCTCAACTCCCTGGCTGAACTCGAGTGGGACGAAGCTATTGCCATGTTCCACTACCCGCCTCTGGATCACGAGCACACCAGCGAACTCTGTCACATGGCCGCCGACGCCGGAATTTCTCGCGTGATTTACGGCCATGTGCACGGTGATTACACCGAGGAAGCTTTTGAGGGCGAACGGGATGGGATAACCTACCGATGCGTCAGTGCGGATAACATTGATTTCCGCCCCGTTCTCATCAACGAACGTCCCGACGAAGAATCGCGATAATCTCGAGTTTATGTTCGCCACGACTACCCCACCATCCAACAAATGGGAGCTCATGTGAAGCATGAGGGAACCTCTGCAACTCCGCCGATATCTCGTCCACTTCAGCAGCCATCAGCTGCCACAGGTCTTCACTGACGTTCTGGTGCTGGGCAGCGGGGTGGCCGGCATCACCGCCGCGCTCCAGGCCGTCTCCGCCGGGTCTGTTCTGATTGCCACCAAGGGGGGCGTCGAGGACAGCAACACGTATGACGCGCAGGGCGGGGTAGCGGTTGCGCTGCGGGGGGATGACTCACCGGAGGAACATTTTGCCGATACCGTGGAGGCCGGTCTGGGCATCTGCGACGACGAGGCCGTACGTATCCTGACCGAGGAGGCCCCTCAACGGATACATGATCTGATGACTCTGGGAGTGGAGTTTGATCGGTCCGATGGTGACCTCTCATACACCCGCGAAGGGGGCCACGACAGGGCCCGGATTTTGCACGCGAACGGCGATGCCACGGGCGCTGCCATTGAATCGGTATTGGCCTCCCACGCCCGCCAGAATGAGCAAATCGCCCTGTATGACGACACCTTCGTCATCGATCTGCTCACCCATGACGGGACCTGCCACGGGGCGCTCATCTGGAACGAAGAGCACGGATTGATGATGATCCGGGCCAAACAAACCATTCTGGCCACGGGGGGATGCGGACGCCTCTACCGGGAGACAACGAATCCTTCGGTGGCCACGGGCGATGGTTTGGCGATGGCGTTGCGCGCGGGGACGGAACTTCAGGATCTGGAATTCATGCAGTTTCACCCCACTGCACTGTATATTGCCGGAGCCTCCCGCGCTCTCATCAGCGAGTCGCTCCGGGGCGAGGGCGCGGTGCTGCGCAATCGTTCCGGAAAACGCTTCATGCCCGAGTACCATCCCGATGCGGAACTGGCCCCGCGCGACGCGGTCAGCCGGAGCATTGTGGAGGAGATGAAACGAACCGGTGATACCCACGTTCTTCTGGATGTAACGGGGCAATCCCGCCAGTATCTGGAGGAGCGTTTCCCCACCATCACGCGCCTCTGCGACGAATTCGAACTCAATATCCCGGAGGAGATGATCCCCGTACGTCCGGCGGCCCACTACCACATCGGTGGCGTCGTGGTGGATGAGCATGGCCGCACGAACGTGCAGAACCTGCTGGCGTGCGGGGAAGTGGCCTGCACGGGCGTGCACGGAGCCAACCGACTGGGGAGCAATTCACTGATCGAAGGATTGGTGTATGGACATCGGGCCGGTCAGTGCGCGGCCAAAACCTGCCAGAACATCGAAGAGGCGCCTCCCGTTCGCGCGCTTCAGGGTATTCCCCAGGAACCCGCTTACGGTCGTCTCAACCTGACGGACGTGGAAAATTCACTGCGTAGCGTGATGTGGAGAAGCGTGGGCGTGGAACGGAACGAAGAGGATCTGGACGAGGCACTGGACATGATCACTTTCTGGTGCCGATACGTCATGGACAAGGAGTTCGAACACCCGCAGGGCTGGCAGCTCCAGAACATGCTTGCCGTCTCGCGCCTGATCAGCATGTGCGCCCGGCAACGAACCGAATCCCGCGGCGTCCACTATCGCACCGACTACCCGGAAACCAGTGATCACTGGCGACGCCACATCATCATGTCCAAAACCGGGGATGAATGGTTGTGAAGAGGGGTTGTCCGGAAGGGGCTGACCACTATCCGCCAGCCGCCGGCATCCAGAAGCCACTCAATCTTCCAATCGCACCCGCACCGAGCGGGCGTGAGCGGCCAGGTGCTCGGATTCGGCGATCGTACAGATGGACTTAGCATCGTCTTCCAACCCCCGCTGGCTGTACCGCATGTAACTGGTGCTTTTGCGGAAATGATTGACAGTCAGGCCGCTGCTGAAACGCGCGGTCGTTCCGGTTGGGAGGGTGTGGGACGGACCGGCCATGTAATCCCCCACGGCCACCGGTGAATAATGCCCGAGAAACATGGCCCCGGCATGACGGATCTCCGCCCCCACCTCGTCCGGCTCATCGGTCATGATAATAAGATGTTCGGGGGCCACGCGATTCGTCACCTGGGCGCACTCATCCATATCTTCCGCCAGCACGATGGCGCCAAACTCTTCCAGGCAGGCCTCAACCTCACCGGGATTCAGGAGGCGCTCTGCCTGTTCATCCAGATGGTCCGGGATCGCCCGGGCCAGCGGCTCGTGATCGGTCACCAGGATGGCGCTCCCGTGAGTATGCTCGGCCTGGGCCAGCAGTTCCGCTGCCACCCATTCGGGCTTTGCCGACTCATCGGCAATCACGACAACCTCGCTGGGACCGGCGATCATATCGATTCCACTCCGTCCGTACACGATTTTTTTGGCCGTGGCGACGTACACATTGCCCGGTCCGGCAATGAAATCCACCCGGGGAACAGTTTCGGTACCAAACGCGATCGCCGCCACGCCCTGCGCACCGAAAACCCGGTAAATTTCCGTGGCTCCAGCAATCCGCGCCGCCGCCAGCCGGGCCGCCGAGACCGTACCATCGGTCTGGGGCGGGGTAATCATCACAACGCGTTCCACGCCGGCCACCACCGCCGGTATGACGTTCATCAGCACACTGGAGGCAAGCGAGGCGGACGCACCGGGCACACAGATGCCGGCCGCATCCACCGGGGTATAGCGAAGACCCACCTCCCGATTCTCCTCCCGGATCGGATCGGGATCTTCTACCTTAATCCGCTCCTGAAACGTCCGAATGCGGTGGGCTGCCTTCTCCAGTGACTCGCACAGGTGATGCGGGATCGATTCCAGCGCCGCATCCATCTCGTCCTCACTGACCTGCATACGGTCCGGTGCCAGCGCGATGCCATCGAAACGTTCCGTATATTCCAGTAACGCCTCATCGCCCCGACGGCGGACATCACGAACGATTTCCTGCACACGCTGATGGGCGCTGTCCCGCTCGCCCGTTTGAAAGCCCTGCCCCGCCTCTCGTCGCGTTTCCAGGGCGTTAAACATCTCCTCAAAATCGTCCGACGTTGTCCGTAAAATCTCTGGAATCATACTTCACTCACCACAGAGTTTATCGTGTAACAGAAATCCCCAAAAAAGCGTTTCCACAGGGGCTCACTCCTCGTTCGACTCCTCATCCCGCCGCACGTCTGCATATGGCCCATCGGCCTCTTCATCGTATGTTTCCCCCTCCTCCTCAGTCTCTGCTTCATCCTCCCCTCCAACGCCTTTCTTAAACATCCGAACCCCCTCCCCCATGGATTTCATGACCTTGGGAAGCCGTCGACCAAACAGCAGGAGCGCAATGATCAACACGATGATCCATTCCCATCCACCACCTGGTCCGAAAAATGCCAGCATTTGTATGCCCTCCCGCACAGGAAAGAAGAAACGAGACAGACGATTGGGCCGTTTAAAACAACTATTCGCGCCAATTGCACAACCGGTATTATATGCCGGGGACGTTTACCATGCAAAGTTTGCCGCAGGGCAGATTTACCCATGTCGCGAGGTCTGGTATACTGGCTTTCCGGCAGATCCATCGGTGCGAAGGTGGCGGAACCGGCAGACGCGCTGGATTTAGGATCCAGTGGTGTCACACACCATGCGGGTTCGAATCCCGCCCTTCGCACCATTTTACTCCCCCCACGGTGCACACACCCCACCTCTACTTTGACCTGTCCCGGTTGATCCGATAGGTTTCCCTGCATGGACTATTGCGCATGAGATCCCTCCCGATGCCCCGCCCCTTATTTCTGGTAAACACACCCTCGTGCGCCTGGTCCAGAATAGATTCCGGTGACTCCGACTAACTCTGAGGCGAACAGAAAGGTCCGCAACTATGCCGAATCCGAACGTGCTTTTCATTGTGGTCGACGATTTACGGACGCAACTGGGCTGTTACGGAATCCCGTGGGTACGTTCACCCAATATCGACGCCCTCGCCAAACAATCTCTCCTGTTTGAACGCGCCTATTGCCAGCAGGCGGTCTGTGCACCGTCGCGGGCCAGCGTGCTGTCCGGATGCCGCCCGGGCACCACGGGCGTTCATGGCCTCCGCACGCCCCTGCGGGAGGCGATGCCGGATGTTCTGACGCTTCCCGAACATTTCAAAAACGCGGGGTACGAAACCGTATCAATCGGGAAAGTTTACCATCACGCCAACGATGACCTCCAGGGCTGGAGTAAAGAACCGTCTCAGGCCAGCGGCGACTGGAAGGGGCGGGGATATCTGACCGATGAAGCGCTGGAGGCGATCAAAAAGTGCAATGCGGCGGAGAAAGCAAAGGGAAGTGGCCGACGTGGACTCGGCCCGCCGTTTGAGGCCCCGGATGTGCCCGACGATGCCTACCACGATGGGAAAGAAGCGCTCGCCGCCATGGAAGAACTCGACAGGCTCAACGATCTGGATCACCCATTCTTCATGGCCCTCGGCTTCCACAAACCGCACCTCCCGTTCAACGCCCCGAAACGCTACTGGGACATGTATGATGCCGAGGATCTTCCGCTGGCACCGAACCGTTTCGAACCGGAAGGAGTAACGGAATATTCTCTTGTGGACTACGGGGAACTGCGCGGATATTTCGGCGTGCCCGAAGAGGAAGATGTCCCTGAAGAACTGGCGCGCCAGCTCATTCACGGCTACTGCGCCTGCGTCAGTTACATGGATGCCCAGGTGGGAAAGGTCCTGGATAAGTTGCAGACACTGGGCCGGTGGGAGGACACCATTATTGTGTTCTGGGGTGACCATGGGTGGAAGCTCGGAGAACATAACTCGTGGTGCAAACACTCCAACTTTGAAATTGATACGCACGCGCCCCTTATGGCCAGAAGCCCGGATATGAACGCGCCCGGGGCCACCAGCGATGCCCTGGTCGAATTCGTCGACATGTATCCCACCCTCTGCGATCTGGCCGGGATTGAAATCCCCAAGCACTGTGAGGGAACCAGTTTCGCCCCGCTGATGGATGAACCGGAACGCCCGTGGAAAAGCGCCGCGTTCAGCGAGTATCCGCGCCCGTGGCTGGACGTTATGGGTCACACCATGCGCACCGATCGCTATCGATACACCGAGTGGCGAGACGTTGAGACCGGAGAGGTGCGGGCGCGCGAACTCTACGATCATCAGGCCGACCCGCAGGAAAATACTAATGCGGCAAATAACCCGGACAACGCCGAACTGGTGGAGCAGCTTTCGGCCCAGCTCGACGCCGGGTGGCGGGAAGCCCGGCCAGAATGACTCCGACTGGTTCTCCGAGAGAGGCGGATTCTGTCAGCGGTTGATGCGCCCCCGGTGAACGCTCCCCGATCCGGCCATCCAATGCATGAATCCTGAAAGGTCCAACACCTCAATATTTGAACTATGGCCTCAATAATTGAAGGCTTCGGCGGGTCGGAAGAACATGACAATGCCTCACCACCCCGGCCCTGAATGCTCTGAGCCCCCTGAAACGGGCTCATACGCACTTCGGAATTTTATGCGGTGTGTGGCACGGCGATTGCATAATGTTAGCCCGGGGCCGAGAGAGGAACCAGCCCGATCAAGAGGTGGTCGTGTTGCCTGTTTGATATCACTCTTGCTCGGGCGGCATAGGAATGGCCCTCAGGCCAGCAACGTGTTTTTGTGTGCTGATCAGAAGACGCGGTGATGACTGGGAACTCTGAATCTGAAACACAGTCTCAGCGCACCGATTAGCCGGTTTGAATCACCTTCTGTTTACATCCGTACAGTAGACCAGTACAATAATTGTCCCTCGTGATATGCCCTCGCCGGATGGGGCATTTTGGGGTGCGCAGTTCACCTTTACTCAATATTGGCGTGAGGTTGTAGTTATGGCAAAAAGCAAAAGCAAAGAGTCAAAATCGGATCGCGAAAAAGCGCTTGACAGAACTTTGAAACAAATCGAGAAAGATTATGGTGAGGGCACCATACAAACGCTCGGCGACGGCAGCGCACGGCTGGGGGTGGAGGTCATTCCCACCGGGTCACTGGCCCTCGATATGGCCCTCGGAGTGGGCGGTATCCCCCGTGGACGCGTGGTGGAAATATATGGACCGGAGGCATCCGGAAAAACCACACTCGCGCTGCAGATCGTGGCCAATGCGCAGAAAGGTGACGGCATTGCAGCATTCGTGGATGCTGAACACGCGCTCGATCCCGATTACGCCAGTCAGCTGGGCGTGGATATGGAAAATTTGCTGATCCATCAGCCGGATTCCGCCGAGCAGGGACTGGACGTCGTCGAATCGCTGGTCCGCAGCAACGCCCTGGACCTGGTCGTCGTGGACTCCGTCGCGGCTCTGGTGCCCCAGCAGGAAGTGGAGGGGGACATGGGGGATCAAACCGTGGGATTGCAGGCCCGACTGATGTCCCGGGCCCTGCGCAAACTCACTTCCGCCATTTCCAAATCCAAAACTACGGTTATCTTTATCAACCAGATCCGTATGAAGATAGGAGTCATGTTTGGCAATCCCGAAACCACTCCGGGCGGGCGGGCGCTGAAATTCTACAGCGCCGTACGCGTGGAAATACGCCGCATCGGGGGAATCAAAGATGGCAACGACCCAATCGGCAACCGCTGCCGTCTGAAAGTCGCCAAAAACAAGGTGGCTCCCCCATTTAAACGCTGCGAAGTGGATCTTATATTCGGGGAAGGCATCTCTCATGAAAGCGATCTTCTCTCGCTGGGAGAGGAAACCGGAGTAATCGAAAAAGCCGGGTCGTGGTACTCCTATGGCGACACCCAGCTGGGACAGGGTAAACAGAACTCCAGTGAGTTCCTGAAAGAAAATCCCGATATCGCCGAGGAAATTGAAACGGCCATCCTGGAGGAAAAGGATCCCCGCCTGGCCGAAAAACGAAAGGGCAAAAGCAGCGACTCCTCCGAGGATGAGGAGGACTGAGCGGCCCATGATTGCGGGCATCGGCGTGGACATCATTGAAGTGGACCGAATCGAGCAGGCCCACCAGCGTCATGGTGAGGCGTTCCTGGACCGGATCTACACCGACGATGAGGTGAACTACTGCTGGGACGGCGCACATCCTTTCCAGCGTTTCGCCACGCGCTTCGCCGCCAAAGAAGCGGTGCTGAAAGCGCTCGGTGTCGGATGGCAAAACGGCACCAGTTTCCGGGATGTGGGCGTTATTATTGACGACCTCGGTGCCCCCTCGGTTGAACTGAGCGGCCGGAGCAGAGAAATTTCCGATCAGCAAGGCATAACGTCCATCCATCTCAGCCTATCCCACGACACCCATTACGCCGTTGCCCAGGCCATCGCTGAAAAGCCGGGGGAACCGGCGACGAAGTGATTACGCTGGCCAACATCTTCAACCAGGGAAGGAGTTCCCGATGAGTGTACGAACACTGCTGGCTGTTGTTGCTCTGTGCACGACAATTTTCAGCACGGGCTGCAGCACCGATAAGAAGCCGAATACTCAACCGAAGAACCCCGGCGAACAGGTGGAGAAAAATGCTCGCAAGACCGCAGAAGCGGTCCGGGAATGGAGCGCTCAAACAAAAAGACAACTCATCCGGGACACCTCCCGCCAGATCAAAGCACTCCAGAACAGGATAGAGGATCTCGAACATGCGGCTGCCCAAAAAGGTGCCCGAGCCCGGCGACAATGGGATAATGAGATGGAGCCACGGCTGGAATCGCAGATCCAGAAGGCCCGGGATCAACTCGCCCAGCTGAAAAAAAGCTCAAAAAACACCTGGGAGAGAACTCGCGCAGGCATCAAACAGGCTCTTACGGACCTGCGAGCTGCGGTAACCGGCGCTGAAAAAGGGACTGAAAGCAAATAACGAGGGATGGGCTGCTCTCAGCCGGTTTGTTGGGACGCTACTTTCCCGCATTCCCGGCAACACCTGACCGGACGGCCGAAAACACATTTTACCACGCAACAGAATGGGGAAATTACTTGCCACGGGCAGATTTGTCGCGGACAATGTAATGGTCGATAGATTGTGAACGCTCTTCAGCTTTGTGGCTGATATTTCAGGAAGGCTAATGATGTTTTTGATAAAGTTACTGCGAAAACTGGGGAAACTTATTCGTGGCGGCGTGCAGCCCCGTCAGATCGTACTGGGCGCTTTGCTGGGAGTAATAATCGGCATGATCCCGGGATTTAATCTAACGCTGGTTGTGGGGATTCTTCTGCTTCTGCTGCTGAACGCTCACGTTGGTATTGCTCTGATGGGAATGGCTCTCGGCAAAATCGGCATGTTTTTGCTTGCTCCAATCACCTTTCGCCTCGGCTACTTCACCATCCACAACATGGGACTGGAGCCGGCATTCCAGTGGCTGGCCAACGCTCCCGTCACCGCCCTGCTGGATCTCCACGTTTACTGCTTGATCGGCGGCATTCCCATCGCCATCGTGGTGGGGCTCATTTTCTCCTGGGTCATGGTACGCATCGTGCAGGCCCTGCAAAAAGGGATCATAGAGGCCACCAGCCGGAGCGAACGCATGCAAAAACTGGCAGAGAACAAAGTGGTGAAGATCTTCATGCGTATCGTTTTTGGAAAACAGAAAGAAACGATCGAGGAAATGATGGCAGCACAGCAACCCCTCTTTCGCAAAGCCGGTATCATCCTGACCGCGGCCGTGATTGTTGTGATTGCAATCTGCCAGTTCTTCCTTCTGGATTATCTCTTTGCCAGCGGCCTGAAAAGTGGACTGGAGATGGCCAACGGTGCCGAAGTCAATGTCGCCAGCGCCGATTTATCACTGCTGGGCGGCCGGGCCGAGATCCAGGGCCTCCAGGTCACCGACCCCGTCGAGCCCTCCCACAATTCGATGCAGGTTCAGCGGTTGGCGGCGGACGTCAGCGTGTCCGATCTGCTGCGCAAACGCTACACCATCGACCTGCTGGCCCTGAGCACGGTTCGGTTCAACGAACGCCGGGAATCGCCCGGCCAGGTCTACGAGCCGCCTCCCGAGGAGCCTCCGGTCGAAGAAAAAGAGAAAACAATTTACCACTACCTGGATAATGCCCAAACGCTGCGGGACTACCTGACGAAACTGCAGGATTACCTGGAGCGTCGCAAAAACCGGGAACAACCGGAGGAGCAACGGAAACAGAAACGGAAATCCCGTCTGTTTGAAACCGCACAGAATCAGGGATACCTGGACCTTTCCGCCCGTAGCGTACTGACGGATCAACCACTCTGGACAATCCGCAAGATCGAGGTTGAGGGCATACGGATCCCCGGCCTGGATTCTCCCCAGCATCTTGCAGGTAAAAATGTGTCCAGCCATCCCGAATTGCTCGCTTCCCCCATGGCCTTTCGTATGGCGCCCGGACCGAACGAATCTCCCACCGGCGTTGTCGCCTTCAATTTTCATCAACCCGAAGCCATGAATTACCTCAAACTGGACCTGAAGGGAGTATCGTTGCAGAAGGGCACGGGGCTGAGCAAAAATGTGCCGGTCACCATTGAGGACGGAAAAGCAAACCTCACGGTAGAGGGTCGTTTCTCCGCCGACCGGATTAATTTCCCCTTTGCCATCGATCTCACCCAACTGAAAGCCCAGAGCCGGGAGGGCGAATCGGTCCTGGGAATGGATTCCGCCGCTGCTCAGCGAGTTTTTGAAAACATCAGCACAATGAAACTCATCGGTGCGGTGAAGGGATCTTTCACATCACCACGTCTCCAGCTGGACCTGAATAAAACGCTGAAGAGTCTCAAGAGTGGACTGGGGAATGCGGCCAAAGAAAAGCTCATCGAATCCGGTCGCAAAGAGCTGGAAAAGCGGGCCGGCGACTCTCTGAGCCGGTACCTGGATGGGGACGACAAGGACGAGAAAGAAGAGGACAAAAAGGACGAAAAAAAGAAAGAGGATACCGTGGACAAATTGAAACAAATGTTCTGATGCGTGCGAAAACTGTCCACAAATCAGAATGAGATACGCCCATCGAAGCTGGCGGCACTCAGGCCTGCCCAAAACAGTGTTTCGAGG
>CAZXYF010000036.1:0-21762 GCA_964644705.1 uncultured candidatus Brocadiaceae bacterium | reverse complement strand
TCAACACCTACCTGTCCACCGCGAAGGTTGAAGGGTAAAAGTTCAAAGTTGAATGCTTGCGCTGCGGTATTCCCGAAAAAGGGAAAGCGCTGGCATGGCCCGCGCTCTCCAGAGATCGTCTCCGGCGGATTAGGAGCCACAATCCTCTCCAGGCGGGACGGCGGATACTGTCATCAAAGCAAACGGAGGCGTTATTCGTCCGCCCAGTCCTGCCACTCAATCTCGTGCAGGGCTTGTTTCGCCTCTTTTACGGCGGCGCGGTCGCAGGTGACCTCGGGTCGTTCCGCCTGGAAATCCAGATAGGCACAAAGGATATCCACGAGGGAATACGGTTCTCGTCCGTCCTGAGGTTTTCGTCCCTCGCCGGCCTCGACACAGCCCTTCTGGCCGGCGTTCGTTCTGGACCAATCAATCTTGTTTTTGGTGGTCAGGGTGGCCTGGGCACCGTCGCATCGGGCCAGATCCGGCCGATCGTTGACCTCGATGAGCAATCCATCGTAGGCATAGTCGGGATTGGTGACCGCTTCGATCGCATACCGCCCGATCATCTGTCGGACCTCGTCGTTGGCGCCCCCAAATGTGTGGCTGGGATCGAAAAACATCCGCACATCGTGTTCGCTGAAGAACTCTCTGGCGTGTTCATCGGCCCGGAGGCGATTGATCTGATTGATGTTGTTCAGGTTGCGTGAATCCGGATGCTGGGTGGAACGCTCATAGAGGTCTCCGATGGGGGGAGTCATATCATCCGGATCGATGAACGGATGCTGTCCCCGGATACAGTAGATCAGATCCATTTCCCTGTTTTTGGTCATCCGGCTCAGCGAGCCCACGGCCTCGCGGGGCTTGACCCCGTTTTCGGGCGATTTCAGCAAGACGCCGAAGGGCTGTCCGCCGATGGCATGCAGCAGGGCATACGCCTTACTCGTGCGTGCCCCCACCTGGATGAAATCGGTGTCGAAATTGAGTAAACGTCCAAAGTGGCGAAGGTCTTGCTCGGACATGCATTCGCTGAAGACCGGCAGGTCGTAGCGGTGTCCGGCTTCGGCCAGCCACGACAGCCCATCCTCCCGGGTGCCTTCAAAGACCTTGTTTTTCTCTTTGTCGTGATAGAGCGTGCGGGGTTTCCAGGCACCGCCGCGCATACCCATTGTGATGTCGAATGGGGCAACGATTTGCTTCATCGCATGGATGCTACGGGCCGTGGCCAGGGTCTGCTCCTTCGATTCGACGGCGCAGGGGCCTGCCACCACCATCAGTTTGTGTTCCTGATTTGTAAGACTCATGTGTTTTCTCCTGTATGTGATTTCAGCGGAATGTGTTTGAGGGCATAGATTATCATTGTAGGGCACTTGCCGGCCGATTGCAGAGTTACGCTAAAAGCTTGCCACAGCGCGGGGACGCAAGTATAATCACAATACGATGTGGGGGCAGTTGTTCCACGCTGGAGCCGCCGATTTTTATGAATAAACCGATATTATAGGCAAATAAGGTATGCCCGAACAGGAAGACGCACAACCGCCGCTTGAGAATAACGATCAGAACGTATCCCTTGTGCCTCTATACAGCCCTCTGGACGTATCAAAAGGGCTTCAGGCCTATCGGCGAGGCGATATGATACTATACACGGTGCGGGGTAAACCGGAAAAGGTACAGGAGCTGATCAGCGAACTGGACGGGCGCGGGGTCAATGAGGTTGTTGCGCTGGTCTCGCATCACTCTGATCAGCCGGAGGACGTTCATACCGTTGATGCCGAACCCGCCGGCGAAACGGAGGGGGAGGATGTGGACGGCGAGAATACGGACGGGGAATGATACCGAGAACTGGCGCGCCGGGATCGGGGGGAGTGGGGGATTCAGGCGGGATAATCTCTGTACAGATTACGCCCCGTCGTTTACCCTTTCGTCATAATCATCCGTCCGGCGTTCCTGTTGCACTGAGCGAATTCGTTTGAGGGCGTGGCTGAGATGCCGCCCATGCAGGTATTTCCACATTTTGAGTTCTTTCCCCATAAGATACCGGATATGGAAGCGAAGTAAACGGCTCATGGCCACTATTTCCTTGGGCGGAATATCCACCTCCTCGAGGCATGAGATCGGATGATCGCAGAGTTCCGCCAGTTGACTCAAACGGCGTCCCCGAACCGGCAGGGATGAGCGGCGTCGCTGATCCACCTCCTGAGTGCATGGTCGACAGAGGGGCCCTCCATAGTGCGCGCTGAACGTCAGCCGGCCCCTGGAACGGAGTTGTTGCCCGCATTCGGCGCACAGAAGAAAGGACGGCAGTGCCCCGTAGTCCTGCAGTACACCAAGCTCCAGAAACAGCACGGACAGTCCCAGATTATTCCCCGTGGCAAAGCGCTTCAGGCTGTGGGTCAACAGATCATACAGGCCAGGGCATGGATCCTGTTCGGCGGTGAAATTACGCATGAGCTCGATGGCGTAATAAACGCAGAGCACGCGCTCGAGGGCCAGCCGGGCCCCTCGAAAAGATTCGACCATGGGATGTTCCGTGAGGGTGTAGAGGGAGCTGTTGCGACGCTTGAAGTAAACCAGACGGTAGCGCGCGCCCAGTTCCAGCCCCCGACTGATCCCCTTTTTTGGTGCCCGGCGGATGCCCTTGCAGATGAAGGGCAACCGGCCGGCATCCGGTATCAGAAAAGTGGCAATCTGGCTGGTGTTGCTGTAGTCAAGCCGTCGCAGGCAGATGCCTTCTGTGCGTTGGTATCGAGCCACGGTACCTGAAGAAACCAGAGGAAGGGGTAATGCCGGTAACGAACATTATATAGTCTAATCACTGCCAGTATATTTGCATACCGAGGGATCCGCGCCGAGCGGTTTATTCGGAGCGCTAATCTCTTATTATTCCTCCCCGTTCGCCCGTTTCACCAACACACGGAGCACACGGCGGTTATCGCTTTCAGTCACCCGCAACAGGAGGCCTTCCTGGCGCAGCTCTTCCCCCTCGGCCGGCACGCTGGCGAATTGAGTCATCAGATAGCCACCGATGGTGTCGTAATCTTCATCTTCCGGTAGATCCGCCCCCATCAGATCATTGATCTCATCGACGTGGAGGCGGGCATCCACATCGAGCGCCCCACCCCCCAGCGTCCGTATTCGATCTTCAATATTCTCGGCCTCAAACCCTTCCTCCAGTTCTCCGACGATTTGCTCCATCACGTCCTCCAGGGTAACCAGCCCGGTTACACCGCCGTATTCATCGAGGATGATGGCAATCTGGAGATGCCGTTGTTGGAAATCACGCAGCAGGCTGACCGCCCGTTTGGTTTCGGGAACGAAAAATGGATTGCGCATATATTCCCGCAGGTCGAAGGCGGGATCACCGGGTCGGGCGAACACCGGCAGGAGATCCTTCACGTGCAGAATCCCCACTATTTTGTCGCGTACTTCCTCATACACCGGGATGCGTGTGTGGTGGAAATCCGCCAGTTCATCGAGGGCCTCTTCCCGGGAGAGATCGGCTTCCAAACACTCAATCTCCGTGCGTGGACTCATCAGCTCGTGCACCTGAACGTCTTCGAATTCCAGCACCCCCTCAATCATATCTTTCTCATCGACATGGATCGCTCCCTCGGTTGTGGCGTCGCGTATGGCCACGCGGATCTCTTCCATGGCCGCATCGACCACCTGTTCGTCCTTTTCGGATGATGTTCCCGGCAGGTTGTCATCACCGGTGAGAGCACGCACCGGCCACATTAGAAACCACGACCATTGCAGCACGGGCAGGAAGGCCACCAGCACGGGGGCCGAGAGCTTTTTTCCCACCAGACGTCCGATCAGTTCGGCCACGGCCGCTGCCAGAGCCCCGCTCACCATCGGCAACCACCGCTCCGTTACCGGTTCGGTGCCGCGTAACCCGACCAGGGCAATCAAGCTGCAAATGGCCACCACCCGGAGCGCCGTACAGAAAAACGGTGCAGCCACCGCCCGATCCAGGTACAGCACGTAACGATCACGTTTTTCGGGCTCTTCCAGCATTTCCTCCAGTTTTGCCCGTGACGCGTAAAACAGGGCTGATTCGGCCATTGCCAGAATCAACACGGCGAACCACAGGCAGACAAGCGTTATACCAGGCAACAATTACTGATCCTCCAGTAGAGTACGGCTATCTAATTCGTATCCGCGGGCGTGGAGAAGTTCCACCGCTCGTTCATTCATGCGTTGCCGCAGTTCGGGAGTGGAATCCTCGTATCCCAGTAAATGTAAAATACCGTGGACCACATACAGCAGCAGTTCGGTCCAGGGGTTGTGACCCGTTTCTTCGGCCTGCCGGAGGGCCTTATCGGCGTTGACCACCACCTCTCCTTCCAGCCGGTTCTCATCGGCATGATAGGTGAAGGAGATGACATCGGTGGTCCCCGTCCGGTCCAGGAAATCGCGGTTGACCTCCCGAGTCATTTCTTCATCCACCACCGCGATGCTTAACTCCGCATGCGTCAGGTCCGCTTCGGCGGACAGCACGAACTTCACAACGTCTTCAATTTCGGACTCATCGCATTCCAATCCGGTCTGTTCGTTGGCTATGTCCATCCGGCATTCTTGCATGGTGAGGTTGATCTTTCAGTGTGGCAGAGATTATTCTTCCGTGCCGTTCTCGGGTTCTTCCTCCGGCATTTGATCGGACGGATATTTGACGCGTTTATGGAATACGGCATTCAGGCCACGCACGAGCGTTTTCTCAATCCGGCTCAGATCCGTGATGGTGAGTCCCGAGTTGTCCAGCTGGCCGTCATGGAGGCGTTCCATAATGATGGAATGGACGCGATCGCTGATCTGGCGGGAGCTCGGTGATTCGAGCGAGCGGGTGGCGCCCTCGGTGGAATCGGCGAGCATCACGCAGGCAGCCTCCCTGCTATGCGGTTTCGGAAGCCGGTAACGGAAGGTTCGTTCTTCGGGTTCTTCTCCCTCTTCGGCCTCCTCCTGCGCCTGATTCCAGAAAAATTTCGTCATTGTGGATCCATGTGATTCCAGAATCACCTGTTGGACCTGTTTGGGCATGCCCGCCCGGTCCGCCATATCGGCCCCATCACGCGGATGCGCGGTCAGAATCAGCTTACTCATCGTTGGCGACAGGTCATCGTGGGGGTTCTGGGCGTCCTTCGGGATGTTTTCGCCGAAATACTGCGGTTTCTTGAGTTTTCCGATGTCATGAAAATAGGCGCTGACCCGGGCGAGCAGAGCATTGGCCCCGATCTCATCCGCCGCGTCGGCAGCAAGTCCACCCACCAGCATGCTATGGTGGTAGGTGCCGGGCGCCTCCAGGAGCAAACGCTGAAGCAGTGGCTGGTTGGGGTCGCTCCATTCAAGCAGCCGGATGTCAGTGGTTACACCGAACAGACGTTCAATTGCCGGCAGCAACCCGCTCACAAGAAAGCCGCTCATGACACCATTTCCGAGCCCCCACATCGCCTCCTGGAAAAGGGGAGATTCCCAGAATCGTATGCCGAGCATGGGTTGACCATTTCCGGTCAACAGTCCGAGACCCAGAGCAGCCGCCCAGTGTACCGCCCCGACAACCAGCCCCGATTTGATGAGAGTTCCACGATGACGAACGTTGCCCGTGAGGAACGCAGCCGTCATCGAACCCAGCATCAGGACGACGAACTGCAAACCAACTCCGGCATGGGCCAGACCCACCATCAGAGCGTAAAATACGGCCATCTCGAACCCAAAACGTTGGTCGTACACCAGGCACATAACCATCACAACAAGCGGAACGGGCGTCAACAACAATGGTAGCCCGGAAACCACCAGGATGCGGGCAATACCCACCAGGGCGAGGGTCAGAACGGCAAATGAAAGGCGCTGGAGACGGCTGCGCATCAGATCCGACCGATAGGTATAAATGTAGTAGCCGGCGGCCATTACCAGGACCAGCAGCACCACCGCCAGCCCGATCCGTTTCTGCAGCATGACCCTCTGGCCCAGAGCGCTGCGCCTGTATGCCCGGCGAGCGGCCTTCAGGTGAACAATATGCTGACGCCGTACCTCCGTGCCGCTTTTGAGGATGACGGCTCCGCGGGGAAACTGGACGTATTCCCGGCCGACGCGTTCGGCGGCACGATCAGCACGATTCTGTGTTGCTTCTCGATCCAGATACGCATTGGGTTTGATGGCCTCCGCCAGGAGGCGATACGCCATCGCCTGGTTCGGGGCGGAGAGGTCACTGGTGAGGGGCTTGAAGATCCGGCGGAATTCTTTCCCGTCGGGTTTCAACTCCAGGACGCGCGATGGGGTGAGCTGCTGTTCCTGTTCATTTTCAGTAATGATTATAGTCGGTTTTTCTGTTTCCAGGTCTGTGCGTTTCCAATCACCCGGTCGAATCACGACGCGCTGAGCCAGCTGACTCAACCGGTTGTTAAGAACGTCGAAGTGCTGGCGAAGATGTTTCAGGATTATTTCAACCTGTTTCTGCTGTGCGCCCGTGCCTTCCACCGCCTGCCGAATGGGCGTAGTGCTGTTGTCTTTTACCGCGGCCTTCAGGGAACTGCATGAGGATTTAAAAACGTCCTTTGACCACCGAAAAACCATGGGCGCATCCTGGCGAGCCTGTTCTTTCATCCGTCGCGTGCGATCCAGATCGACGCTCGTGAACTCAACCCTGGCCCGGTAGTCGGACCGTGCCGGCATTCCCAGGCGAACTCCGAGTGGAACCTCGCCCGCAATGAGAATGCAGTACAGGCCAATGAGGGCAAGAATAGAGGTGACCAGGAGGCCCAGATTGTTTTTGGGCCAGAAACGCTTCCAACCCGAAGAAGTTTCCCTGGAAGTCCCCTCTTTTGCTTCTAAATTCGTGTCGCTGTTACCGTTGGAATCACCCGTCATATTATCTCGCATATCAGCTCCCCCCATCATCTGCAGGTGTGAAATTCTCCGATGAGGTTGCTTCGGGGGCAGCTTCTCCCCGGTAGGCGTTGACAATCTCGCGCACCAGCCGATGCCGCACGATGTCGAGGTCCTCGAGCCGGCAGAAACTGATTCCCGGGATGCCCTGCAGGCGATCCTGCACATCCACCAGGCCGCTGGTCTTGGACGGCGGAAGGTCCACCTGGGTTGTGTCGCCGGTGACCACCAGTTTGGCGGACTGGCCCAGTCGTGTCAGAAATGTTTTCATCTGGCTGACGGTGCAGTTCTGGGCTTCATCCAGAATGATGAAGGCATTGTCCAGCGTTCGGCCCCGCACGAAAGCCAGCGGAAGAATTTCAATGAGATCGCTGTCAACATAATCCTGAACCGTGCGGGGACTCATGAGGTCATGGAGGGCATCGTAGAGTGGCCGCAGGTAGGGATTGACCTTGCTGCGGAGATCGCCCGGCAGATAACCCAGATGTTCTCCCGCCTCCACGGCCGGACGGCAGAGCACGATCCGGTTCAACGTCCCCTGTTTGAGGTAGTGCAGCGCCACCGCCACGGCGAGATATGTTTTCCCGGTTCCGGCCGGGCCAGTGCAAAAGACTATATCATCCTCAAGCATCTGCCGGATGTAGCGGTCCTGGCCTTCCGTCATCGGCTGCGGTGTTTCACCGCCTTCAAACCCTTTCAAAGCCTGATTTGGAGCTTCTTCCTCCACCGATTCGGAAGATATACATTGTTCGATGATCTGCGCCACGGTATCGGTGTTGAGCTCCCGGCCCTGTTGCACGTAATTCTGCATTTCTGCCAGCGCACGACGGCTGCTGTCGGTATGTTCCTCATCTCCCTCCAGAATGATTTTTTTACCGCGTGCGGTAATTTTAACGTCGAATGCATCCCGCACCTGGCGAAGGTAAGCGTCGCGGGGCCCAAAAAGCTTAACGACGTTCTCGGTACTGGAAAATGTCAGTTCTTGCTTCACGACGTTTCACGGCCGTCTAACGACAGCCGCCTCCTCAATTATCCGGAAAGCAACGAAAAATACAGGTAAGTAAAAGGCGCGGCGAACAGAACATCATCAACTACGTCCAGAACTCCTCCGCTACCGGGCAGCAGGTGACCGGAGTCCTTGATTCCCGATTCACGTTTGAGCACCGATTCACAGAGGTCACCAACGATGGCTCCGGGGGCCATTATCAGGGCGTACACCACCGCTTCGCCCTCACTCAAAAAAGTCCAGTCCATGACGCTGAGGACGACGGCCACCGTTACCGCTCCGATTGTTCCTCCCATTGCTCCCGCCCAGGTTTTATTCGGGCTGACCCGGGGAGCCAGTTTTGGTCCGCCAAGGAATTTCCCCGCGTAATAGGCACCGATGTCGGTGAATTTGCATACCGCCAGCAGCACAAGCACACCATTGACATCCCAGTGCACCCGGACCGCGCCAATGAATCCCAGTGGCACCATCACGTATAGCAGCCCCATCGTAATGTGGGCCATCGTTGCACCCGCCTTCTGAATTCGGCCGGTGATGACCCGCCAGCCCATGAAAGTGGATGCCGTTATCAACAAACCCAGGAGAACCGTCATTCCCGGTGAGCGCAGCCAGGGGGGGCACAGAGGGAAATGGCCCGCGTTGGCAGCCCATCCACCCCACTCCAGCAATACGATGATGGCGCCGGCAGAGGTCAGTAACAGCAGTGGGATATCCGCGCCCAGATTGTCGGCAATGTGGCCGTACTCTCCGAGTCCGAGCCAGACGATCAGCGAGACGACCAGGGCCATTATCAGCCCGTTTTCAAACATCTGATACAGGCCTGACCCTTCCGCAGCGGGCACCACCGTGCGCCATCCGGAGTGATCCAGCCAGAGCAGTAAGACGGTTGCAATGAGCAGAGCACCGCCAAAGAGGGTTCGCATGGCCGGCGAAATGGATGTTTCGGATGTATCGTTTGATGAACTGATTGTCCGTAAACCTCACCGTTCACAAGAATGCATAGGATAATTGATGCTCTCGGTGGGGCTTGATAACGGATGCCCGCTGGCCGAAGCATCTCCGAATTACAGTGGAGCAATGGTGGATCACACCCCACCAAATCGTCGGTCACGCTGTGCAAATTCGCGCAGGGCCTCGCAGAACTCGGGTTCCTTGAAATCGGGCCAGAGCACGTCCGTTACGTATATCTCAGCATAGGAGAGTTGCCACAGGAGGAAGTTGCTGAGCCGTTTCTCGCCACCGGTGCGGATGAACAGGTCGGGATCGGGTTGACCGGCGGTGTAGAGCGTATCGGCCACGAGTGTTTCGTCAATCTCTTCCGGGCGCAGATCACCCTTCTGGACGCGCTCGGACAACAGACGGCAGGCATCGACCAGTTCCGCCCGCGCGCCGTAGTTCAGGGCCAGATTCAGGGTGAGATTGTCCCCGTCTCGGGTTTCCTCAACCGTCGTCTCCAGTTCACGTCTGACCTCGGGCGGTAGTTTGCTCAACCTTCCGATGGGATTCAGGGCGATACCTTCCTCCTTCATCTCATCGCGACGTTCCACCAGAAATTCCTTGAGACGATCCATCAGAAAGCGTACTTCCTCGGCGGGACGACGCCAGTTTTCGGTGCTGAAGGCGTACAGGGTCAGGTAGGGGATGTCGAACTTCACGCAGGATTCGGAGATGTCACGCGCGCTCTGTGCGCCCGCCGAATGCCCCTTCGTTCGTGGTTCGCCCCGTTTCTCCGCCCACCGTCCGTTCCCATCCATGACGACAGCAACGTGAGTTGGGCGGGCCTCTGGAAGATCAACCATTGGCTTCCATCCTCACAATTTGGTCGCGTTCGGGCCCCACCGAGACCATCTCCACCGGGACGCCCGTGAGATGTTCGATGCCCGCCAGATACTCCCGTGCTTCCGCGGGCAGATCGTCTTCTGTCCGCGCGTTTGTGATGTCCGTCTGCCATCCATCGAACTCGTCATAGATGGGTTCAGCTTTCTCAAGAGTTCTGACGTCCGCGGGGAAATTCTCCACGATTTCACCGTCCAGGCGATATCCCGTGCACACCTTTATAGTCTCGAACTCGCTCAGCACGTCCATGAGCATCACCGCCAGGCGATCCGCCCCGTTGATGGCGACCGTGTGACGCAGCGCCACCGCATCCAGCCACCCGCAGCGTCGCGGCCGACCGGTGGTGGATCCGTATTCATCACCCAGTTCCCGAAGGGTTTCACCGATTTCATTGTCCTGCTCGGTGGGAAAGGGACCGCCGCCCACGCGGGAACAATAGGCCTTCACCACGCCGGTAACACCATCGATCTCGGAGGGGGGTAATCCGGTGCCCACCACTGCGCCTCCCGAGCACACATTGCTGCTGGTCACGTAGGGGTAGGTTCCAAAATTGATGTCAAGCATCGTGCCCTGTGCTCCTTCAAGCAGGAGCGTTTTCCCCTGTTTCCGCATATCGTGGAGCATCGTTACAGTGTCCCGGACCAGCGGCCGCAGTTTTTCGGCATAGGACCGATATTCCTCATACACCGCATCAACATCCAGAGGATCAACGCCGAATACGCTCTGAAGCTCCCTGTTTGTGACCCGTAGCGCATCCTCCAGCCGTGTCCGTAACGTGTCGGGATCCATCATTTCCGCAAACCGCAGTCCGCTACGAGAGGCCTTGTCTGCGTAGCAGGGGCCGATACCGCGTTTGGTCGTCTGGATCTTCCTGTCACCCAGCGATTTTTCGTGCATGCCGTCCAGCGTTTTGTGATACGGCAGCACCACGTGTGCCCGCTTGCTGATCACCAGATGATCGGTGACATCGATCCCACGTTCTTCCAGCCCCTCCACTTCCTCCATGAGACATTCCGGATCCACCACGAGCCCGTTACCGATGACACAGAGTTTGCCGGAGTGCAGGACGCCGCTGGGTATCAGATGCAGAATGAACGTTTCATCCTTGACTTTCACTGTATGTCCGGCATTGGCTCCGCCCTGGAATCGCACAATGGCATCGTATTCGTTGGAGAGAACGTCAACAACTTTGCCTTTTCCCTCGTCGCCCCACTGGAGGCCGACTACAAGCATATTCTCACTCATATTGGTTCCTTTTTGGAATCGATCAACGCACTCGGGCCATCCCGCATCCTTCTCGCGCCTCCGTTCTGCCAGCAGCTCTGATATTTGAGGTTCGCGTGAAGCATTATTTCAACGATCCAGCAGGCTACAAAATACGGGACGGGTGGGAAATTGCGCCAGTGAATCCCGATGGAAGATGGCACAACGTCGAAGCGATCATTATAAATGAGGTTATTTGCAGTGTCAAGACTCACAATAAGGGTGCTCAAGCCCGTTCTACCCGGCCAATCAGGTGTCCTGCCCCCTGCGTGTGTCAGGCTGACCGCTCGGTTTGCTGACGGCTGGGTCGCGGCCCATACCGGTGTTGCCCGAGTTGTGGAAAACACCCTGTGATGAGAAATTGCGCTGGTTGCTTGACCTGTGTGAAATGTTCGGGTCAACCCATCAGGATCTCACTTGCTCCACAAACTGCTCCACCCGCTGGATCCATTCCTCACCCCGCAATTCGGAAACGGTCAGGGCGAGGGTCTGTTCGGGTGCTGTACCGCCCACTTCTGCCATATCTGTGAAGGTTTTTTCTTTACCCGACATACGCGTGGTGAGGAAGAAGGCGGATCGCGGGAGTTGCCCGCTGAACCGCTGCAGCCAGCTCCGCACCGCCGGGCACATCGTTCCCGCCCATACCGGTGTGCCAACCACAACAAGATCGTACTCTTCGGGCGTCTTTTCCAGCTCCCCCATTTTCGTGGTGTTGTGGAAGAGGGCGTCTTTGCCGCCCCGCATGAATCCGATCACGCCGCTCCGATCCGTCGCGTCCTCAATTTCTTCCACATCCGCATCCAGATCCCGGGCTATGCGCCGGGCCACGCGACGGGTGTTGCCCGTCCGTGAGTAATATGTCACCAGAACCTTCATCTCCGCACCTCCAATGTAAGAGGACGTTCCGCCACAATCCTGTACGTTTTGCTGTTCACCAGGGCGTGCTCGAACCACATCTTTTTATTTTACCACCGGACCCCGTCGCAGAAAAGCAATTGACACTTTGCGCCTCCCCCACCTAATATTTACCTTCTATGAGCATAAAATCATCCCCCACAGCCGTTTCCGTCGACGCCCATGGTCTGTCATGGCGTAGTGTACCGGATTTTGCGAAAATGCTCCCACAAGTGGAGATCGGCCGACTCCGGGACGTGTCCTCACTGGATGATTGGGAACTGGTGAAAGACAACAACCATCGGACCGTGGTGCGGGCCCCCAACCCCAACCACGACGGGAAGCCGGATCTGTACCTGAAGCGCTATAAGCTCAGCAGCCTCACACGTCGTCTGAAACACCTTATACGGCCGACACACGCGGCGAAGGAATGGGAGGTCAGCCGGATTCTGCGGGAACGGAACATCCCGACCTGTCGGGTGCTGGCGATCGCCGAACGGCGGCCCGGTCTGTTTCACCGCGAGGCCTTCCTCATCAGCCGGGAGATTCCTCATGCTATCCCGGTCAATGATTACCTGGAGAATCACACCTGGGATGACCGCCCCCTCGAACAACGCCTGTCCCTCATCGGTGAACTGGCCGATCTTACCGCGAATATGATCCAGCAGGATGTGGGGCATGATGACATGCACGCGGGAAACATCATGATCAAGCCGGAGGGCGACCCCGGTGAACGGCTGTTCGTTCTGGATCTGCACCGCGTCCGTATTGGTACGATTCGCCGGAAGGACGTGGTTCGAATGCTGGTATTTCTGGCCGATTCAACCGCCCAGCGCGGTGTCGGCCGCTACGATCGTCTGCGTTTTCTGCGCGATGTGCTGCGGAAGTGGAAAGGTGCCGACTGGTTGACCAAACGCCGTCTTCAAGAATGGAATGACCGGGTGCAGAAGGCGTGGGACAAACATTATCGACGACACAAGCGGAGCCGAACGAAGCGATGCCTGAAAAGCAGCAGCGATTTTACTCCTGACATATCCAAACATTTCAAAGTTCATCGCCGTCGCGATTTTCCGCTCGAGCAGGCTCTCAAAATCACTCATTGGCATGACCTGGCTATGGACGGGATGCGCAGCCAGTGCAGCATCGTCAAGGATGGACCTCGAACGGCAGTTACCTGTTGTCAGGATAGCACGGGGGGGCGCGTGTTCGTGAAGGCGTTTCGCCGGGAATCCATAATGGAGCGTATGAAAGACCTGTTGCGCTTCCGGTCTCGCGCGCGCAAAGCGTGGATTGCTCACAGGGCGTTTCGGGTGCGCGATGTGCCCGCTGCACCGGGACTGTGTGTGCTGGAGGCCAGAAATAAGCTGAGCGGACGGCCCGATTACCTGCTCACTCGCGATCCCGGCGTTATAGCTGATCTCCAGGCCCTCGCTCTGGCTCAGTCATCCGAACATCCGCGCCACGCGGACCTGCATTTGACCCCGGAAGAGCGAAGAGAGCTCGGCTGTTCGGTGGCCCGCCTGTTCTGCACCATGGCCCGCAATCAGGTGCGGCACCGCGATATGAAACCCTCCAATGTGCTGGTACAGGAGGATCAAGAGGGGCGCTTCAACCTGTGGCTTGTTGATCTTGATCGTGCCCGTGTGGAGGTGGGCTGGACGCGTGATCTGTGGGTGTATCATCTGGCCCAGTGCAACGCGGGTCTGGATGAGGGCATTTCCCTGCTGGACCGTATGCGATGCCTGCGGCGGATAGGAGAAGGTCGCTGGTCGGACGCGGAACGCATTCAGATCGCCCGCGAGATACTGGAGCTATCGTTGCAGCGGGATCCCATGTGGCTGCGCGAGGAAAAGCAGTGAGATCCAGGGATTCTCTCACGGATGTTTCAATCGCCGGAGGGGTTCTCCCATGAGTTTTTTGATGGTTCGTTTCAACCGGTGTCGGGTGCCCTCATCGATATCCCGAAACTCAATGCCGAGTTTATAGTCGCGTTTGCCTCTGGATTCCGTTCCCCATATCACAGGCATTCGGCCAACTGATTCGCATCCGTTACCGGTTCCTTGCAGGCCTTATTCTCGCAGACGTAGGCCGCTGGTTGGCCGTTCAGCGGTGTCATGCGTTCTGTGTAAGGGGCGAGGTCGGTCAGAGGGTCTGCAGTTTCGCCGGAGTACCGCACCAGCCACACGCTGCGCGGGAGAAAGCGTGTTTTGACCATTGAACACATGCGGCGGACAATGGCCTCATCCGGCTCGCCCGCCAGTACTATTTCCTGATTGGGCCCCACAGCGAAATTGACGCCGCAGAGAAAAGCGCTGAACGCCGATGGTCCCCGCATGATCCGCTCGGAGCGGGATTGTATAAGCCGCCGGGCGTAATCATCGAGCTGTCCCTTCCCGGTAATGGCGGCCAGCCGAAGGAGCACCTCCAGCGCTACCGAGTTGGACGACGGCAGGGCTCCATCCTGGACGTCATGCGGTCGCACCAGGGGACCCGAGGCGTCCTCTGCCACGAGCGCGAGTCCGCCGTTCTGCTCATCCCAGAATAGATCGAGCATGCGCCGGGTCAGGCTGAGGGATTGTCCCAGATGGTCAACTTCGAAGCCGGCCTCGTAGAGCTCCAGAAGGCCGAGGGCCAGGAACGCATAATCATCGGCGAATCCCGGGACATCGCCCGCGGTGTCTCTGTAGTATCGCAGCAAGCGCCCATCGGGCGTCTGGAGATTATCCAGGACGCAATCAGCGGCATTGACGGCCTGTTGATACATCGGCTCCTCGTCCAGAGCCTGCGCCGCTCTGGCCAGCCCCGCGATCATAAGCCCGTTCCACGCCGTCATCACTTTTTCATCACGATGAGGTCGGGTTCTGTTCGAGCGGGTTTCAAGCAGTTGACGGCGTGCGGCTCGCCATCTCTGTCGCATCTGTGAAGGTTCCATCCCGCGTTTCTGCGCCTCTTCCCTCCAGGAATTTCGCCGGTGCGGAATGTTGGTGCCATTCCGTTCACCAGTGGCCTCTTCCCGGTAGTTACCCTCCTTCTGTATGTTGAAAATTTCCCCGAACAACTGGCCATCCTCCGTCCCCAGGATGTTCATCCATTCCTCCTGCGTCCAGACGTAAAACTGTCCCTCTTCGCCCTCACTTTCGGCGTCCTCCGCCGCATAAAACGCGCCCCCCGGCGAGGTCATATCGCGGGCGAGGTACCGGGCTATCTCACGTGTCGTTTCCGCATATCGGTCCCGTCCGGTTACCTGGTAAGCCTCCGCATACGCCATCATGTGCATGGCTTGATCGTATAGCATCTTTTCAAAATGAGGCAGGATCCATTGTCGATCGGTGGAATAGCGGTGGAAGCCGCCCCCGACATGATCATACACGCCTCCCTGCCGCATGGCATTGAGGGTATGTTCCACGACGGCCAGTGAGTTGGATTCCCCACTCCGATCCCACCAGCGGAGGAGGAACAGAAGATTGTGGGGTGAGGGAAACTTCGGGCTCCGGCCAAATCCACCATGTTCTTCATCATGTTGCTGGGTCAGCTGGTCGGCGGCTTTTCCCAGTATGCCTTCATTCAGGTCCCTTCGGGCCGTGGTGGCGCGTGGATTCAGGGTTTCGGTGATTTTTCCAGCACTTTCCTCTACCCGGTCACGCTCCTCCTGCCACAGCTGATGGATCTGCTGCAGAACCGTCTTCAACCCCGAGCGTCGTCCCCGGTCTTCAGGCGGCAGATACGTCGCGGCGAAGAACGGGCGCCTCTCGGGGGTGAGCGCCAGATTCAGCGGCCATCCTCCCTGCCCGGTCATCGCCTGGCAGGCCTCCATATATATCTGGTCCAGGTCCGGGCGTTCCTCGCGGTCCACTTTCACCGGAACGAAATACTGGTTCAGCAGGTTGGCGACTTCTTCATCTTCAAACGATTCCCGCGCCATCACGTGGCACCACCGACAGGTGGAATATCCGATAGATATGAAGATGGGCAAGTCCTCGGACCGGGCCTTCTCCAACGCGAGCTCACCCCAGGGATACCATTGGACGGGATTTGAGGCATGCTGACGCAGATAAGGGCTTTGCTCAAAAACCAGGCGGTTGTAGTCTTCACCGCCGTCCGGGGGTAGTTCCTTCAGTTTCGATTCATCGGGCAGGTCGGTTTCAGCGTGATCGGACGACATAGGTGGTCCTTTCCTGGTATCGGAACATTTCGGCCGGTACCCACGTGTCTCCAACGACCCATGCGCTCGCGTCGCGGGGTTTCTCATGTGAAACGAATTCCCGGTGGCTGCACCGGGTTTCATCAATCCCAGTCGGGAGCCCAGGCCGGCTCGATGAGGCGCCCATCGCCCCTCATCTGATTGATGCGGTCCATATCTTCATCGGAGAGCTGAAAATCAAAGATGTCGAAATTGGCCCGTATGTGGTTGGGATTGGCTGATTTTGGGATTGCCGAGACGCCCGGTTGCTGGAGATGCCACCGGAGGCACACCTGTCCGGCGGTCTTGCCGTATTGCGCGCCGATTTTCTGCAGTGTCTCGTCGGAGAATACATCCGCGCGTGCCAGCGGACTGTAGGCCACCAGAAAGGTGTCGTTTTCACGGCACCAGTTGAGCACGGGAGTCTGGTCGAGATATGGATGATATTCCACCTGGTTGCAAAAGATGGGTTTATCGGAGACCTCTTTGGCCTCGTCCAGATGGCGGGTCGTGAAATTGCTGACTCCCAGGTGTTTGACGGAGCCAGCATCCACCAGATCGGACATAGCTCCCAGGGTCTCATCCAGGGGCACAGAATCGCTCGGCCAGTGAATGAGCAGCAGATCGACGTAATCGGTGCGCAGCTTGTTCAGACTCTCCTGCGTGCTCTGTTTCACGTCCGATGGTGACAGGTTGTCCATCCAAATTTTTGTGGTCAGAAAAATGTCCTGTCGGTCGATCCCCGAGGCTTCCAGTCCTTTTCCCACTTCGGCCTCATTGCCGTAAACCTGGGCGGTGTCGATATGGCGGTATCCGGTTTCGACGGCTATGGGTATTGCATTGATACACTCCTCGCCCTCGAGCTGCCACGTACCAAACCCCAGAGCGGGCATATCTCCCTTTTCCGAAGAGACGATGGATACATCTTCCACGTCGGTGTTCATTGTGTGATCTCCTTTATCAGATGGTTCATCGAGCGGCCCCGGAACTGCGCGTTCCTCCGGGCGACGGATCGAAAGTACTAGTATTCCCATAACCCGGGAGCACGTCAAGTCGTTGGTGACCGGTGGGGTTGACAGAAAATGTGGGGAGAATATAATAAATAACTCTGAGCGGATGTGGCGGAACAGGCAGACGCGCTAGGTTCAGGACCTAGTGGGCATTCAAGCCCATGGTGGTTCGAATCCACTCATCCGCACCATTTTATTGCCCCTCTGAGGCCTTTTTTTCACAGTGCCCTCAGAGGGGCAAAGTAATTTAAAGCGGTATTCAGGCGGATAAGTCGTTTGGGGGAGCCGGTTGAGGAGGGACCTCCAGGTGAGCATTTTTGGGATGCATTTATTCTGCTGGCTCGCATCCCGAACAACGCTTTAAAGTCTCATCCGGGAATGATATACTCCGGCGTGTTCCGGGAGAAAACGCTTCCCCGGTCTCCAATTATGATCCAGTGACAAACGTTCCGAAATGATAGCGCGAGGTACCACGCGATGAATTTTGTATTCATTATGACCGATACCCAGAATAAGTCGATGGTGGGGGCCTATGGCAATCCGGCGGTCGATACCCCCAATCTTGATCGTCTGGCCGCGGAAGGCGTGTGTTTTGAGAACGCCTACACCTCCTGCCCGCTCTGCACGCCCGCTCGTGGCGCCATGCTGACCGGTCTGCATCCGCAGGTCAATGGCGCGTGGGCCAATAACGTGGCCCCGAGCCGTCAGGTTGCCATGCTGGGTGAAATTTTCCGGAATGATGACTGGCGGGCCGGCTACACCGGTAAATGGCACCTGTCGGGCACCGCCTACCTGGATAACGGGGAGCCGGCGGGCGGTTTCGAGCCGGACTGGTGGTACGATGGCAAATGCTACGCTGAGGACATCGGGGACGAACAGTTCGCGCAGCGTCGGGAGTGCGATACCGCCGATGAGCTTCGTGAGGCCGGTTTCACGCGGGAAAATTTGTGGGGGCATCGCGTGGCCGATCGCGCCGAGGATTTTCTGAAGAACGTGGGCGATGATGATTTTATTCTGGTGACCTCTTTCGATGAACCACATGGCCCTCATGTGGCTCCTCCCGAATACTGGGAGTCGTTCCGGATGGAGGAGATCCCCCGGCGGCCCAATTTCGGGGTTCTCTCCGATGACGTTCCCCGCCTCCAGCAGGTTGCCGCGGAGGACTGGCGGGTCACCCCCGAAGACTGGAGCTCATATCGCGAACACCTGCAGCACCACTACGCCTGCAACTCGTATATTGATCGGGAGATTGGCCGCGTCATTGATGCGGTTGACCGCTTTCATCCGGATGATACTGTAATCATCTACACGAGTGATCATGGCGGCATGCAGGGATCCCATAGCCAGCACTTCAAGGGACCCATGATGTATGAGGAGATTGCGAATATACCATTCATCGTTCGGACCCCCGGCGGGCCGCACGGAGATGTGAGCCATTCGGTGGTGAGCCACCTGGACATTCTGCCCACAATGCTCGACCTGGCCGGGATGGAAATCCCCGAATGTCTCCACGGTTATAGCCTGAGGCCGATTCTGTGCGATCCGGAAACCTCGGTCCGTGAGGCAGCCATGATCAATTTTCACCGCTTTGCCATCAATCACGACATGAAGGGCGGGTTTTATCCCATCCGATGTATGACCGATGGACGTTATAAACTGTCCATCAACCTGTTTGAATCGGATGAATTCTATGACCTGCAGGAGGACCCCTGGGAGCTGGAAAACCGGATCGACGACGAACAGCTGGCCCCGGAAAGGGATCGCCTGCATGATATGTTGCTCGACAGGCTGGACGAGATTCGTGATCCATTTCGAACTTTCCGATGGGGGGATCGGGCGTGGAGGTCGGTTCGGGAGGAAACCTATGCAGAAGGCCCCAATCGGCCCATTCCCCACGGTTTCCCTTTCCAGTCCATGCCTCCTGGATGGTGAATTGTTGCCCTTCAGCGTCGGCATGGGGGCACGGCACTTTTGACGAGTAGTGGCGTTTGGAGTATAATTCGTTATATGGCGAAATATAAAACACAACGCAATGCGGAACAGCTGATCGACGTGGCTAAGGCCCTGTCGGACATGAACCGGGTGCGTGCACTCTATGCACTCGAAGGGCGTGAACTCTGCGTGTGCCAGATCATTGCGCTGCTGGAACTGGCCCCCTCCACCGTATCGAAGCATATGAGCATCCTGCGACGAGCCGGTCTCGTCAGCAGCCGGAAAGAGGGGCGATGGGTGTATTATCACCTGCCGCAAGAAGACGCACCCGCCCTGGTAACCGAAGCCGTGGACTGGGTGATGTCGCACATGCAGAGTACCGAACAGGGTTCTGAGGATCAGGACCGAATGGAAGAAATACTCAACACGGATCCGGAGCAATTATGCAAACGACAGAACGCAAACTGAAAGTGCTGTATTTGTGCACGGGCAATTCCTGCCGCAGTCAGATGGCCGAGGGATGGACGCGGGAACTGAAAGGCGACGTAATCGAGCCCTGCTCTGCCGGGATAGAAACCCACGGGCTGAATCCGCGTGCCGTGAAGGTGATGGCCGAGGCGGGGGTGGATATCTCCGACCACCGGTCCAAACACGTGGGTGAGCTGGAGGACGTGGACTTCGACTACGTCGTCACCGTCTGCAATCACGCGCACGAAAGCTGTCCGGTCTTTCCCGGCAAAGCGACGATTGTCCACCGGAGTTTCGAGGACCCGCCGCGACTCGCCGAGGACGCGGAGACGGAGGAGGAAGCTCTGGAACATTACCGACGCGTTCGAGACGAAATCCGCGAATTCGTGGAATCGCTGCCGGAAGAAGTGGAAAACGGTTAAGAAAGGCAATCCAAATGGACAACGAAAACTCTCGAAACGAAGCCACTCGAAATACCGTTCGAGAAAAGTACGGGAACATTGCCGCGGGGCCCGAAGGTGAATGCTGCGCATCCCAGACCTCATGCTGCGGCACCTCGGGTCCCGACGAGCTGGCGAAAGGCGTCGGATATTCCGATGAAGAACTCGCGGACCTGCCCTCTGATAAACGGCTGGCCGATTATATCGTCAGCCTCAAGATCAACGCGCGTCATCCTGAATAACGAGCTTTTTATAAAGAAAGACGTTGCCAATGCCAGAACCGAAGCCACAAGAAGATCAGCAGATTGGTACATCCTCCCCGAAGACACCAGAAATCAAGCGTAGCATGGGTTTTTTCGAACGTTACCTCTACGTCTGGGTGGCACTCTGTATCGTGGCGGGAATCGTGCTGGGGCGCACTGCTCCGGGGATCGCGGAGACCCTGGACGGCATGGCCATTTACGTTCACGGTGCCCCCGTGGTGAGCATCCCCATAGCAATCTGCCTTTTTTGCATGATGTATCCCATCATGGTCAAGATCGATTTCGGGAAAGTCCTGCGGGCGGGAAAAAACTTCAAACCGGTCGGTCTTACGCTGTTCATCAACTGGGCCATCAAACCGTTCACAATGTATGCCTTCGCCCTGCTATTCCTTGGCGTCCTGTTCCGCGGTTTCATCGGGGCGGAAGCCATGGATTACGTCAAGATGCCCTTCGGTTTGGATCTTTCCGTTGGCGAAACCTACGGGGTGGGCACAGTGGTCATGCGCGAGGGGGTAAAGATGCTTCAGGTGCCGATGTGGCGCAGCTACCTGGCGGGCTGTATCCTGCTTGGCATCGCCCCATGCACGGCCATGGTGCTGGTATGGAGCTACCTGGCCCGGGGGAATGATGGTCATACCCTTGTGATGGTCGCCATCAATTCCCTGACCATGTTGCTGCTCTATGGCCCACTCGGCGGTTTTCTGTTGGGCGTTGGGAGATTGCCGGTCCCCTGGAAAGCACTTGCCCTCTCCATCGGCATATACGTTGCGCTACCACTTCTTGCGGGTTACCTGTCGCGTCGATGGATCATAAACCACAAGGGGGAACGCTGGTTCAAGCAGAAGTTTTTGCATTACCTCACCCCCATCACCATTGCAGCTCTGCTCATCACTCTCGTTTTGCTGTTCAGCTTCAAAGGCAAAGTCATCGTTGACAACCCTCTCACAATCCTCTGGATTGCCGTCCCCCTTTTCATACAGACCACCGTTATTTTCGGGCTGGGGTACGCACTGTCCAAACTCATCGGGCTGAAATATGAGGACGCCGCTCCCTCGGCGATGATCGGCGCGAGCAATCATTTCGAGGTGGCCATCGCCACATCCGTCATGTTGTTTGGACTGCAATCGGGCGCGGCCCTGGCAACGGTGGTGGGAGTTCTCATTGAGGTGCCTGTCATGTTGATGCTGGTGAAGATATGCCTGGCCACGCGAAACTGGTTCCCCCGCCACCGACAGGGGTGATATCCCGACCCTTAGAACTCCTGATCCGGAAACATGGATGCCGGGATGAGTATTCTGCATAACTCCCCAGCTAAACACCTGATACAACTCATCTGCCACTCATTCTCAAAAGCAGGACAGTGGAAAATAACTTGACACCTTTTTGTGGTAAAGGAACCTTAATTCGATAAGAAAAAGAGAACCGAACTACGGTCCCCAAATGCCCTCCTCCGGCCCCCCTTGCTGTATGCCATGAAGTCGTGCGCGCAGCCCGTTTCGCCTAATCATCTCTTTTGATCGTCTCGCGTTTTTGCCGTTTCCGGTTTTCAAACCACTATGAGATGTCGGGAAGCGATGTTTCAGACCAGCTTTTAGCTGTTATCCGAGTG
>CAZXYF010000035.1:0-21897 GCA_964644705.1 uncultured candidatus Brocadiaceae bacterium | reverse complement strand
GGGCTCTAAATATGTATGCCCTTCGGGCAAAACGGCGCGCACAACCCCTCGTTTGTTTAACCCCCAAAAAACTTAGCGTACTTATGCAGCACCGCATAACGGCCGATTTTTGTCGAAAGTCGAGTTTAGTCTCCACATTTTTATAAGATTGCACGAACTCACGGGGGGGCCTTTCAAACCGCCGCAAAAGCGTCCGGTCTTCAAAGGAAATCGTATGGATTGCGTCGTTTTCGACTTCACCTGAGTCCAGAAGGTGGTCTTTTACAATGCGTAAAAAGGTTGTTTTTCCACTCTGGGGCGGCCCGATAATTACTATTCCGTTTATTTCACGAGTCGTCAGTGCGCCAGCTATAAGAACAGACAAGGGCGCTCGTGTTCTTACACCGCAACTGCAGGCTGTTCTTATAGATGGTGTGCTGACGGCTCGGTCGTAGACCAAACCGGTGTCGCTGGTACGGTTGAGAACACCCTGTTGTTATAAATCTGACTGTGAATTGCGGATTACCGGTTGCTGAAGTTGCTTTTAGAATAATTAACGCTTGAGGTTTGTGAAATATGCGGACTATGTTTTCCAACGGCTCAGGCGTTCAACCAGTCCGTGTGGAACGTTCCGTCTTTATCCACACGCTCGTAGGTGTGCGCGCCGAAATAATCCCTCTGGGCCTGGATGAGATTGGCGGGCAGTCTTGCGCGGCGATAGGAGTCGTAGTAAGCAAGTGAACTGGAAAATGCGGGGGCGGGGATGCCGGCCCGGGCGGCGAGGGACACAACGCGTCGCCACGAGTTCTGACCTTCCTCGACCGCCTCCTTGAAGTACGGCGCCAGCAGGAGATTCGCCAGTTCCTGGTTGGCGTCGTAGGCCTCTTTGATACTGTTGAGGAATTGAGCGCGGATGATGCACCCGCCGCGCCAGATCATAGCGATGTCACCCATATCAAGGTCCCAGTTGTAGTCCTCGGCCGCCTGAGTCATGAGGGCGAAGCCCTGAGCATACGCGCAAACCTTTGAGGCATACAGGGCTTTACGAATGTCTTCAATGAAGGTCTCCCGGTCCAGATCCGGAACATCAAAATCCGGGCCTGTCAGGTCTTCACTCGCAGCCACTCGTTGTTCCTTTTGTCCGCTGATACATCGAGCAAAAACCGCTTCAGCAATGCTGGGCGTGGGAATCCCCAGGTCGAGCGCGCTCTGCGATGTCCACTTGCCGGTGCCTTTTTGTTTGGCCTTATCGAGAATAACATCGACCATCGGTTGGCCGGTGTCGGGATCATTCGTAGCAAAAATGTCCGCTGTAATTTCGATGAGATAACTGTTTAAATCGCCCTGGTTCCAGTCACTGAAAACCTGATGGAGCTGCTCAGCATTCAGGCCGAGCAGGTTGGACATCAGATAATAGGCTTCGACGATGAGCTGCATGTCCGCATACTCTATACCGTTGTGGACCATTTTGACGTAGTGGCCGGCGCCATTATCGCCGATGTATGTGCAGCATGGTTCATTGGAGACCTGAGCCGCTATCTCGGTGAAAATTGGTTCAATAATGCGGTAGGCCTCCGCGCTTCCGCCCGGCATGAGGCTGGGTCCTTTGAGAGCTCCCTCCTCACCGCCGCTGACTCCTGTTCCAATGTAGCGATATCCCTTTTCTTCAAGCTCTTTTGAGCGCCGAATCGTGTCCTCGAAGTGACTGTTCCCTCCGTCGATTATGACGTCGCCTTCATCAAGATGGGGGAGAAGTTGCTCAATCACTTTGTCCACGGCAGGACCCGCTTTCACCAGGATCATGACCCGGCGTGGACGTTGCAGAGATTGAACGAAATCTTCAATTGTGGCGTAGCCTTCGACGTCCCGTTGCTGACACCGGTTTTCGACGAACCGTTCCATCTTTGACGTGGTCCGGTTGTGGACCGCAACGCTGTATCCTTTGCTCTCGGCATTGAGGGCCAGGTTCTGGCCCATAACTGCCATACCCGTTATGCCAAAATCACGTTTGCTCATCGTCAGCTTTCTCCATGAAGTGGTTACTGGACTAAGCGAAAGGACAATGGTACCATACCCATTCAGAACTGTAAACTGTTCTCGATGTGCCTGCATAAATGGCGAGGAAAACTTCGGAGCACCGGGATGCATTCCGTCTGCGTGCGGGTTTCAGGCGCTTTATAGCCGATTACATGGAGGTGGTGGGATGAAGATTGTGGCCGATGAAAACATTCGTTACGTTCGCGAGGCGTTTTCTGAACTCGGGGACGTGCAGACGATGCGAGGGAGAGACATCAAGCCCAGAGATGTGGCGGATGCGGACCTTCTGCTTGTTCGGTCCGTGACCAACGTTGATGAAAAACTGCTTAAGGACAGCGACGTTCGATTCGTGGGAACGGCCACTATCGGGATGGATCACATTGACAGGGAGTATCTGCAGAGCCGCGACATTGCTTTTTCCAGCGCGGCCGGGAGCAACGCGAATTCGGTCGCGGAGTACGTTGTGTCAGCGCTACTGGCGTTATCAGAAAAGAAGGGATTCCGGCTGGACGGGACTTCTCTGGGCGTGATCGGCGTGGGCAACGTGGGGAGTCAGGTGGTGGAGAAAGCGGAAGCTCTGGGGATGACAACCGTGCTGAATGATCCGCCGCTTGCGCGTAAGACCCAGAAGGAGATGTATCGCCCCCTGGAGGAGGCCCTGCAGTGCGATATAGTGACTGTGCATGTGCCTCTCACGCATACGGGACCGGATCCCACGTATCATCTGGTTGCTTCTGATTTTTTCGGCCGGATGCATTCGGACGCGATATTCGTCAATAGTTCCCGTGGCGACGTGGTGGATGAATCGGCCCTCATGGAAGTTATTGATCGTGATGAATTGTTGGGCGTCTGTCTTGATGTCTGGTCGGGGGAGCCGACCATTAATCTGGATCTCCTGCGGAAAACCGACATTGCAACTCCACACATAGCTGGGTATTCACTGGATGGGAAAGTAGCGGGGACAGCCATGATCTTTGACGCTGCCTGCGACTTTTTGGGTATCGCACCGCCCATCGATGTGTTGTCCCTTCTGCCGGAACCAGCGCTGCCGGGCCTCTCGGTCACGGAGGACGCTGCCACCGAGCGAGTGATCCGTGAGACGGTGTTTCAGGTGTATAACATCCTGGAGGACGACCGGAAGCTGCGGCGGATGACAGAACTGAATGAAGCGGAAGTGGGAAATTACTTCGACAATCTGCGCCGCGACTATCCCCCGCGCCGTGAGTTTCACAATACGGAACTAACGTTCCGCGGCTGTGACGCTGAAATACGGCGGAAGTTGCTTGGACTGGGATTTGAAGGGAAATGAACGGGCGGCCGGAGGAGTTTACCCTTCTTCGCGCTGGATGTGGGACAGGGAGGAGTTGTGGGTGTTATAGATCTTGAGGGTATCGGGGAGGAGACGTTCGTAGCAATCGAAAAGTGCGTCATAGATTTCCCGATTCTCCGATGCGGGATTGAATGTATCCCCGTCGTAAACCATATTTGTCTTGGCTTCTTGCAGGTCCTCAAATATTCCCGTGGCCGCTGCCGCCAGCATACCGGTGCCTATGAGGGTGGCGTCCTTTTCAATTGAGCGGCACACGGGCACAGCGCATATATCGGCAAATATCTGGCACCAGAGGTCCGATTGACTGCCGGATCCGCAGATGCGTATTTCCTGGATTCCTATGTCGTTGTCCTCTGTCGCTTCATTGATGAGATTAACCGTGCATGCGACTCCTTCCAGAATAGCTCGGGTGAAATGTCCGGAGCCATGCTGGGGGCGAATTCCTACAAACATTCCGGACGCGTTTTCACCGATTCGCGGATCACGTTCGCCGCTGAGATACGGCAGGCACATGAGCCCTTCCGCGCCGGGGGAAACACGTTTTGCATCGCACAGTATCTCATCGTAACTTTCCTCATCCAGCAGGCAATCCTTGAACCACTGCAACACAATACCGCCGTTATTAATCCCGCCACCCGTCGCCCATGTTCCTTCGAACAGGGGGTAGGTTTGAAGGCGGCGCGTGGCCGGGTCGTCGAGCACCGGTTCACCGACGCACACCCGTAGCATCGTGGACGTTCCAATGCTGCAAACCGCTTTTTGGTCGGTAAGCGCTCCCATGCCGATCATCATAGCCCCCCCATCGTACAATCCGGGCAGCAATTGCGTGCCCGGCTCCAGATTCAGGGTCTCGGTCGTTTCCCGGGGAAGTTCACACAGGATCTCGTCGCCCGATCTCACCTCCGGCATCTGGTCAACGGACACTCCCACCTTGTCCAGGAGAGCTTCATTCCACTGCATCGAAGCAAAATCCAGCATCTGCGTGGTGGCTGCGATGCTCGGTTCGGTGACGAAGTGTCCTGTCAGCCGGTGGATAAGAAATGATTTGATATCTGCATAGTGAGCAGTCTGCTCGTAGATGCTGGGTTTGAAGTCCCGGAGCCAGGCGATTTTGGCGAGCAGGGAAGTGAACATCGGAGGCATCCCTGTCGTGTTGTAAAAGCGGTCCTCGTCCAGCCCCTCCGTGAGGGAGGTCATCGCCGCGCGGCTTCGTCCGTCGAGCAGTGTGAGCATGCCGGTGAGGGGGGCGTAATCGGCGTCCAGCGGCATGAACCCAAATTGGTAGCCGGACAGGCCCAGTACGCCGATATCCTCTGAGTATTCGGAAGACGCCTCTCGCACCGCAGTTTTGAAGCCGTCCCAGAGGACTTCGGCAGAATGTTCCGCAGCGTTCTTTTCCGGTGAATGCAGCTCAATGGGGGAGGTGCTGTATGAAAGCACATTCCCGGACGGGGTCAGTACGCCTGCTTTCAGGTTGGTGGTTCCGCAATCGACAGCAAGAGTCAGATGCATGTCTATATCCCAATTCTGTTACTGGTTCGGAGCACGGCGGGATTCACAACTTCATCCGGCGTCCGGCCGGCGATGGCCCGTTCCACATCGACAACCATTTTTTCATCCATTTTGCGGATCGACCGCCGGGTGTAACTGCCGATGTGGGGAATTATATAAACGTTGGGGAGGTCCAGCAGTGGGTTGTCGGGTTCAATGGGTTCGGTTTCCGCCACATCCGTGCCCAGAGACTGGACTTTACCGGATTGCAAAGCGGAGAGCAGAGCACCGGAGTCGATAAGTTCCCCCCGGGCCGTATTGACGATGATTACGCCGTCTTTCATCAGTTCGAACTCTTCCTCACCGATGAAATGGTAGTTCTCTTCATTCAGTGAAGCATTGAAGCTGATGAGATCGGATCGTCGCAGAAGCTCCTCCAGGCGGACCGGTTCAACGCCCGTCTTCCGGAGAACGGCATCCGCGATGTTGGGATCATGCGCAAGAACTGTTGTCTGAAACCCCTCACGAATGATTTCCCCGACGCGGCTCCCGATATTCCCAAAACCGATAATTCCAACGGTCATGTGCGAGAGCTCCTGTCCCACAAAACTGGCACGTTTATCCCAGCGTCGCTCCTGTACGGCTTCCTGGGCGGGTATGATCTGGCGGACACAGGTCATTATGAGTGATACGGACAGTTCGGCAACGGCGTCCCGTTCGTCCTCGTGCGCAACCCGGGTGACAACCACCCCGGAGTCGGTGGCCGCATCCATGTCAACGTTGTCGCAGCCAATACCATGGCGCGCAATCAGCCGAACACCTGTCTGATGCCGGAAAAAATCGGCGGAGAAGTCGGGAGTTACGCTGGCAATAATGTATTGCGTATCCTGCAGTTTGTCGGCCAGCTGCTGTCCGCCAATATCAGGATCCACGTTGAGGTTTTCCACCGGTCCCGCCTCCTCAAGTCGTTCCAGAAGGTCAGGACAGGTGCGTCCGAAAGAACTTGAATTGACAACGACTATCCGTGCGGGATCATCACTGGTCGATGTATCAGGCATGCTCATTTTCCGTTTTGAGAGTGGGAGAGAAAAGGTCGGACTCCCGGGCCGACGGGGCCGAGAGTCCGGTTCGGGGGAGCTATATGTTTCATACACCGCTGAATGCGTTGAATCCACCATCAATCGGCACCACAATCCCGTGCACGAATTTGGAGGAATCGCTCAGCAACCACAGGATTGTGCCGATCAGGTCCTCCGGCTCCCCAAATCGTTCCATCGGAGTATGGTCAATGATTGTGGAGCCCCGATCGGTGAGGTCGCCACTGTCTTCGTCGATCAGGAGGAACCTGTTCTGTTTGGTCAGGAAAAAGCCCGGTGCGATGGCGTTCACCCGGATTTTGTTGTCATAGTTTTGACTCATATGGACGGCCAGCCACTCCGTGAAGTTGCTGACGGCAGCTTTGGCCGCACTGTAGGCCGGAATTTTCGTGAGCGGGCTGAAAGCATTCATGCTCGAAATATTGATGATGTTTCCGCCACCCGCATCGACCATGGCCTGGCCGAAGACCTGGCTGGGGAGGAACGTGCCAATACAATTCAGATCAAACACGTCACGCAGGGCGTCGTCTGGCAGGTCGAAGAATTCTTTATCTGGTCCTGTTGTGGCCTCAGCCTTGTTGCCGCCCGCACCATTGATCAGAGTGGTGGGGGTGCCAAGTGACTCTTCAACGAGGCTCACGGCATGCTGGAGGTCTTCGCGGTCCAGCACACTGGCGGTGACTGCGATCGCCTCTCCACCGGCTTCGCGGATTTTGTGCGCCTGTTCTTCTGCCGCGTCCTCATCGATATCCAGGACGGCCACGCTGGCGCCGCGTTTGGCCAGCGCTTTCGACATGGTTCCACACAGGATACCGGCTCCGCCGGTCAGAACAATGGTTTCATCACTCAGATCCAGTTCAAGTTCGTTTTTGCTCATAATTTGTCGCTCCGGTAAAAAAAGAATAGTCAATCGGTGAAATATCGTTCCATGAGTTTTTCCCAGTGCCCCTGCGCTTTCAACAGTCGATCCGCCAGCTGGCGCACCGCTCCTTTTCCCGACGGAGCATCGGTGACCAGATCGGCCACATTTTTGACCTCCGCGGGAGCATTGGCAACCGTCGCGGCCATCCCGGCGTGGCGCAGCACGGGAATGTCGGTGAGATCATCGCCGATGTAGCAGATGTCATTATCGTCCATTCCGCTATCGGTTTTCAGGCGTGCGTATGCTTCCAGTTTGACTTTCGCTCCCTGATATATGTGTTCAATACCCAGATCATCCGCGCGCTCCCGGACGGCCTCCACGGTTCGCCCCGTAATGATTGCGGTGCTCAATCCGTATCGCTGCAGCCATTTGATGGAGGCGCCATCGCGCACATTGAAAGCAACGGCTTCAAATCCATCCGTTCCATACAGCGCCTCACCGGTGGTGAGAACGCCGTCAACGTCCATGGCCAGCATATTCACTGCGCGGAGTTTCTTTTCAAGATCCTGAATCATGTGTCTGCTCGCATTGACAGAGGGTAACTGTAAAAAATGCACGACGGGATGGTCATTGTTTGACGGGACTTTCAACGCCACGTTCAACGTCCAGCCAGTCCTGAACATCGATGATTCCAACGGGAACGCCTTCCCGGTCCACGACGGGCAAGTTGTCGATGCGACGGTCCCGCATAACCTGGTATGCTTCGGCGGCCAGGTCCGTGGTGGAAACGGTCAGTGGGTCTCGGGTCATGGCACTGGCTACGGGTTCCTCCAGGATCCGCGCCCCGTTCTCCCGGATGAGGCGACGGACATCACCATCAGTGAAAAAGCCAGCAAGTTTGCCATCTTCATCAACCAGAGAAACCGCTCCCGGCGAACCTTCTGTGCTCATAACGTTCATAGCTTCGCGTACGGTTATGTCCTGGGGGGCAACGGGATTGCGCTCGTCGATCCGCATTGCTTCCTCGACAGTGATCAGCTGCCGGCCGAGCTCACCACCCGGATGATAAAAAGCATAATCCTCTTTGGTCATGTCGCGAATGTCGAACAGGGTGAGCGCCAGGGCGTCACCCATTGCAAGCATGGCGGTTGTGGTGCATGAGGGAGCCAGGCCGAGCGGGCAGGCTTCTTCAATGTGACCGATACTCAGGATGATGTCGCTGTACTGGGCCAGCGTGGATGTGTCGTGACCGGTAATGGCGATGATGCGGGTGTCGATCTTCTTCAGGGGTTCCAGGAGCTGTACGACCTCGGTCTCGCCGCTGTTGCTGATGGCAAGGACCACGTCATCGGGAAGGACGCGACCGAGATCTCCGTGTCGGGCTTCCACCGCGTGCATCCAGTATGAGGCGATGCCGGTGCTGGCGAGGGTGGCGGAAATTTTGCGTCCGATCAGGCCCGCCTTCCCCACGCCTGTCACAATCACTCGACCGGTACACTCTTTGAGGGCGTTTACGGCTTCGGCAAATTCCTCGCCCATGTTTTCGGAGACGGAGTAGAGTGCGTCTGCTTCCATCTCGACGATGCGTTTTCCGTTGGCTATTAAATCCATGAATCCGGTAGTAAAAAAGGGAAGTGAAGCCCAATAAATCGAGATTATAAGGGGATATCGCGGCGAATGGCAACTATCGGGATCAAACCAGAAGTAAATGATTGAAGTGTGAATCCAACCCGCAAAGGGGCCCTGATTCGCCATGGTGACCCGTGGAACCAGTTGTCCACCATTTGACGATCCCCGCAGGGAGACGTACAATCCGTTCGTCTGTGAGATCAAGACCTCGTCCTGTTCTGAACGCGCACTGAGGACGGGTGAGCTGATGGACTCCTTACCGCGCGGGGCCTTCATCTGGTATCGACGGATTCCGCGCACGTTACGTTTCGGGAGACAATGTTATGCATGTTATGAGCGATTGTGCCGCAACGCTGGGCAGCCGTTTCAATCTCATATTCGATCCTGCCGGGAAAGCCGTATATCACAACGCATTCGGGAAGTTTCGTGAGCAACCACTCGATTTGGCTGTGGGAGTCCGGGCGCAGAACGGTGAGATGTTTTGCCTGCCGTTTACTGATCAGGGGGAGGTTTTTCCCTATCTGGAGCAATTCACGTCTCTTACCTCTTTGTGCTATCGCGGGATTCATCCGGACTGGCGCATTGAGTTTGAAATGTCTTTGCGCACTCCTTTTTATCCGCGGAACGCCCGTCTTTCCACGGCACCGGTGTATTACGTTGATTTGACGGTGCGCCGGCTGGACGAGTGGCGATGGTCTGAGGTGGATTCACCACTGGAAAATGGCGAAATTGTTTTTCGCCTCAGCGGGCAGGATGTTCAGTTTGAGGAAGATCCGGATCATTTTCGCTACAGTTTTATATCCACCAGCGTGGTGGAGGAGGGGGATCCGGCCAACCCGGACATCACCGATCGGGGGAGCTTTCCAGTTGATGCCACCCTCTGGTGCGAAGAGGGCACGGTGAATAATGCCGGTGCGATGTCAGTTCCCTTTGATCTTTCTGACGGGGAATCCGCATCATCTTCCATGATGTGGACCTCCTGGACGGAAGAATCGGTTTTGAAAGTGGGTGGCGAGCCCGGTCCCTTCAAATACCATGAATTTTTTGCCAGTGAAGATAAGCTTGCGTCGTGGGCACAAAACAACCGTGAAAGCGTTGGGGAAAGATGCGACTTTTTGGATGATCTGTTCCGGGACTGGTCACTGGGACGGACGACCTCCAATTTCACGGCTCTCTCTCTCCACTCCTTCCTGGCCAATACCTGGTGGACGACCCGGAAAGGGGACGATTGGTTTAGCGTGTGGGAGGGGTCGTGTTACTACCACTCCACGGTGGACGTGGAATACAACAACGCGATGGTGTATCTGGCTCTCTGGCCCGAACTGCTGGATATGTTGATCAACGAGTGGGCCGATTTCGAGGTGGACGCGCAGGAGCGGTTCGGCAAACAATGGAAAGGCACATCCTACATCTGTCACGACATGGGCGCCAACCATATGGTTGGGCGGCAGGCGTATCCCCACGATATGGCCGTTGAGGAAAGTGCGAATTATCTGCTCATGCTGGCGGCACGAACTTTCTTCACCGGCGATGAGGCGCTCGCGAAAAAGCATCTGCCGCTGTGTCGGCGTCTGGCGGAGTTCATCGTGACGTGCGACACCACCGGCACCGGGTTTCCGGACCGAGGCACTGCTAACACAATCGATGATGCCAGTCCGGCGCTCCAGTACGGTCGAGAACAGACCTATCTTGGCGTCAAGTCTCAGGCTGCCCTGTGGGCATTGGGCGAGATGGAAGATCTTGTGGGGGGGAAGGAGGAATCCAACGCCGAGCGCTGGAAAGCTTTTGCCTCGAAGAGCATCAAAAGCTTGAATGAGAAAGCATGGATCAAAGACCATTTTGCCGTGACGCTCACCCGCACAACCGAAGGGCTCGTTGATCCATGGACCGGAGAGGCGTTGCCGGAAGGCGAACTGGAGGGTTGGGACGATTGTTCGATTTATACGCCGAACGGAATGCTGTATCTGTTCCTGGCGAACATCAAGATGCCGCGATGGAAACAGGCTCGTTTCGCCCGGGACATCGAAACGGCCGAACGACGGTGCCGTGGCCCCTATGGAAGCCGACATACCGGGCAATCCGATGATACGGTGTGGTTCTCCCAGAACATGTGGCGCGATTACGTGGCCGCTTACCTGGGCATAGACATGCTCAACAATGTGGAGAAATACTGGGAGTATCAGGCACTGACAGGGGACAATCTGGATGCTTCCCTGTATTACGACACGACGCCTGATAACAATTTGAACTTTTATCCCCGTGGTGCGACGGTGTTCGGGGCTCCGATGGCGGTGGCGGGTATGCAGCTCAACCGCGCGGAGGGAGAGCTGCAGTTGTCACCGGTGCGGGGTACGCTCCGGGTGCCGTTATTGCCGCTGGTGGACTGGGCCAACCAGCGCGCGCCATGGCTCACGGTGAAAACCCGGGACGGAGTTTCAACGGCCCGAATCGGAAACAGGGACCTGATTGGCGACCTGACTATTCAACTGCAGGGCGCTGAACTGGAACAGGCGTGATGTTGCGCGGATGATTGGCCGTGTCGGGAAATCCGAGCCGAGCGCGAGGTCCGGGCAGGGTTTCGTGCCGGTCCATCAGGAATTTGAATCTTCTGGAATCTCCTGCAGATACATATTCGCAAAAACCTTGGAGTCCCCGAGCATGTTCGGTATCCGGCAGCATTCATTGGCCTGGTGAGCGGTGGCGAGGATTCGCGACCAGACCACCGCGGGGTAACCTTTCTCCCGAAAGTGCGAAGCGACTGTATTGCCACCGATCCCCATGGGTTCCGCTTCCACGTCGTAAACCGTTTCGACACTTTGTTTGAGCATATCCACGACGGGAGCGTCGGGAGAGGTTGGTGGGGCGGCAGAGAGACGGTTTTCAACGGTCAGTTCCGTTGTGGTACCCATATTGCCATCCACGCGCTGCATCTCCTCGCGGATGCAATCCAGGACCTCGTCGAGCTCATACCGGGGCAGCACCCGGCAATCAAAGCTAAAGGTTTCCGTTCCGGGGATAGTGTTGACGTTGGGAACGTTGCGCTCGTGGCGTGTGGGCTCGAACGTTGAGGTCGCCGGATGGTAGAGCTCATCCTCCGCATCGAATCGATCGCTCAGCGTCTCGTCCAGGTTTGCGGCCAGGCGTATGCCGGCCCGAAATGCGTTGCATCCCAGCTGTGGTGTGGATCCGTGTGTCTGCTCCCCCGTGATGGTGAAGGTAAGCCACAGGAGAGACTTTTCCGCCACCTCGATCATGGTTCCGCTGTCATTGCCCCCATCGGGAACCAGAATGATATCTTCCTCGGAGAACAGTTCGTCATGATCATCCAGCAGGCGTTTGAGACCGTATTCGCTTCCCGTTTCCTCCGCTGAGACGAGCAATATGCCGACGGGCCGCGGTGGAGTCACATCACATTCAGCAAGGGCGCGTGCAGCGAACAGATTGGCCACCATCGACTGCTGGTTGTCCTCAACGCCACGACCATACAGGTAATCGCCGTCGCGATTGACCTCGAACGGGTTGCTGTTCCACCCCTTGTAGGTTCCATCCTCCATCTTTTCCCCGGGCGGCACAACGTCCATATGGGTCATGACCCACGTCCGCGGCCGGGTTGACCGGCCCGGAATACGGATCACAAAATTGGGTCGGGCACCTTCTTCCAGCCGATTGTCAGGGGTATCGTAGTGTTGAATGTTATCCAGGCCGTGCTGATGAAGCCAATCTTCAATGAAAGATGCCTTCTCCCACTCGCCGTCGCCTCCCGTTTCGGGGTTGAGAGCGGGAATGGAGGTGAGTTCGCGTTGCAGGTCAATCATCTCGTCAACATGATCGTCCAGCCAGCTGGTAATGCAGTTAAAAGCCATGGTATCTCCTGAAAGCAAACCATTTAAATATCAGATTACAACCTAACGGAGGATACAGGAGGAAAGGGGGCGGGACCAAGCCAAAGTTGTGCCTGCCGGTGATGATATCGGCCAGGAACCTGTCTGTCCAAAACAGCGATTCGGGATGTATAGACCTTCGTGTGCGTCGTGATAAGCCGCAGAACACCGGCAGGAGAGTAATTATAGGTCCCCGCTAACCGTCGCTCCAACCGGTAGCACTCGGAGTCCGCCGTACGGCGCGATAACAAAACGAAGGGAGCACTGCGATGTAAAGGATCACTTACAGGTGATTCCGCGAGCCCCGAATACGCCGGCCCAAACGCCACCGTGTCGTGGACAACTCAACTCAGCGGCTTCCGGCGCTATCGGGCGCCAAATGCGGGCCGGTGGCGCTTTCGGAGCGCGGGTAATTGATAACGCGACTGCCCCCCATGGGGAGACGGGAAATCCTCATTGTCGTCTGACAGTTTGCAGGGCCGGGGCAAATTCATTAGCATCCCATGTCACGCACTATTATTCACAGGAGCTATCAACATGGAAACTTTGCAGTACGCTATTTTCGGAGTCGGTGGATTTGCCAACGCACATCTCAGCGCTGCGGAAGAACTGGCCTCGGAAGGATTGATATCAATTGAAGCCGCCGCTGAACCCTATCAGGATCAGAACAAGGAGAGGTTGAGAGAACTGCAAAACGAGGGGGTGAGTGTTTACGGGGACTATCGGGAATTGCTCGATTCAGAGGACGATCTGGACATAATTAGCGTGCCGACTCCCATTCCGCTGCATCGGCCCATGACGGTGGACGTTCTGGAAAGCGGGGCCAACGTGTTTCTGGAAAAACCTCCGGCCGTGCTCGTGCAACACATTGATGAAATGCAGGCAGCCGTTGAGCGGACCGGCCTGATGTGCCAGGTGGGTTTCCAGAACATGTATGATGAGGCCATGCGTGTCGTAAAACAGCATATCGCCGCCGGGGTCATTGGTGAGGTTCAGGAAATAGTGCTCGAGGGATACTGGCGCCGAACCGACAATTACTACGCACGCTCCGGATGGGCGGGGCGGACAAAACTGGGCGACGACTGGGTGCTTGACGGTCCTCTGGATAATCCATTGTGCCATTACATCCAGAATGCGCTTTATGCGGTATGTCCCGAGCCGAATCAGACTGCACGACCCGCTTCCGTGCAGGCCGAACTGTACCATGCCCATCCCATTCAGGGGGAAGATACGGTGTGCGCCCGGGCGGAACTGGAAAATGGCGCCATCATGCACACTTATCTCAGCCTCTGTGCACTCGGATGGAATGATCCGCGCGTGCGAGTGTATGGCGACAAAGGCGAGGCAGAGTGGCGACCGGGGCAATTCCGGGTGGACGGTAGAGACCACGTTGAGGAAGGCGAAAAACCCGGCGGATCGACGATCATGCCCATGCGTAACCTGGTGGAAGCCATCAATGGTGAAGCCGAACTGGAATCACCGCTGAGCGCGACGCGGAACGTAATACTGCATAACAACGGGTGCTATAAATCCAGCGGGACCATCCGGGATATTCCCGATACGTATGTCAACAGATACGAGGTGGACGACGGAGACATCGCCACTGAGGTGGATGGTCTTATGGATGAGCTCCGGCACGCAGCCGACAGCAGAGAGCTTTTGAGCGAGAGGAATGTTGAGTGGGCCGTGGGGACTGATCCGGTGTCAGTGGATTTTGATGAGTTCCATCCCGAGGACCTCGATCTCGAATAAGATGCCGGGTCGGAGCGTTCGTTTGACCCGTTTTTACCGCATAAGGTATTGATATGGCCGATACCACGATATTTATGTCCGCAGGCGACGATTCCGGGGATCTGCATGCGGCAAATTTCATGGAGGCGGTCAAAGACATCCAGCCCGATGCGTCGTTTATCGGGTTCGGCATGGAGCGGATGAGGGAGGCCGGGCTCGAGGAATTGAGCGCGGGTGCGGACGAGGATTCAGCCATGTGGTTGCATAACCTGATCCGTATCGGCGATTTCTATAACAGACTCAACGCCTGCCGAAAACTGTTTGCAGAGGATCCCCCGGATCTCGTGGTGCTTGTGGATTTCGGCGGGTTCAATCTGTACGTGGCGCGGGCCGCGACACGAGCCGATATCCCGGTGGTGTACTACATTCTCCCCCAGGTGTGGGCGCACGGGCGCTACCGGCTCAAAAAGATCCGGAAATGGGTGACCAGACCGCTGGTGATCTACCCCTTTGAACCGGACCTTTATGCCGAATACGACGTGGACGCTGAATACGTCGGACATCCGTTGTTCGATCATCTTGAGCAAAATGTGGACGCCGATGGGGGGGCTTCGGAGTTGAAGGATAAACTCGGGGACCGCGGTGTTGCCCTGTTTCCCGGCAGCAGGAAACAGGAAGTCCACGCCAATCTTCCCATTATGCTGGAAGCAGCGGAACGTCTGCAGAAACAATATCCCGAGCTGCGGTTTGCTTCGGTGGTACCATCGAAAATGCGGTCCATAACGGAAGATCTGTGTGAACATTCTGCCGTGAACGTTACGTTGTCCGATGTGGATGCGCCAGTGCTGGCTGATGCCTGTGAACTATGTCTGACCAAATCGGGCACTATAACCCTTGAAATCGCCGCGATGGAAACCCCCATGGTCATATTCTACCGGGTGAATCCCTTCTTTTACTTTTTGGGCGCGGGCGTTACTGAAACGCCGTATATTGGGCTCATCAATAATCTGTCGGGGCGGATGGTATGTCCGGAGAAGGCTATGCCATGGGCGGATGTTGATTGGGTTGTTGAGCAGGCCGATGATTTGCTGGGCGATGGTCAGTATTATGAATCCTGTCGGCGGGAGATGGAAAAAACACTGGAGGGATTCGCTGAACCGGGCGCCTCCGTGCGGGCAGCCCGTGCCGCGTGCGAGCTTCTGCCATGACCACTACTTTCCACAATGACAGGGTGAGAATATGGAAACAATCCATGTTGCAGTGAATGGTGACGACGGGAATTCGGGTGACGAGTCGAATCCGTTCCTGACGTTATCGCGCGCCCTTGAAGCCTATCGAACGGCGGGGGAGGAGAAGGGCATGATCGTCATTCACGAGGGAGCATATTATGAGACGGAGCTTGAACTCCGACCGCAGCATTCCGGGTTGCGTATGAAAGCCTCACCGGGTGAGGAAGTGGTTCTCTACGGTGGACGTGAAATCTCGGGCTGGTCGGAGGAAGAGGACGGTCTGGTAAGCGTTGACCTGCCGGAGGTGAAAAACGGCAGCTGGGATTTTCGGGCGCTGGCTGTTGATGATCAACTGGCCGAACGGGCCCGATTACCCGAAGAAGGACGGTTCCAGCATGAGAATGAATTTGATGTCGAGTGGATGAGCTCCACCGATGGCGGATGGGAGCGTGAACCCACAGAGGAAGAACTCACGACTCTGCATTATCAGGAGGATGATCTGGGGGAGTGGTTCGAACCGGGCAACGCGGAGGTTACGGTCTATCACCAGTGGGATGCATCCACAGTTGGGGTGAAGGACATCAAACCGGAATCGCGCCGCCTCACATTATCACAGCCCTGCGGTCACCCGCCCGGAGCGTTTGCTGATGCCGAAACCGGGGCGGGTATGACATATGTGGTGTGGAATGTGCGAGAGGGCTTGCAGCACCCGGGACAGTGGTATCTTGACCGGGAACGAGGAAAACTAAGCTACTGGCCCCGGCCCGACGAAGACGTGTCCGAATTGCGCATAGTGGCGCCGGTGGCGCGGACCGTGATCAGCGTCCGGGGGACCGATGATAAACCGGTGCGGGACGTGACCATCGAGGGACTGGATATTCGCGTCACGACTACGGAACTGAAAGCCGGGGATTTTGCGGCGCGCGAATATGCTGGCGCAATTACCGCCAATCAGTGTTATAGCCTCTCGATACGGGACGTTCGGGGGCAGGCAGTCGGAGGCCACGGGATAAAGATACAAAAATGTCCCGCCACAGTTGTTGACAATTGCGAAGTCTGCGATGCGGGGGCGGGGGGCATTTATGTGAGTGGGCGGGATTCGGAGGTGATGAACTGCCGGGTCCGGAATGTCGGACAGTTATATCCCGGCGCTGCAGGCATGAGTGTTGGCAGCAGAATGGATGCGTGTCATAATGAGATTTATGATACCCCTTACAGCGGCATTATCGCGGGCTCGGGACGCAGCACGCTGATTGCGAAAAACATCATCGTAAGGGTGATGCAGGAGCTTCATGACGGAGCGGCCGTTTACGTGGGTTTCTGCGAGGATTACACGGTGCGGGATAACATCGCCCGATCCATCGTCGGGCATCGTGCCCACGCCTATTATCTGGATGAACAGGCCAGAAAATGTGTGGTAGAGGGAAATCTGGCGGTTAAATGCCCCTCTCCCTCACATAATCACATGGCGGAGCGCAATGCGGTGCGCAACAATCTGTTCATGAGTGAGGCTGGAATGCAGGTAGTATTTCTGAAGTGTGCGGGATTCACATTTGACCGTAATATTCTTGTGGCAACCGGTGATATCCTGTTCAGTCATCTGGATGCTCTTGAATCCATAGCACATAATGTGATCTACAGTGAGTCGGGTGAAGAGCTGGAACTTGAGAGAAGAGAGGACGATCCCTCCTCGGGTGATCCTCTGCATCTCACGGATTCCACCGTTGGTGAGGATCCTCGGTTGCGGCAGCGGGAAGATGGACAGTGGGAAAGTCAGCGGGGTGATTTGATGGAACAATATGGCATCAGTCGATTAGAGGTCGGTGACGCGGGTCGTGGGAGGTCAATAGAGTGAGCCGGTATAAAGATCATGTGAAGTTGAAAGGGCGCGGTCCTTCGGCGAGACGTCCCACGAAGGAAGTTCTGGGGGCCATTATCCAGGACCTGTTTGAACACGAGTCGTCGCCCATAGTCATAGCTATTGGAGGACCGGGGGGAATTGGTAAAACCACACTGGCAGAGGAATTGGCGGAGGCGCTGCCGAACGCCGAGGTGATCGGGTTGGATAACTACAAAACGGATCGCGAGGAGCGACGCGACGCGAACATTTTTGGGCCACATCCCGATGCCAACAAAATTGATTTGATTCAGGAGCATCTGCGTCGTCTGACTGACAATCAGTCTTTTGATATGCCGATATACGACTCCGATGTGGGGCGTGCGCGGCATACGGAAACCTACGAACCGGTGCGATACAACATCATTGAAGGGGAAATCGCGACATACCGAGCGTTTCGGCAGTACACGGATCTATCAATGTTCATCGATGCTTCCTGGCGCACGCAGCTGGAAACGCGCTTGGGCCGTGACCTGGATGAACGCGAGTATTCTCTGGACAAAGCGGTGGCAACATTTCTGCACAGTAATCTTCGTGAATTCAGTGAACATGGGGCGGAGAGCAAAAACTGGTCGGACATACATCTGTTTTGTTCCGATGACTATCGTCTGCGGATTGAATCGGTGTCACACGAGCTGTATGAGGAAGTTGGGTCCATCCTCCATGAGGATATGGAGGACCTGTTGATCGAGGGGCTCATAGTCCCGCTGCTCACGCCATTCGACAGCGACGGAGAAGTGGATTGTCGGGCGTTTGCCCAGCATCTTGATTGGTTGGCCGAACGTGATGTTCGACGCGTTCTTGTTGGCGGCACGACCGGTGAGTTTTTCTCACTGATCCCCAATGAGCGATTGGAGTTGTTGAAACTGGCACTGGAATATTTCCCCGGCCTCATCCTGTTCCAGGTGGGGGCCACTGATCTGGAAACGGCCGAGAGCCTGGCGCTGGAGGCGGAAGAACTGGGAGCTGACGGAATACTTTCGCTGCCACCTTTTTATCACAGCTTTGCTCCCGATGCCGGAGTCACATCATGGCTTCAGCGTCTTTCGTCCGCCCGTGAGATCCCGTTCATTCTGTATAATTTCCCGGCTCATACGGGCGTGCGGTTGAAACCCGATATGCTGAGAGAAATAGAACATTACGGAATGAAAGATTCATCGGCGACCTTATCGTTGATTGATGCGACCGAGAGATATTTTGTGGGAGGTGATCCGAGCATAGTGGAAAGCGTACGGAGGGGAGGAACCGGATTCGTGAGTGGTGCGGCCAACGTCCATCCCGAAGTTTATGTAAAAATGGAGCACCTGCTGCAGGAGGAACAGTGGGGGAAGGCCGAGGCTTTGCAGGAGGAGATCACCCGGTTGGTGGAAGCGCTGGAACCCGCAAGCAGTATCGCGATGCTCAAATGCCAGTTGAGTAACAGGATGGAGGGATATCCCACCGCCGTCCGCGCCCCTCTGATATCAGATCAGTGAGCCCATCGCACCGTTGTTGGGGCGTGAGATATCATCACACGGACCTGCAGCTTCAGCTATCATTTTTTGCTCGGTGGCGTGCAAACTGGCCTGCCGCAAGGTTTGGACTCAGATCCCACAAAATGGCATAATGAATAAGTCACGCGGACAGCGGGAATCATGTCCCAATGAGCAGTGCTGATCCCCGTTTTTGTGAACTGATGAGAATAGAGAGGTAAACGTGAGCTCAAAGAACGCACGACATTGGCCCGCACGTTTGCGGCGCGTCGTTCAGACGATCTGTTTCCTCGGATTCCTGGGATACGTCGCCTACGTGCCCGTTATCGCAGCTCGCCGACTGCTGAATCATGGGATTATGCGGTTCAGTCCGTTTGCCGGTGGCGGTGCGATGTTGTCGGCATGGCGCTTTATGCAACCGTTCGTTCCGGCGTTTGCTCTTCTGCTGGCCGCCGTATTCCTGGGGCGTTACTTCTGCGGCTGGATGTGTCCTCTGGGCGCGACGATTGATGTTGTTGATTGGATGACGGATAAAGTGGGTATCGAACGGAACGAGAAACACGGGGCGGGGGTTAGCTGGACGCGGCGTCTGAAATACTATGTTCTGATCACATGTTTGGTGTGCGCCGTCTTCGGAGTGTCCGTATTTGGATACGTGGATCCGCTTTCCATCGCCATGCGCAGTTATGTGCTGGTTGTTCATCCCTTCCTGCTGAAAACCTTATTGCCCGTGCTTGAGATATTGAGCAGGATTCCCGTTTTTGGTCCTGTTGCGGCATGGACGGGAGAACAGATGCGGATGGTGTTCCACGGGGCGGCACAGATTGAATTTGCCCTCCAGGTCGTGACTGCGGCTGCGATTCTGGGCGTGATCGGTCTCACCGTTGCGGGGAGGCGAATGTGGTGCCGGAGCGTCTGTCCGCTCGGTGCACTGTATGCCCTGGCCGGCATCAAATCATATACCGGACGCCAGGTCAGCGACGCGTGTATTGAGTGCGGCCGGTGCGCCGACGTCTGTCCGACGAATTGCATTTCCGACGATGGCCACCAGACGCTGGCGGGGGAGTGCATCCTGTGCATGCGCTGTCAGGAGGAATGCCCGGTGGATGCAATCCGGTTTCTGGGGGCGTCCCGGGAGCAGATGCGGGAGGTCGATCTAACACGCCGGGGGACGGTGGCGGCTATGGGGGCGGCGGTGGCTGCCTGTCCGTTGTTTACAAGCAACGCGTCTGAATCCATAGATAAGGGCGGAACGTTTGTTCGTCCACCTCTGGCCGGCCGGGACCCCGACGAGTTCCTGCAGGAATGTTTGCGCTGCGGACAGTGCATGCGCGTCTGCCCGACACAGGCTATTCAGCCGGCGGGGCTGGAGGGGGGACTCGAATCGTTGTGGACTCCGCAGCTGATACCACGACTGGGATACTGCGAATACAACTGCGACCGGTGTGGACAGGTCTGCCCGACCGGGGCGATTCCGGAGTTCGATTTGAAGGAAAAACATGCCTCCGCAATCGGGTTGGCGTATCTGGACCGTACACGTTGTATCCCGTGGCGCGGCTGGCAGCATCAGCAGGAAGAGGATGTGGACTGGGACAAACACAACTGCGGTGTGTGCGAGGAAGTCTGCCCCGTGCCCGGAAAAGCAATTCATTTCCGGCGGCGGGAAATGGGCGATGGCCAGGAATTGCGTCTGCCGTACGTGCGGGCCGAATCCTGTGTGGGATGTGGTTTCTGTGAGAATGTCTGTCCGGTGCAGGGAGAGGCGGCAATACGGGTGACGGGCGGATTCCGCGAGCTGGAACCACCGGATGAAGGGGCGGCTACCGGTTCGGCCATCGCTTCCGCTCTGCCGGTAACGGTGGGGAACTGGCGGCTGACGGGCGAGAAAACCGTCCGGACGACCGAAAGCGAACTGTTCAGCTGGATCAACGGCGCGGCCGAACCGTATCTCAAATTCCAGTTTGCGAAGGCCGCAAATGCCCGCTACGCCCGAGAGGGAGCAAACGCCGAGATCATTGTCTGGGAGTTCAAACACTCCGACGATGCATTCGGGGTGTACAGCAAATTTCGAGCAGCGGATGGTGATCGCCTGGATTTCGCCGATCGCGTAACGGTCGCGGAAGGCCCTGTCCTGTGGGCGTGGGAGGACAAATGGTACATCAAAGTTCTCCCCCTGGGGGGCGACCTGTCCCGGAAGGATGTGACATCCCTGGGACGAGCCGTGGTCGAGGGATTCAAAGCACCGCCGGCCGAGATTCCGGATATATGTCGGAAACTGCCTGAATCGGGCAGGAAGGCGGGGACCATGCGGTTCATGCGCCATGCGCTCCACTTGCATGACCTGTATCTGCCAATGGCGATCAATGATGCCGTGCAACTCAAAGGGAAATCGGTGGCCGCTTACGCGGACTATGAAGGCGGCACCACGGGCACGAAAACGGGGCTGTTGCTCGTTGATTATCCCAAACCCCGCGAGGCGCGCGATGCATGGAACGCCTACGAGAAGGCCTGTAAAGAGATGGGCCCAACTGAGGAGCGCCGCCGCGGCGTCACTCTGTGCAAGATGGGCGACAATAATTATTCCGCTGCGGGGAAACAGGGCGAGTTACTGGCCATTGCGATTGGATGGGGCGGTGCCGAACAGGCGATAGACATCGTGCGGAAAGTGACCGACCGGTAACCGTTGTAAAAACGCTCAGCGCCCCACGTTTTTCTCCATCTTGTAATCATCCATCACGAACCCTTCGCCGATATCTTTCACCGGGGCCGCGATTTTTTCGAATCCCTGTCGTCTGTACCACTCGATCGAATCGGCGTTGTCCTTATTCACCCTCAACCGGATGGACGAGATGTTTCGTTCCCGGCACAGATTTTCCACGAACCGCAGCATTTTTTGCCCCAGACCACGTCCCCGCGCGGACCGTTGCAGATAGATCTTGCTGAGCATCATGCGGTCCTGGTTGGGCTGGGGCACGACGGCAAAGTATCCCAGTGCGGCGCCGTCTTCTCTGACGAGATAATACTCGTGTGAATTACTGATCTGTTCCGATATCGCGTCTTTGCTCTGGAACTTCTCCAGCATGTAATCGACCTGTTCCTGACCGATGATGGGCACGTAGTGGTCGTTCCAGATGTCGCGGGCCAGACGCGCGACTTCCGCTATCTGCTCCTCCGAAGATACGTGTTCAAAAGTTGACATGCTTCAGTCTCAGAACTCCTGATCCGGAAACATGGATGCCGTAATCAGTATTCTGCGTAACTC
>CAZXYF010000034.1:0-21931 GCA_964644705.1 uncultured candidatus Brocadiaceae bacterium | reverse complement strand
GATTATGGTAAAGACGATGATAAAGACAAAGAACCATGCTTCTCAAAACGCTATTGTGGACAGGCCTGGAGTATTGGTCAGATATCGGAAGATGGGTACACATACAGTTTACTGGTTGGGAGGGAAGTTCAGCAATTACGAACACCGATTCTCCGTTGTCCACCGTTCGCAATCACTCTTCATGGGTTTGGACAAGTCCATAAACACGGGTAAGGCGATCCCGAATTTTTTCTCGTTTGTCCTCCATCAGGGCGGGACAGTCGCGGAGACGTTCCAGCGGCTCACGGGCCTCATCGATTCCCTCCCGCAGCGCGCGGAAGAGGGCGTCCATGACGTTTTTCCGCAGATGTTCCACATCCTTATCCGATGAATCCAGGCCCTTATTGGCGGCGACCCGGCTGAGACTTTCCAGCAGAGCGATGCGTCGTTCCTGATCCTGTTCCTCGCATGTCTGCCACTCCTCAAGCATGCGCGTGCCCGCTTCCAGACACAGCTCTCGCATTTGCTCATCCTCGGCAGGACGCGCGCAAATGGCCCCGATGCTGCGCACGACGTTGACTTTATTGAGAAACCGGAGGATGGAGTGCCCCAGGCGGGTGCGCATCCGGGAGGACACGTGGTCGGAGCACGCGACGGCGCTGATGGCCTCCACGAGGGCTCCCATCGCCCCTGGTCCCCACACGACACGGACGTTGGAGACCCCTTCCCAGAGGATGAGCAATTCCTTAACCACCTCCCGACGCAAATCATCGGAGGTGGCTGCGCTGACACCGATTTGTTTCAGCCCCCTGACAACACTGGGCAGGAGGCGGGTATCGAACATCATTTCAGGGCCGAATTCATAGACCGGCCCCTCTTCGGTTTCTTTCCTTACGCCCTGGGTGCCGGGTGTTTTCATGTGGAGCACGTCGCGGAACAGGTCAAAAAGCTTCTGCTGATGCTCCGGCGCGATGTTGGGTGACCCGGCCAGTATGCCGAGTGCCTCGAACACATCGAAGGTGAATCCAGCCGTACCGGTTAGGTCTATCAGCTGGTCCAGTATTTCCCCGAACCGGATGGCTCCTGGCCTGGTGTAGCCGACGAAATAGGCCAGGGTTATGGTGAAAGTGCCACGGCTGGCCCTGGAATCATCAAGCAGGTCGATGCAGTAGCCGAGCACTTCCTCAACCTGGTCGTCAGGGATTTGCTCCCGCCATTTTTCGGCAATTCGACCCAGGCTCCGCAGGGGCGAATCGGCGTCCTGCTGGGGATAACGTCGGCGGATGAAATCAAAAAGCGGGTCGATGGCCGGCGGCCCAATCTGTTCCAGAGTGTGGCAGATCGTATCCACGGTGTTTTCCATGCCGAATTCGCCAATGTGGGCCAGCAACTCTTCGGCCACCTGTTGACGCAATTCCGGGCGGGCGCGGGAGTCGGAGATGACCGAAGCCTCGACAATACGCCTCCGGGTGATCCGGTCACCAATCTTGAGCGTATCAAGCAATGCCTGAACGGTTTCATTGACCATTTTTGTCGGCGTGTCTGCTTCGGTGCACACGACATCCAGCACCCGGACCAGCTCGGCATTGCGGCGGTCGGAGCCGGATGTCAGGCGCTGATTGGCCACGTGCACGGTGGCCTCGCCCATGCGCAGCAGGCTGTAACGGAGTTGCGTCCGATGATCCTCCGGTAAATCCGTGTTCAGCAGCTCCTCAATGGCCGCATCGGCCAGTTTCTCGCGGTTGTCATCCTCTTCCATGACTCGGGAAAGCAGGTGAACGATGAATGCGCGTACCCGCGGGTCGCTGCTCCTGTCCAGCTCTTTCCAGAGGAGAGGGCCGACGATATCCGGAGCCGTCTCGTAACTCTGTCGAAGGGTTGCCAGAAGTTCATCCGACAGGGGGGCGTAAAACCGGGTGAGTTTGCGCAGGCCCGTTTGGACGAATTGTTCGGTTTTATTCCGGTGCTGGGTGAGCACGGAAACGGAATCGGAGATCAACCCGAGCAGTTCCTGCAGGACGGGTGGGCGATCGGATTCATCGAATATCCGCAGAACAACGGCCAGAGCCACGCTTCGTTCCGAATCATCCGCCTCATCCAGCATGCTGTCCAGCCGACGGATGGCGTATAACACATCCTGGTCGTCGGCTTTGAAGAGGGCGTGGACGGTGCGGGCGAAATCCTCCCGGAAGCCGATTTCCTGCAGGCATCGGACGGCCTGCTGGCGGACTTCCGGAGCAGCATCGGGATCGATGAGTGCGCGCACGAAAATGCTGGCTCGGGCGCTGTCGTCCAGCGGCGCATAAATCAGTTTTCGCAGCGCCTCGATACGCTCTCCTGTTTCCTGACTGGTGAGGGCGGTCAGGCGGAGTTTGGCCACCTCCTCCGGGCTGAAGAGCTCTTCGGTCTCCCGCCGGGATATCTCAGTGTCTTCTGCCCGGACCATACTGGCATCAACTTCATGTTCTGGGGCTGTTTCCTTCATACCTTCGGCCAGAACATCGTCCTCAAACGCAATGGTGGTCCAGCCATCCTCGCCCTCCACGGTCCGCAACAGGTCGGCATCTTCGACTCCGCAGTCATCCGCCTGTTTCTGGAGCCATTCGGAGGTGAGGGATTCCGGTTGATCCAGCAAATCGCGATTGAGCAGCAGCTTCTGGAGCGAAGGATCGGTGACGGCGGTCTCCAGGATCGAACGGGACAGGTCAATTTTTTCGCTCTGCAGGGCGAGAACCCGGGCGGCCAGTCGCGCACTCATCCCATATTTATCGATTAGGGCATCGCGGTCGCGGGTTCGTTCCCCTCTCATGCCAGTTCTCCCTAGCGGATATGCACGTCGCCGGTACCTTCCTGAACTCGACCGATCAACACCGGGTCGGCCCCGTGTCGCCGGAGAGTATCCATGATGCTGCGTTCGAAATACGACGACACAATCAGGACAAGCCCTATCCCCATGTTGAATGTTTTATACATCTCCGCTTCTGGAACGTCGCCGATTTCCTGCATGATGTCGAATATTTTGTGTCGTTCCCAGCTTTGACTGTCAATATCTGCGTCGCAATCCTCCGGCAGCACCCGGGAAATGTTGCCGGGAAGGCCCCCACCGGTGATGTGGGCCATGGCGTGAACCGGCTGTTTGACGCGGTAGTAGCACATCACTTCCCGGATGGGGCGGGCGTATATGCGAGTGGGCCGCAGAAGCACGTCGGCCACCGTTTCGTTCAGTCCATGTCCGGCGAGGGTATCATCCGGCTGGAACCCCGCTTCCTCGAAGATGAGTTTTCGGGCGAGTGAGTAACCGTTGGAATGGATGCCGCTGGAGGTGAGGCCAATGATGCCGTCGCCCGGGCGGACTTTTTCACCATCAATGATTTTACGTTTTTCCACCACCCCGACGACGAATCCGGCCATATCATATTCGCCGGAATCGTAGAAACCCGGCATCTCAGCGGTTTCACCGGCCAGCAGAGCGCAGTCACATTCGCGGCAGCCATCGGAGATCCCCTTCACCACCTGGTGCATGGCCTGGGGGGCGAGTTCACCGGTGGCCAGGTAATCCAGGAAAAAGAGCGGTTCCGCGCCCAGCACGATGATGTCGTTGACGCACATTGCCACCAGATCGATACCGACGGTGTCATGTCGGCCGGCACGGAACGCCACCTTGAGCTTGGTGCCAACCCCATCGGTGGAGCTGACCAGGACAGGATAGCGATAGTTGCGGCGCCAGAGACGATCATGGAAATCAACGGAGAAAAGTCCAGCAAATCCTCCCGTTCCCCCAACGACCCGCCCATCGAAGGTGCGCTGCATGAGTCCCTGAATGGTGTCGGCAAACTCATCGCCTTTCTCGACATCGACTCCAGCGTCTTTGTATGTGATAGGTGTCATATGATTGTATCGGCCCGCGGATGAAACAAACTGGGTAGTGTGGGCGAAGCAAAATCACCCTTCGATGCGATTATAGCGCACCCGTTGGCCGATTCAAAACGCCCTTGACCCGGCAGTTTCGCCGCGCCGGCCAGTGGGTTCAGGCGGGGGTTGTGGTCATGATCCGGCCTCCAGGTGAATTGATGGGCCGCGATGAACCACATCGAATCCGAAACGGTCGCGCAATGCATCCACGCATCGATCCAATCGCCTCTGACGATCGTTGTCGCTGTCGAAAAGTTTTTTCTGCCTCTTCCGGGTTTGTCGCAGAGCGGATGCGGTGAGGCCAACTGCTCGCACGCGGTGGTTGCGTTTCCACCTGGCGGTCAATTGGTGCCGGGCCGACTGAAAGATCCGGCTATTCGAATCCGTATGCTCGGCCAAGCTGCTACGACTTTTTTGGGCGTGTGCGTTCTGGTAACAGAGTCTCACCCCGATAGTTCCAGTACTCAATCCCTGGTGGCGCAGCCGGTTCCCCACGAGTTCAACGAGATAATGAAGCACAGCTTCAACGAACTGGTATTCATTGGATGGTTCCCAGAAAGTGCGTTCGCGTGAGATCTTCCGGGGAGTATCCGATGAGCCTCCATTGTGCGGGGGCTGACCGTGAAGTAAACGATGGATTTTTATTCCTCGTTTTGGGCCAAAAGTTGTGCGAAGGATGTGGGGCGATAAGCGCTGAGCGGCGTTCACGGTTTGAATGTTCCATTTGTGCAGCTTGGATGCAATGGATGAGCCGATTCCCGGTATGTCTTTCAGTGATAGCAGCTGGAAAAATTGAGCTTCCGCGCCGGGCTGGATCCACACCAGCCCACGGGAGGATATGAAACGTGAGGCACACTGTGCGGCCAGAGTATTGCTGGCGCATCCTATGGATACGGGCAGACCGATCCGATGTTCAATGGTCCGCCGGAGCCATGCGCCGATAGCGGTGATCCATCGGGCGTTCCGGGGCGGGAGTGTTCGTTTATGTGGTGGAGAAGGCCGGTTTCCATCCCGGATATAAGTTCCCGCGGTGGGGTTGGCAAAGGGCAGGAAACCGAGAGGGTGCGCCGACCACGTTCCGTGTAATCGCTCGCATCCGTCCAGGTCCGCGAAGCCCTCATCAGCGGAAACCCTCTGTGTCTCCGGACTCAATTGCGAGAGAAGATGGAAGATGGGGTTCATGAATTGCTCGTAATTGATTTCGTCCAAATTCACAAACCGGGCCCGGGCACATTTTTGCTGAGCCCGGCGAAGGGACATTCCTTTGCGGACTCCCTCCCGGATGGCCTGCCCCGACGCGGAGTGAACCACCCCGTAGGGATGAACCGAGGTGACGATCACCAGTGGAGACCGGTCCCAGGTCGGATGTGAAACACGGGCGGCGGAGACGGCAAAATTATCCACGGATACGTAGAGGATGATTGAGTTGTCCATATCAGGAGTTATCGCCCAGCGTTGTATGTTTTTGTTGACTCGTATCGTACAAATCCGGGAAAGTGCGTTATCATGACTCCACAGACCGGACGCATCGCATCCAGCCGCAGGCTTTTCTGATGACCGTCCTGTTCGGGAATATGGCCGGTGGAACTATTCTAATATATAGCACACGATGCTATACAGATCAATAGTATGGGCTCCACCGTTGCAGGGGGCGGTCGGAGGGGGAGTGGGTTTCCCCTGCGCATCCGTCGCAATCTTTTTTTATGTTGCCGATTCGATTTATCAGTTCACGGGTCCAATTGTGGGCTGAGGGACATTTCTGGGCGCGAACATGGAGATGTGACGGGGTCGCCTTGGTGGAGGTGGGTGAGCCATGGAGTGGCGTTTACTTTGACAAAAGTCCAGAAGGACCTATAATTGCAGTGCCGTTTTGAAGCGGTTCAGCCCCGTTGAGTTCCTCACTATCTGGACTCATATAGTTGCTTCTTCTGATATTCCATGGTTTTGTTGCCCCAAGTCTCTACCTGACGGGCTGGCAGATAGAGTTCAGACATCACCTGTTTTGAGATATTCAACGATGAAATCGAGAAATATTTTAATCCTTGCACTTAGTTTCGTCTTGATGGCCTGGGGGGGAACATCTTCTTATGCTCAGGAGTCGATGCAAGACGAATCGGGCACCAGAAAGATGGAGATATTGCGGGACTTGTCGGCCATTAATCCGACACCCCATATTAAAGAATTGTCCTCGATCCCGACTCGGTTTACGGGATATCCGGGATGTCAGAAGGCCGCAGATTATATAAAGGATTATTACGAGAAGCTGGGACTTGCGAACGTCAAGCGCGAACCGTTCACGATTATCACCCCGGTGGAACAGAGTGCGTCACTCAGTGTAGGGGGGGAGACCCGGGTTGGGATCCACTGTGTTCGGCCAAATTACGTTCGAACTCCCAAAACCCCGAAAACGGGAATTACAGGTCATTTGATCTGGGGTGGGGACGGTGAACTGTCCGATTTTAATGGGATGGAGGTGAAGGGCAGCATTGTTCTGATGGAATTTAACAGCGCCACCCGGTGGTTGAACGCGGCGAAACTGGGTGCGGAGGCTATTATTTTTCTGGAACCCGAACACGCTTTTCGGACCGATGCGGAGCAAAAATACAGTTCGGTTCCCACTCCGGTGCCCCGTTATTATCTTCAGCGCAAAGAATTGCCAAAACTAGTGGCCGCGCTTACCGAGCGGACCGCCAGCAATCTTTCTGTTTCCGACGCGCTCGATACTGTCCAACAGTTATCGGCCACCGACAACGAGGTAACGGTGACGGCCGATATGATGTGGAAGGAATCGACCGTTTATATGGTCTCCGGCGAAATACCCGGAATTGATCCCACCCTGGGGCGGGACACCATGGTGTGTCACGCGTACTATGACAGCACATCGGTTGTTCCGGCTCTGGCCCCCGGCGCCGAGAACGCCTGCGGGGTGGCATCCCAGCTGGAAATCGCAGAATTTTTGATGAAAAATCCTCCGCGCCGGACGGTTAAAGTGCTGGCGACGCCGGGTCATTTTCAGGGCCTGAGCGGTGCGCGGGAATATGCACAATCCACGATATATCCCAAACGGAAACGGGTGACCGGGAGTGCGCAAATAGCGCGTTCGGGGGAACCACAATTTTTCATTGGATTGGATATCTCCAGTCGGAATAATACACTGGCGGGTTTTTTTAAAGGTAATTTTTACAATCAGGGGGGCGACGACGCCATCAAACTCCGGCGTATATATTCCGATTATAGCGATCGGTTGATGGAGTGGAGTCAAGAGCTGATCGGTCCGGAAGGTACGGTGCAGGATTTTCACTTCCAGAGTGGTATTGTCCCGCAACATGGACGCGGTTGGAGGTCGTTGTTGCCGGATCTCGCGGCGTTTGATTCGGAAGTGATTTCCTTGAGCGGGCGGCCGGCGATTACTCTGGCCACACCGGGCGATCCCCGCAACTCTGTCAACACCCCATTGGACACCTACGAGAATATCAAGCCATATCTTGACAATGTGCGCCGGTCAGCCGTTGTCAGCGCCTATATCCTGAAACAAACCGCTGATGTGCCGGTCATCCCCCTGAACGGCCGTGTGCCTTCCGGGAAAATTGGGAGCGTTTTCGGACGAGCAATCGAGCAGTCATTGACGACCTATGTTCCCACGGTGGACATTGCCGATGCTGTTGTGGGAGCAAGGATTAGCCGGAAGAAAAGCATGATGGGCGTGAAAGGACGCGTTTTTGCGCGCAGTGATGTTCATGGGTTCTTCGAGATATTCGGGTTCAGCCGGAGCAGCCTGCTGGATGGATTCAAACTGGCTCCGGCGGATGGAGCAATAGAATATACCGCCAAGTCGGACCCGGCTGTTATCAGTGGGACCAGGCGTAAACGACAGGAGTGGGAGCTTCGGCGAACCGATGTACGATTGAACTTTTTCAAATGCGACAGCACGACTCTGTTTGATCTGAATAACCCTCTAACTCTCGGGTTGCTGCCCGGAGCAACGGGATTGCGCAGTGAAGCGAACACTGAACTGGGAAAAGGGTCCAAAAGCTTTATCGGGACGCAGGTAAGCGGGACCTCATACACCGAGCCGCTCGCGGTGTTTTTCACAAAACCGGACCGGCGGGTAAAATTTCTTCTTTCGGGGGGAGGTCTGGGGAATGCCGGCGTGCTGCTGAATGTTCCTGTAGCCCTTGCCAGGAAGGATAAGGCTGTCCAGCAGAAAAATGCGAAGGACCTGTTTTTGGGGAAGGGGTTTGCCACGCCGGACAGAGAAAACTACATTTACAAAACGGCCTATCAGGTGGCCAAAGACATGCAACTGCTGGATTATTATCGTCTGTTTAACCTGGAGAAGGCCGCGATCAGCAAGAAAAATCTCTGGGAGATGCATGAGGAGGCCATGGTGCGTCTCACGGCCGCGGAACGTGCCCTTCAAGAGAAGAATTATGATGTGTTTTACCGGCAGACACGAATGGCCTGGTCGAAGGAGTCGCGGGTGTATCCTGATGCGCGGGGGACTGCACACGACGTAGTGCGGGGTGTGGTCTTCTATTTTGCGCTGTTGTTGCCGTTTGTGATCTTTATTGAACGCTTGCTGATCAATTACGTGGATGTGCGGAAAAAGCTGGGGGCCATTGCAATCTTGTTCGCGTTCAGTTACCTCGTTTTACGCATGGTACATCCGGCATTCCAGCTGTCGCGAACGCCAATTATCATTCTGGATGGTTTTTTCATGCTGGTGGCCAGTATCTGGACAATTGGTTACCTGATTATGAGATTTCAGACCGTTATGGAGACTATCCAACAGCATATCAATACGATTCACCGTGCCGATGTGGCCCGGGCGAGCGCGGCGATGGCCGCCTTCATCCTGGGGATATCGAATATGCGGAAACGAAAGATCAGGACGGCGCTGACCGCGCTGACGCTCATATTGTTGACATTTACGATCCTGTCCTTCACCAGTTTCGAGACGATGCCGGCGCGCTTGCTGGAATACCAGAGTGATACGAAAGCGCCATACAACGGTTTGCTCCTCCGCAATACGACCTGGTCAGCACTGGGAGAGTTCCAGTCGTATGATGTGGCGAACCATTTCACCTCCGAGGGTTTTACTGTCGCTGAACGGTCCTGGTTTGTGAGCCGGGATAAGACGGTGGAGCTGAAACTGGAGATTTCTCGTCCGGGCACGAAGAGTGGTTACACAATAGCCAGTGCAATGCTTGGGTTGAGCCCTAAGGAAAAGCATTTTTCCGAGATGAATAAATTTCTTGCGGGAGGCAAATGGTTCCAGAAAAAGCATCCCGATTGGCCATTCGTGTGCATCATCCCCCAAAGCATGGCGGAGAGTTTGCAGATCACTACATCGGAGGTGGGGGAAGCGCAGATTAATGTGCTGGGACGGCGCCTGACGGTGGTAGGAATTACAGGGGGCGCCGAGATGTTTGCGTATGAGGACCTGGATGGAGAGCCCATTACCCCTGTCGATTTCATGCAACAGCAACAGAAAGGCCCGGCCCAGAAAGGCGCGGGCGGCGCCTGGACGGCGACCGGTGAGCAAACTGCGGAGGGTTTTCTCGCTGCTCAGCGGGTGGAGGATAAAGAATCCGACTATATACACATGAACACTGACCGTGTGCTGGTCATCCCCAATGACCTCTGTTTGCGGATGGGAGGAACTTTCCGAGCTATTGTTGCTGGGGCGAAGGATCAGAAGGGGTCCGGGAAGCTGGTTCGGTCATTTACGCCAGCTCTGGAGGAATTCGCCAGCAGCATTTCTATGCCGCTTTATGCTGGAATTGACAATCATATTACACGACTTGCCACCCGATCCCAGATGACCATGAGCGGGATGCAGGGCTTGCTGGTTCCCATTCTGATTGCCGCTCTGATTGTCTTCAACACTATGCTGGGAGCTGTATATGAACGAACCGATGAGATACAGGTTTATGCTTCAGTGGGATTGGCACCAATCCATATCGGTGCTCTGTTCTTCGCCGAGAGCTGTGTTTTTGCCGTGCTGGGAGCAATGCTCGGGTATTTGATGGGGCAGGTTTTGAGTTTTGGGCTTCTTCAGGTTCCCTGGTTGATGGAGGGTATTTCCCTGAACTATTCAAGTATCAGCGCGGTGTGGTCGGCTCTACTGGTGATGGTGGTGGTTCTTGCTTCCACCGCCTGGCCCGCACACATGGCTGGTAAGCTGAGCGTGCCCGATGAAACGCGACAGATGACGATTGAACCGCCCACCAGTGACGTGTGGGAAATTCTTTTCCCGTTCACGGTAAGTTCCAAGGAAGCAAAAGGCGTGATGGCCTACCTGAGGGAATATTTTTACAGTAACGATGAGGACTCGGTGGGCAATTTCACTGCGGACGATATAAAATTTTATAGTGAAGAAGACGAAAGCGGCCATACCACCCTGGTTCTGGAAGCTGACGTCTGGGTGGCGCCGCTTGATATGGGAATCAGTCAGGAAGTTGAGATAGCGGCTGTTCCCGATGAAGAAGAACCCGAGATTACGTATCTGTACTTTACGATTACTCGCAAGAGTGGTGAATTCGCCACGTGGCACCGTATGAACCGCGGTTTCCTGAAAGACTTGCGTAAACAGCTCCTGATCTGGCGTCTGGTTACACCGGAAGAGAAACAGCGTCTCACCGAAGAAGCGGACGAGGTGCTTTGAGTGTAGTGGACTAAGCCGGGAGATCTGGGTTCATTGTAATTGGAATCGATACTCGAAAACCGCCGGTAGGAGGGCGGGATGGCAACAGAAGAATATCTAGAAATACGAGCTGATCAAGAAGAGCCAACCGAATACAAAGACGGGTTTGGCATCAAGGCAATACTTGGCGGCCTGTTCGTCGCGTTTTTGGTTGTACCCGGCTCCATGTTCATGTTTTTGATGCTTGGTCAGAAGCTTACCAAGGCCGCGATCTGGGTCACCCTGATCGTGATGCTGGAAATCACCAAGCGTTGCCGGTCCGACCTGTCGCGGCAGGAAATGTTCGTGATCCACTCCGTGACGGCGGGTATGCTGGCGGCCGGAGTAGGCCGGTTCTATGGATTCATCTGGATGCAGTATTTCGTGCGGAGCGATGCAGCCGTCCAGTTCGAGATTGTGAACCGGTTGCCCTACTGGGTTGCCCCACCACCGGAGAGCGCTGCCTATACGACGCGTAATCTGCTTCATCCCGACTGGTGGCCACATCTGATATTAATGGCACTGGGGATATTATGGAATAGATTAAGCTATTTCTCTCTGGGATATGTGTTGTTCCGTGTTACGAGTGATGCGGAGAAACTTCCCTATCCCCTGGCGCCCATCGCGGCGAAAGGAATTACGGCTCTGGCGGAAAGTGAAGAAGAAAGCTGGCGATGGAGATGCTTTTCAATTGGTAGTGTCGTGGGGATCGCGTTTGGGCTGATTTATGTGGCCATACCCACCCTGTCTGGGGTGTTTCTAAATAAGCCACTGTATTTACTGCCGGTACCGTTCTACGATTTCACGCCCACACTGCAGGAAGTCAGCTGGTTGCGGGCGGTTCCACTGGCGATCAATACCAATCTGAACCAGATATTTGTCGGTTTTGTTCTCCCGTTCTGGATGGTTGTAGCGTCGTTCGTAGCGGGCGTACTCGGTCGGTTGGTGTTGAATCCGATTTTGTTTCGGGCCGGAGTGCTGCAGAGATGGGAGCCCGGGATGGATTACATTGAAACGGGGGTGGCAAACCGGTTTGACTTCTGGCTGAGCTTTACAATCGGCACCGCTATTGCCGTGGCTCTCCTCGGATTCTATCAGGCGTTCAAAGGGGTCATGGAGGCCAAGCGTGAGGGCAAAGACAAAGGAACACGAGTGCTGGCTCCGCCCAAGGGGCGTGGGGACATCCCGATTTCCATTGCTCTTCTCTTCTTCGTGGCGGAAACCAGCTGGATTATCATGTTGTGTCACTATTTAGTTCCAAAGTTCCCGATATGGATTCTTATTGCCTTCGGCTTTGGCTATACCCCTATTATGGCGTATGTTGGAGCGCGCCTACAGGGGCTGACGGGACATAAGGTCGGTATTCCGTTTGCCAGGGAAGGGACTTTTGTGCTGAGTGGATATAAGGGGGTGGACATCTGGCAAGCACCGGTGCCAATTGGCGACGTCGGGAAGGGGGCCTCGTCTTTTCGGAAGACGGAATTGACGGGGACTAAATTTACGAGTATTTTCAAGGCGCAGCTGTTTGTTATTCCGGTTTCCATTGTGGTCAGTCTGCTGTTCTGGTCTTTCATATATCAGATGAGCGAAATCCCCGAAGATTACCCGTATGCAATGCGGTTCTGGCCCCGCCGAGCGATTATGCGTTCATTCTGGATGACGGCAACAACGACCGGAAATGCATTCTTCCTCGAAGCGTTCAAACCTCAATATGTGGGAATGGGTCTGGCTTATGGCATGGTCGCCTATCCCATTCTTCGCCTGCTCGGGGCACCCACTTTGTTACTGTATGGAACGATTCGCGGCCTGGCGGGCGATCCACTGGATGCCGTACCGGAGTTGCTGGCTGCGCTGGTGGGACGGTTCTATATGGCCAAGGTGTTCGGGAAGAAACGGTGGAATAATTTCACCCCCGTTCTGGCGGCAGGCTTTGGATGCGGTATTGGTCTCGTCGGAATGATGTCCATGGGCTTACGGCTTATGTCCAGCGCGGTCAGTATGTTGCCGTTCTAGTGTGCGAAAGCGGACGCCGTGGGTGTGGACATACCGGAAAGTGATGCTACCACAACCAACTCACGAATGAACGGCGTCCTCTCGGGAAGTCAGGGAGTTACCTCAGCAAACATGAGAATGATGATATGAGCGAAACGCAAAACGATCAGAACGATTCCGTCGATCAGGAAGAGTTTGATCCAGAAGATATTAGTCAGGAAGAGAAAGAACGATATCGGCGGGAGGTCGAGGTGGAGAAGGGCCTCCTTGTACCGCGCTGGTTCAAAGCTCTCGTCTGGGGCACGCTTGGACCGTTCTGCGTTTTTGCATTCTTCTGGATCGGATGGTCGCTGGTGACCCAGCATCAAATCACGACCTATCTGGATGTGATAACGGGACCGTGGGAGGACAGCCCTCCGGCGATGTCATCCGATGTGGTAACCACCGGGCTGGAGACTTTCGAAGAAGAGCCGCGATCCAGTCTCCTTTTTGTGCTGCAGGAGATGGTGATCGATAAGATGGAGGATCCCCGAATGGCTCGCGCGCTCACGTTACAAAAGGCAACCAAATGGGGCGGGAATTCAGCGAGGCGAGAATTGTTCGAGGAACTGCTGGCGCATATGGATAGTGAGGGAGCGATGCCGCCGGATTATACGTTGCGAGCGGAAGACAAAAAGACACTCCAGAATCTGATCCGCGAGCGGAAACAGTGGAAGACCGCCAGTTATGAACAGGAGAAAATAACGGAGGTCCTTGTATGGATCGAGGAGGGGCGACCGACACAGGCCAAAGGCCCTGAGCGCCGGAGGGTCGCAGCACTTGAGAAAAAGTATGATAAACGTCTGTTGGTCGGGGAAGAGTCTGAACTGCTGAAGTCCCTGGCGAAGGAATGGGAAAAGAGCGAGAATCCGGTGAAACAACGGGCGGCAAAGAAGTTCAAATTGATGATCGAAGAAAAGCCGTGTGCGCTATCGGAAGAAGCCGTTAAACTGTGTAAAGATGAGGTACAGCAACTTGAAGAACGTTATTTACGGGGCCAGAAAAGATTGAGTGAGGTGGCGCTCCATCTTGTCCAGTATATTGAGAAGCGCAAGCTTTTCATGGACCACCCGGATATATGGGAAGTCATGCGTTTGTGCGAGCACGAGTATAAACCGGTTCGGGAAAACATGAAGGATGCAACTTTCGCTCTCAGAAATCATCAGTACTGCATGATATTCATCGGGGATTTTTTGAAGAGATCGAAAATTAATCCGGTCATGGCAGTTGAAACTGCACGACTGACAAAGGACGAGCATGAGGCGTTGCTCCGTCGGGAAAACCACCGGCGGCGACTGGCTCTTTTGAACGTTGCGGAACGGATAGCTGAAGCATACTGCCGGCAGCCCTTCCCGATTGAAGAAGTGCCGGCTCCAAAAGAGGACTCATTCTTCAAGGAAAATATTCTTGAGAGTATCGAGCTGGTGACGGAGGATGATGATGACGCTGTAGCGAAAAAGGCGTCCAGGATACTGGAGTCTATCAAGGAAGATTGTGCGGAATATCTGAAACAATAAAAAAAGCTCCACCGCATAAAACGGTGGAGCTATAGAGGTGAATGTCTTAACCGGATGCTCAGCCTTTCGCCATATCACCGGCCGCATTCTGCGCTTTTCGTATGGTCTTCAGTCGTTCCATCTCTTCACGTCGCCGCTTTTCCGCTGGTTTCTCGAACCGTTCTTTGCGCTTCGCGCGATTGATTACGCCCTCCTTATCACAAATCTTCTTGAAGCGGCGAAGGGCGGAATTTATCGGCTCGTCCGGTTTAACAACTACTTTTGCCATGGGTTGAAAGTCACCTCCTAATCTTGTTTGGTAATGATTCGAAGTCGTCCGCTCACACTGCATTGTGTAATTATAACTGTATTCAGATCGTGGTCAAACGAGTTCATAGCCGACTGGTGGTGAGGTGAGTTGGGGCCTGCGGCGTGCTCTGTCGTCGGTTTGATGACGCAGTGGTGGGCGGGTGGACGTTTGACAAAAATGAACGTGTTGGATATCCTCCGAGAGTGAAATTGGATATTCGTTTACTCCGAAGATCGTGGGAAGAAGATTTATGGTTGCAAGACGCAGAATGAGACAGAAGTCGGGAACAAGGTGTCGGTTTTGCCGGGAAAACGTTGAGACAATTGATTACAAGGACGTTGATCGGCTCGGGAAATTAACGACGGGTGAGGCACGTATGTTCAGCCGAAAGCGTTCCGGGAACTGCGCTAAACACCAACGGATGTTTGAACAGGCTGTGAAAAGAGCCAGATTCCTGGCCCTCATGCCGTATGACTGAAAACAGGATCATGCCCCAATAGGTCGAGGAAACCGGCGCCGGCGGGCGCCGGTTTTTATGTACGTTGCATGGGGCAGAAGCCGGGCCGGCCGTTACGCCGCACTGATGATTCGCCTGGAATGTGACAGTAACCGGAAAGGAAATCATGAAATATCGCACGCTGGGCAGAACGGAGCTGAAGGTGAGCGTGGTCGGTATGGGCTGCTGGGCAATTGTTGGCGGTTCGACGTGGGGAGAGCAGGACGAGCGCGATGCGATAAGGGCGATTGAAACCGCCGTTGACGAGGGCGTGACGCTGTTCGATACGGCTGAAGCGTACGGGGACGGTTATTCGGAACGGCTCCTTGGCAGAGCTTTAGGAGACAAGCGTGAGGACGTGGTTATCGCCACAAAAGTGTCTCCCGGGAATCTCGCCCCGGCCGATGTACGGGCGAGTTGTGAGGCCAGTTTGGAGCGCCTTGGCACCGATTATATTGATCTTTATCAGATACATTGGCCTAATCCTGACATCCCGATTGCGGACACACTGGGGGTCATGGAGCGGTTGCAGGAAGAGGGGAAAGTAAGGGTGGTAGGATGTTCAAATTTTGGCCCGCGAGATCTTTCGGAGCTACTGAATAACGGGCGGAGTGAGGTGAATCAGCTGGCGTACAATCTGTTGTGGCGGGGACTGGAGGCCGAATTGCAGGGCATATGCATCGAAAATGAGGTGAGCATCTTGCCATATTCCCCCATACAACAGGGACTTTTGACGGGGAAATTTACGGATCCAAATGAGGTGCCGGAGGGACGGGCGCGCACGCGCCATTTTTCGGGAGATAGACCGCAAGCTCGTCACGGTGAAGCCGGAGCGGAAGAACTGACGTTCAAGGCCATAAACGCAGTGCGGCGTATTGCCCGGGAGGTGGGTGAACCCATGGTGGACGTGGCTCTGGGGTGGCTGATTGCCCAGCCCGGTGTGACCAGCGTGCTGGCGGGTATGCGGAACACGGAGCAGGCGCGTGAGAATGCGCGAGCCGGGGAGTCAAATCTGTCGGCCGATATTCTGGAGGAGCTAAATCGGGCCACCGAACCGCTTAAAAATCATTTTGGGGGGAGCCTGGACATGTGGCAAAGTGATTCTCGCCTGCGATAAAGAATGAAAGGGAGGTTCTATTTTTCCCTCAGGATTGGATCATCATCCAGTAATGGTATGTGGGTGGGACGGAGAGGCTGGGTTGGAAGCATGTTGTTTGTGATGCTTGCGGGGATCTGTGTTTGAAATAGGGCATCCGGAGGAGTAATATTACGATTGGTTCTGTTCGAGCTACGCTTGATAGAGGAGTAACAGTTATGCCTGATTTATTCTCTGCTGCGGAATTGATTAACATCGCTATTCGTGAGGAAGTAACGGGAGCCACTTACTATCGAGCTCTTGCCGAGGAGACGGAATCCGATTCCCTGAGGGAGTTTGCCCGTGGGGTGGCGGAAATGGAAGATGAACATGCGGACAAGTTTCGTGACCTCCTGGAAGAAGTGGGCGACTACACTCCCAAGGGGGAGCAGTATGAAGGAGAGTATGGGGATTACCTGGAATATCTGCTGGATGGGCGTATTTTCCCGATGGGAGAGGAAGGAGAGGACCTGGCCAGTCGTCAGGAGTCCGAGACGGAAGCGATCGAGACCGCCAAGGAAATGGAGAAGAATACTCTTCTTTTGTACCAGGAAATGCTCCAGTTCGTGCCTGAATCTCAGCGCGATGTTCTGGAAAGTATCATGGATGAAGAGCGGTTGCATCTGACTCAGTTTACAAAATACGCTGACGAAAACCTTTAAAAACCAACGGGAGCAGGCGTTTAGACCTGCTCCCGTCCTTTTTATGTACGATCACCCGGAAAAGCGGGACCAATTATTCGGATCTGGTCGGGGGTGGTGGCAGTTTGTCGATGGGCCGCTTCGCGGGAAGTGAATCGAGATTATCGTCCGTTATCACCTCCATTACCGGGGATTTGGTGGTGGGGTGAATGGCAGCAACATCGAGCAATCCGTCCTGGATCCATTGTCGCACAACGTCGGGCTCGTAATACAGCCCGAGATCGGCCGCCACCAGCGGAGGCTCCGACCAGTCTGGGCCGACGACGTCGCTGAGGGCCCAATCCCCGTTCCTTTTCCGCGGGAGTCCCACGAAAGAAATCCACACGTCGATGTCCTTGTCTCGATATTTCTCCAGAACATTGGAGAAAGCCAGCGCATCACCCGGGTACTCCGGCGGCATCATCTCCTCGGGCGGCATATCGGGTACCTCGCAGCCGACGATTTCGATGTCGATTCCCCCGGCTCCCTCTTCTATTGCTTTTTCCCACTGTTTCTTCTTCTCCTCCACCTGTTCTTCGATTGTTGGTGGACGCATCTCTCCGGGAACATTGCCCATACCCTCGGGGCCGCGCGGTGCTTCTCGTGGTGGTGGGGTGGATGGCCCCCCGGGCATCTCCATTTCCTCAGGCAACGGATAACGGAATATGAGGACTCGCGCTCCATCCGATATTTTATCGCGCAGCCCCTGTCCCACGAGCCTGGCCGATTGAAAACGGAGTCGGGCTGGATCCGGCTTGCCCACCTCCATTTCTCGACAGATCACCGACGCCACGGCGCCGATCACCAGCAGGGCCAGCAGGGGAGCGCCCCACGGTTTTTCCGGTTTGGCCCCCTTGAAATAAACGACCACTGCCGCAACACCAAGAATGACCGCGAGGATGGTGAACATGCTAATGCCAAGCACTATCGGGATATGATCAACCATAATTTCCCCTTTCCGGAGAAAAGTGAGAGGATGAATAAACCGTCACAGTGAACCATTTAGTGTGCAATGATCATGCTTATTTTATTACACTTAGTAGGTCGAATAGGCGCGCTCTCATACATCTACTGATTGTAGGCATGTTAAGTGCGCACTATCAAGATAATACACGGAATAAGCGTATTTGCAAGCATGTTTTGCGTTTGGCCATACAGATCCGATGCGGGTGGAGGATCGTCTTGAACGGCATCCAGTTAACCGGCACCGGGCGACTCACAGTAAACAGTATCCGTTATACGTAAAATATTGGGTATGAAGGACGCATAAATCTGAAAACTCAAAATGAGTGATCAGCGACGGGCGAACGCTCCCAAATAAGGTATTATAAGAATAGTGGCCTTGCGTCATTGGGATGTCGGTAATAAACACATTAGGAAGTGGACATTGAAATGGAACATGTGGGGACTCACATCATGATGGCACTCATGGAAAGTGCAACTGCGATTGATGCTGCAGTGGTGTTTATATGCGTTATCTGTGCGCTGCTGGGCTTCTGGACGGGATTCGTATGGCAGATCGTGCGGTTGGTGAGCTGGCTGTTTGCAGTGTGGGGGGCCGGCCTTTTTTACACGCCCGTGGCCAGGATGATCGGATTTGGTCTGGGGAAGGAAGTGCGCCAGTTTATCGCATTCATTGCCCTGTTTGCTATTATCCTGCTCACGTGCTATCTCATTGCCCATTTGATAAGCAAGATGGTTGAGGCGCTCCAACTCAGCCTTGCTGATCGGATCGCCGGTGGTTTTCTGGGGGTGTTTAAGGGGCTCTGTCTCTGTGGCGTGATTTCGCTCGCCGTTTTACATTTTTTGAACCCCGAATCTGCTTTGAGTCAGATGTTCGCCCGGTCCTACCTGGCCATTCTCTCGGCAAAAGGGGTGGCTATACTGTGGATGTTGCTTCCCTTGAGAAGCGCCTTTTAATCTTCGGGGAATTGTCCGCAGCTCCACATCGAAAAGGCAGGGGGGCGGGCAAGATGACCACGGGATCGATAGTCTATAAGTTTTCTGCAACTCTCAATTTCACGATGAAAGGTCGCAAGTATGTATAATTTGCCCTTCCGGCAGATACACATGGATTTTCATACGTCTCCGCAAATACCCGATGTCGGGGCGGATTTCGACGCAGATCGATACGCCGATACGTTGAAAGACGCACATGTGAACAGCGTGACCTGTTTTGCTCGCGGACATCACGGCATGTGCTATTACGACACGGAGATCGGCCCGAAACACCCCTCGCTCCAGTTCGACATGTTTGGACAGATGGTTGAGGCCTGTCATGAGCGAGATATCCGCGTTCCTGCCTATATAACTGTTGCTTGGGACGAATGGGCCGCTCGTCAGCATCCCGAATGGGCGGCTATCAATGAGGATGGAAGCATGTGGACATGTTCCCCCAACCGGGCGGGTTGGCACGGAGTGTGTATGCTCAACGACGACTACCAGGATTATTTGCTGGATATAACCGAGGAGGTTCTCCGGAAATACGAGGTTGATGGGATTTTTATGGACATCTGGATGGGCCCGGAACCCTCCTGTTACTGCTGGTCATGCCTGGAAAAAATGCGGGAATCCGGCGTCGATATTGAGGATGATGAGGCGGTCGAAGAGTGGAACGTGAAGGAACGGACGGCGCTGATGAAACGGGTCCGGTCCCTCGCCGAGGACATACGACCGGGGGGCGGGGTGTTTTTCAACAGTTGCCTCGAGGTGGGGAGAAAAGATTGGCTGGAATATTATACTCATCTGGAGATCGAGTCGTTACCAAGCGGCGGTTGGGGGTATGCACACTTTCCCCTTTTCCAGCGTTATTTCCGGAATTTTGGCAAACAGACGATGGGAATGACGGCGCGCTTCCATCGCACGTGGGGCGATTTTGGCGGACTGAAAAATCAGGCGGCTCTGGAATTCGAGTGTTTTTCAATGCTGGCCGGTGGAGCCCGGTGCAGCGTTGGCGATCAGTTGCATCCCCGGGGCCAGCTCGACCAGGCGGTGTACGATTTGATCGGGCCCGTTTACGAATCCGTGGAGCGAAAAGAACCCTGGTGCGATGGTGCCCGGCATCTCGCTCCCATCGCCATCATGCGCGACGACAGGATGGGCGACGGAGTCGGGGGAGCGGTTCGTGCCCTGCTTGAATGCCATGAAATGTTCGACGTGGTGGACCCTGATGGCGATCTTGCTTCCTACGAGATGCTGCTCGTGCCGGATGGCCTGCGCGTGGGGGAGGCCATCAAGGGGCGTCTGCGCCGATTTGTGGAGAAAGGGGGAAACCTGATCATCTGCGGGGAGAGCGGACTCGCTCCGGGAGAGGACCGGTTCGCGATGTCGGAGATCGGCGTCCGCCACGAGAAACCAGCGGAATACGATCCCAATTTTATCTGCGGTCTGTCGGAGGATTTCTCCGAAGGCATCCGGGAGTTTCATTACATGATGTATGAAGGGGGGCAGTATGTGGAAGCGCGGCCGGGATCTGAGGTGCATGCCCGGATCGGAGAACCATATTTCAATCGAAACTGGGAGCATTTTTGCTCACATGGCCCCACGCCCTTCGACTCCGAATCGGATCGTCCTGCCATCGTGCGCAATGGTAATGTTATCTATTTCGCCCATCCCATCTTTCGTCTTTATGCTGATCAGGGAGCGCGGGTTTACCGGCAACTGATCCATAACGCCATTTGCCTGCTGCGTTCCCAGCCCCTCCTGATCGATGATCTGCCCAGCACGGCCCGCGTGGGGCTGTTACGGCAGGAGGATCCGGAACGTATGATCCTGCATGTCCTGAATTACGTGGCGGAACGGCGGACGGATCTGGACGTCATCGAGGAGGCACAAACGGTGGTGGAGGCGGAATTGGCGGTGCGGACCGAATACCAGCCCGAGGAGGTGTATCTGGCGCCGGAACGGGAACCCGTCGCATTTGAGTTTGCGGATGGCTTTACCAGGGTGAACATTCCCCGGATTGATGGTCATACCATGATTGTGTTCGAGCGTGGCGAGGAAGGGTAAGGTGGCGGAAGATCCGCCGGCCTTTCTATCGATGCTAAGACCGCCAAAAACAACGGCAGATTATGGTAAAGACGATGATAAAGACAAAGAACCATGCTTCTCAAAACGCTATTTTGGACAGGCCTGACCCCGTCATGCCTGATCCGGGGAAGATTCGCTCTCTGTTGTTGCGACGCGCAGGCCGTGCCCGGCTGCGTTTTCATAAATAATTTCAAGCTTGCGGAGAAAATTTACTTCGCTGCGCCAGAAAGGAAACGGCCCCAGTCGGTTGGGCAGTTGGGCCGGACGTTTTGGGATGTTTGCTACGGGCGGCTGGAGTTCGTCCGCGTCGAACGTCGTCCAGAAATCAGTGGGATGAGCGGGGACATCCTCGGTGTTGGATGGTTTGTTCTCAGGCGGGAGATTAAGTTTCGGATTCAGCTCGGCCATCAGCTCTCCCCGCTCCATCCCCCGAAGTTTGAACATCAGGAATGGATCTCGGCCGAACTGTTCTCCCAGAAGATGGCAGACGGCAGCGAGGTGTTTGCAGAGGTCGATGGAGTCGGAACACGCGCAGTGAGCTTTCAGGTCATCTTGATTGTCGGGGAACAGTGATGCGTTGACCGCATCAAAACATTCTCCAACCTCCTCGGGCATTCGACCCGCCAGCAGATGCGCAGTGCAGGCGCTCCGCCGGGAAAACATCCTGGTGATATCGCGCCATATCTCTTCCCCGACGAGCGGCACTTCAAGCGTTGCGTAATAGGGATCCGGTCGCCCCCCTTGCACCTCCGCGGTAACGATGCCCATATCCACCTCGAGGGACATAACTCGTCCTTCTCGGGCGTAGCGTCTCCCGCGGGTCAGTCGTTTGTCCGGGAAAATGTGTCCCAATACCTGCATCCAGCGTTCGGTCCACCAGTTATTGGCTGATCGTCCGTATGCACCGTGGGGCTTGATGCCACCTTCAGCTTCCTGGGGATCAGGGGATCCGTAATCTGTTTTCCACGACATATGAATGCTCCCGAATGCTTGAGTGATTACAGAAACGACGATGAGGGGCTGGCAACCGCCGACGTCTGGGGCCAGTGCTGTCCAAACCGTTCAACAATGCGTTTTCAAACGGGCTCGCCGGTGACTTTGAGCCGGGAATACAGTCCATCTCGCAAACCACCCCAATTACGTTTAGGGAGGTGTATCTAACATCTTTACCTTCGTCT
>CAZXYF010000033.1:0-22286 GCA_964644705.1 uncultured candidatus Brocadiaceae bacterium | reverse complement strand
CTAAAAGCTGGTCTGAAACATCGCTTCCGGACATCTCATAGTGGTTTAAGAACGGGAAACGGCAAAAACGCAAGGCGATTAAGCGAGATGATTAGGCGATACGGGCTGCGCGCACGACTTCATGGCATACAGCAAGGAGGGCCGGAGGAGGGTATTTGGGGACCGTAGTTCGGCTCTTGTTTTTATCGAATTGAGGTTCCTTTACCACAAAAAGGTGTCAAGTTATTTTCCACTGTCCTGCTTTTGAGAATGGTAAGCATTCAGTGAACCACGTATCTAACCTGCAGTGAATACCCCACCCTTGCGGTGGGGATGTTTATGGTTCGGCCTACTCCAATGGCATGGGTAAGTGCTTTGCGCTGGAACCTCCGTGTAGGGCGAAACATAACAATCCCCGGCGCAAGGCACAAGGCGGTCTTATTCTTCCAGTGCGGCTTCAGCCATGGCCTCGATGTTCTCGGGTGGGATGTTGGGCAGAACCGCTTCGTGACTGGGACTGACGACCAGGTTGGGGCCCAGGAGCTCTTTGACGCGGCGAACGTCGTCTTTGACTTCCTCGGGATCCGCATTCACCAGAAGCTGTTGCGTGTCGATGCCCCCGATGAACGAGACTTTCCCTTTGAAGTCGGCGGCCAGCGTTTCCGCGTCCATGTTGTTGGCTTTCGCCTGCAGGGGATGCAGCGCATCCACGCCGAGGTCAATGAGATTGGGGATCACTTTGTGAATGGCTCCGCAGGAATGCAGAATGACCTGGAGATCATACTGCTGGGCGTGTTCGGTGAGCTGGCGGAAATAGGGGAAAACGAACTCCTCAAAAGCGTCGGGGCTCACCAGAAGATCCAGTTGGGTCCCGAAATCATTACCGAAGAAGAAACCATCAATGAGGTCCCCAGCCTGTTCGAACAGTCGGGTGTTGCCCTCAATAAACGCATCAACCACGTGCTGGGTCACCGCATGCACGACGTCGGGATGGGTGTGCATTTTGATGAAATACTGCTCCATCCCGAAAATGTCGGCCACGAGGTGGAAGAACTGGGACCAGAATCCGCTGGCCCGGTAATACGGGCCGGCATTGCGCAGTTGGTCGATGGTGTCGGAGAAATCAAAGTACTGGGGATCCGGCCAGTTGAATTCCTCAACCTCGGCCACGTCCTCGCAGGCCGAAAGACCACCGCCGGCGCTCAGGCCCTCCCCCTCAGGCTGCAGGTCAAACATGTCCTGTCCCCCCGGATGGTTGTACGCCGACCAGGGGGCGATCCAGCGAAAATCATCATGGAGCTGCCGACGCAGCTCTTCCGGGGTGGATGTTCCAAAGTACTCGTGGAGCAATGGCCAGGTGTCTCCGTGCGGGTTTCCGAGCCAGAGACCGCACCGATCGGCGGGTTCTCCACCGATCAATCGTATCAAACGTTCACGGCTATTCATCGTCGATGACCTCTGCGGGGTTAGTGAGTGTTTTACGTGAGATAGATTCAAAGTGTACTCGGGATCTCTCCGGTATGTCAACGTTTGGATTGTGCTCGGGCAGTTATTCGTTTTAGAATTGAAATCTTGATTATGGATTGTGCGATAAGGACCGGGATCCAAAAACAGGTTTACGCTAACAGAGGAGCCAGCTCGAATGTCATACAAGACAATCGTATTGGACATCGGCAAAACGAATAAAAAGATGTTTGTGTACGACGAGAATCTTCAGTGTCTGAATCCGGACGAGGAAGGCGTTCAGTTTGATACGGTCAACTGGGAGACGCCCGGTGGGCAGGTGCTTGAATGCGATGATATGGAATCCATCAACACGTGGATGCTGGGATGCCTGAAAAGTGCGGCGGATCGTTACGATGACATCCGTTCGATCTCCATTTCCACGCACGGTGCTACGATTGCGCTGGTGGGTGATCGGGAAGGAGAGATTTTTGAGGGAGATGGGGGATTGGTGTTTCCCATTATTTCCTATGAGAGCGAAGTGGGGGAGGAGACCCATCAGAGCTTTTACAATCGCATCGGTATGTCCCCCGAAGAAGCACAGAAAAGGACGGCCACCCCTGCACTCTCGTGGTTACTCAATCATGCCAAACAAATCCATTACCTGCAGCGCGAAGCACCGGACCAGTTCAATGAGGTGACCGATATCCTGATGTTCCCGCAGTATCTGGGATATCTGTTGTCGGGGGCCATCGGCGCGGAACCGACCTATATGGGATGTCATGGGTATTTGCTGGACGCCTCCGGTGACCGCTACAGCAAGGTGGCCGAAGAACTTGGGGTGGTGGATCTGTTGCCGGATTTGCCGCTGTCAAAGACGTGGGATGTGCTGGGAACCCTCAAGCCGGAACTGGCGGGGGCAACCGGTCTCAGTGAGGAGTGTCTGGTTACGATGGGGGTGCATGATTCCAATGCGGCGCTGGTTCCATATTTTGCAAAGGGGGCTGAAGATTTCGTTGTGCAGGATAGCGGCACATGGGTGGTGACGATGGCGCCCCGGCCGGGGGGTGAAGCATGCTTTGAGGAGGATGAGTTGGGTCGGGAAGTGTTTTTCAACCGGGATATTTACGGTAATCCCGTAAAGACAACGATTTTCCGGGGTGGGGCGGAGTTCGAGTTTTATGAGGACAACGTTCTTACGACGATGGATCATCCCGACGCCATTGACCAGGACCTGTTGGCCGAGATTGTTGGGGGAGGCGAAGCGTTTGCGTTACCCACCATCGAACGCGGCGCCGGCCTGTTTCCCGACAGCGTGGCTCGGCTGGAGGCGACGGATATAATCTTCCGGGATGCTCCCACGGCGTGGCATGTGGTGGATCTCGGGATCGCGGTTCAGGGCTGGTATGCGCTCCAGATGGCGGCGGGCAGTGTTCCCGAGCAGGTGTTTATCGAAGGGAATATCGGGCAACACAATCCCGTCTATCGTAGCGTCATTGCAAGCCTGTTCGATGAGGCGCGTGTGCAGTACGGCAGCATGGGCGGAGCGCCATTTGGTGCGGCAATCCTGGGGCTGGCGGCTGTGGAGCAGGTTCGTCCCGAAAAGTTGGCCGACCGCTTTGAGATGGAACTGAATGATCCGGAAAGTTTGCGTGTCGATCCCGATGAGCTCGCCCGGTATGCCCGGGATTTTCTGAGCCGCCTCTGAGCAACAGGTGACTGAGTCCTGTGGTGGGGGAAAAGTTTATTTATCGTCCTTGTGTGTTTGCCAGTATTCCACAGGCCTGTATCGATTGGTGTCCACCTGATCGGCAAAATCATGAGTCGGGGTGGTGCGGGACTCATCCACCAGGTAGCCCCAACGTGACAGGTACTCATCCGCATGGAGAAAACTGTCATCGACCGCCTCCAGCTGCTCATCCAGCAGGACATCCAGTTCCTCCGTGATCGCCTCTCCGTGGCTGGTCCCGATGAGGTTGTTGAGCTGGAATGGGTCCTCGTGGTTATCGTACAGAAGCCAGGGACCATCCAGCGATCGGACGTAGGTATATCGTTTGGTCCGCACCCCGCGGTATTCCCGTCCGCCTATATCCCGGGTGAACTGGCCGAATGGCACGTAACAGCTCAGAAGGACGACGTCCTCATGTGGTACCTCTTCGCCCCGGAGCAGGGGACTCAGGTCGCGCCCCTGAACGGTCTCCGGGATCGGTAGGTCGCACAGCTGGAGAAGTGTGGGCATGATATCCTGCGGATCGATTTGAAACTCAATCTCCCGCTCACCCAGCGGGGGATAATGCAGCAGGAACGGGACGTGGGTGGATTCTTCGTGGGGCTGCTGTTTTTTCTCCCTGCCATGTGAGTACAGCATATCCCCGTGGTCGGAGGTGAAAATGAAGATGGTGTTATCGTGGATCCCTTCCGCTTCGAGTGCGTTGATCAGTTCCCCCACGCAGTCATCCAGGGCCGTGCAATGGGCATAATAGCCCGCAATGGACCGTCGTGCCTCCCCGCGAAGGGCCTCGGGGACGTTCGGTCTCAGCGAGACATCTGCCGGGTCGTATAGCACTTTATATTCATCTGGTGCGGTGTCGTAGGGCGTGTGGGGTGGACCCCAGGAAAGGCACAGCAGAAACGGTGAATCGTTGTCGGCCCGCCTTTCGATGAACTGTTTTGCCTCCTCGGTTTGGGCGATTGCATCGTAGCCGTCCCAGGTGGATGGTTCGGTGTCGTCATTGTCGTAATACCAGGAATCGTTGTAATCGTGCGTGCATTCCAGGACTTTCCAGAAATCAAATCCCTGTCGACTCTCGGGCGGGATGCAGGCCTTTCGCCCGCGTCCGTCGAGATGCCATTTCCCGATGTAGCCGGTGTCGTAACCGGCAGCCGCAAAGCGTTTTCCCAGCGAGACGGCGTCGTCGGCCAGATGCACGTCGTTGAGGAAAACGCCGTGTTTGTGCGGGTATTGCCCCGTCATGAGGCTGGCCCGGTATGGAGAACAGACCGGGCAGGTGGAGATAGCGTTGTTGAAGGTGATTGAATTGGCGGCCAGCCGATCCAGAGTGGGGGTCTGGACCCGTTCATTGCCGTGGTAACCGACCGCTTGTGCTCGCCACTGGTCACCAAATACGAAGACGACGTTTGGGTTATCCTGGGCCATGATTGTGGGAGAGAGTTTAAGGTAGTTGTGCGGGCGCCGGGATTTTTGCATGTTTACGGATCAGACGTTCAGGGGCTTCCATTTGTCGTGGGGCATCGTTTGGAACGTACCTGCAATTCTGTTCCGTTTTCTCACGATTGGTTACGTCGCAGCTGGAGAGTAACACGTGGTCCCTTGCAGTCCAGATAAATTCTGTCCGGCGGGCTGTCGATCGTCTGTGTATTGCCCCGGCTAACATCCAGCACCCCTTCATGTGGAAGGTGGATGCGCCCATGGATTGATTGAGGTAGGCGGATATCCAGTTGAAAGGTATTTTGCTGTAATTTCCACTGGCATTCCACCGTGCCGTGTGGCGTGGGAACGCGCCCGTGTGCCCAATCCAGATCACAGGGGTGGGGGGCAATCAATACCGAATTATATCCGGGTCTGCGGGGTTTTATACCGAGTATCTCCCGCGGGAGGAAATAGGTTGGCGCGGCGCTCCACGCGTGGCAGTGGCTTCGGGTCTGGCGGTTGCGCTCGGGCCAGTACGCCTCCCAGAAGGTCGTGGCGCCGGCGTCAATCTGTGGTTTCCAGTATTCGCGGATTGTCTCGAGCAACTTCTGATAACGCCCGGCTTTCGCCATCGCCTCCAGGGCGAAGAAGACGTAGAAGGGGGAACCGGCGGTGACAAAATCGTCGGGCGGGGAGAGAACGATATCGCGACACCGTTCCAGCCGATCCCCGGAACCAATCTCAGCGAGGTAGGCCATGCAGTGTGTCTGTTCGCTCATGACACTGCTGCGTCGCCCATCTTCATGGATACAGTCGATGTATGCCTGCCGTTCGTCCGACCACAGGTGAGTATTCACGGCGCTGGCGAGTCGGTCCGCCAGAGCGTTCCAACGGTGTGCCCGGCCTTTCTGACCCACCTGCCGGGCCAGGTCTGAAACCTGGCGCAGAGCCAGCACAGCCAGGCAGTTCTGGTGGGTGACAATGCCTTTGTCGGGCGTATCCATATCCGCCCAGTCGAGCATGTTCCATGCGTTGATCTCCAACAGGTCATCCTCGTTGATGTGCTGTTCCAACCCACACACGTTTCGCTCCACATAGCGCAGCATGTCCTGTGCCAGCTCTTCATCTCCGGTCAACATGTAATGTTCCTGTGCCCAGCGCATCCACAGAAGACTCCAGGCAGTCAGTATGCACGGCCAGCCACTGGGAACATGGGACTCGACCAGGGGGGATCGGTCGAGGCTTCGTGCCGCCTGCAACCAGCAGTGTCGGCTCAGGCGCGGATCGCCGGAGGCCAGCAGATGGATGAGAGCCTCGTGGCGTGCGTCGCCCACCCAGTGAGCCTGTTCGTAGGTGGGGCAGTCGGTGTAGGTGTCTTCGGCACAGCAGCGGAGCGTCTGGACGCCCACGTCCCACAGGCGCTGAAGCGCATGATCGGATGAATCGAAGGCTCCTTCCGGCGTGATCGGGTAGGTGTTTGATATGGCACGAACGTATCGGATGCGAACCGGTCGATCGAAGTCGCGCAGGGTGACCCAGCTGTAGCGGAACCCACGGCGAACGAACGTGCGGTAACGCTGTCTGCCGTCCCGGCAGACGTAACGCCACGTGTTGTTCATTTTCTCGGCCAGGTTGAGTCGGCCGTCCCGCTGGATGAATTCAAAATTCTGATTATCAATGATTGTGCCGTCGGGAGCATCCACCTCGAATTCGTGGAAACCAACGACCTCATCCCCAAAATCCAGGAGCAATCGGACGTCTTCACCGTTTTCCGGCGGCTCGATGGTTGTCCAGTCTTCGTTGTTGGAAAGCATGGCCGAGACGTCGGAAACCTCGATTTCTCCGCCCTCAACGGGCTGGTCGGAAGCCGTAATGGCAAAGACATCCACCTCAGTACACATGTCGGGCCCCACTCGACGGCAGAATGGTGCTTCGAGCGCTTCTTGGTCCGGGATACCGCTGCTCCAGAGCCGGTCGAAACAGGCCGAAGTGGCGTCTTCATGCACCTGATCCGCCTCCACGAACTCGCCCAGCGCCGCGTTGTCCGGGGCCGGCTCCTGGGCAAAGGGACCGAGGGCCAGCCAGGGGGATGCCTCGGAGGCCACATCAGGATGGGCGGCGAACTCGACGGGTTCATCGGACCACATGTTCAGGCTGACTGACCAGTTATGGGCCATCTCCGGCATTCGACCAAGCAGTGTGTTCCATCCCTCCTGGAGTGACGCAACGGCGATTCCCTGGCTGAGGTTATTAAGATAGTGGTCATCGAAAATCAATTGACGGCCGTTGAGTTTCCATTGGCCCTCACCCAGCCCCTGAATTCTAATCTGTTGGGTGGACGGGCTGTAAATATGGGAAAGCAGGAGCATCTTGCCACGAATACGATTGGCGGTTCGGTCACTGGGATTGAGCAATCTCCGTGGGGCGAGATGCCAGGTATAATCGGCGGGCTGAACGTGTTCAATGTCCACAACTCTGTCGGGAGACACGGGATCGCGTGTGAGGAAAGGTATTTCGCGTCGCTCGAACCGTGTATGTGGTGGTTCCCCGCCCCGCCCGCGCACATCAGCCGGGTTCCACTCTGAATCGTCGTAATCGACGCGTTTCCAGTTATGGAGACCGTGGGCAGTGCGTGCATCAAATTGTTCTTCCCATCCCTGCTGGTTGCTGATACGCGGGACCGGCCAGCAATAGCCGGCGTGTGGTTTACAGGTCCAGGATTGGTTCGTGACGATATCGCGATGGCCGGTTTGGTCGTGGAGTTCGATTTCTGCGATAAGCCCCGGAGCCCCAAGTATGTACTGGAAAGTGCTCACGCCGATATCCTGAACGATAACGCCAATCACATTATCACCGGGATGCAGGGCACGCATCACGTCGTATTCGTCCACGGGCCATGGCGAGGTCCACGAACGGGTGGGGCCATGCCCGAACCACTCTCCATTGATAAAAACCTCGTATCGCGCATCCGCCGTGATGAGAAGTTGGGCATTTTGGAGCGGAGGGTTCACCGCGAAGTTCCGGCGAAAACAGGTGTAGATATTGGCCGGACGAGAAGATTCAGGAGTCCAAATCCACCGGGCCTTGTCGTTGAATGCCATTGAGCTCACAGCGCGTCTCCGTCTCTAAAAATGTTTGCGGTTCTCTCGTCGGGGAGGGGATTTCGTATGCCTAATGAGGCAATATACCTTTGGCAGGATGACATTACAAACGTGAAGATGCGCGGACAATTGATCTTCTCTGGAGGCCTTGGCCGGTCTTTCAGCACGCATTCACTCTCAGATATAGCGAGCGCAGGAGGGGGATAATTTTCCAAAGGCTCTATCCGTCTGATAAGATAGGACCATCGCTTTGAGTTAATGGTTTTTACGACCTGATCGTTGCATTAAAGTTGATTAATTCCTTACTGGAGAGAAACATCATGCGCGAAGACCCTTGGTATATGAATAGCGATCCCTGGTCTCTGGTCCAGACGAGTCCGGATCCGGATCGCAATATTTATTTTGAAACCGTTCTTTCCCAGGCCAACGGGTATATGGGAGTGCGGGGGTATCAGGAGGAACCTCACACGGTCGGCAAAACCTGTCGTGAATCGTATCTGGCCGGTGTGTTTAGCGAGGTGAATGAAGAGGGAACCGAGATCATCGGGGATTTTCCCTGGCCGGTGCTGCAGATGGTTTCTTTGCCGGATCTTTTTCAGACACGGATTGTTCTTGACGAAACAGAATTTGATCCCACCTGTGGAACCATCGAAGATTACGAGCGCCGACTGGATTTGCGCAACGCGTTGCTGAGCCGCCGCGTGATATGGGAGGACCCGAGAGGGCGCAGGACCAAGTTGGTATTCAATCGGTTTCTCTCAGCCGATGTACCGCATCTGGCGTGTCAGAAAGTCGTGGTGACGCCTCTGGACTGGCAGGGCTCGGTTAGGATTCAGCACCGGCTGGACGCGGATCCGACGACGTATTTCCGATGCGGCGACACGACTCAACCGAATATTCCCCACAACCATTTCGTGGAGCAGGAGATTCACGCCCGCGGTGAGCAAGGTGGCTTTCAGGCCGTTACGGACACGACGGGGCACGAGGTTGCTATCATTGCACGAATGACGGGACAGGATGTTACCTCAACCGAAACGGAGACTGTGATCCGCCAACAGCGCTCCGCTCACGCCACGCCGGATCAACCCATTGTCAGCGAACGATTCATGGCCGTTGTAAATTCTCGCGATGACCTCGGGCGCGCCAGTCCGGAGGAAAAGGCAGAGGATGTCATCAACGAAGCAGCAACGGCCGGATTCAATTCACTTCTGGCTGACCATTCAGATGTCTGGGACCAGCGATGGCAGCGCGCCGATGTGGAAATTACCGGCAACAAACTCGACCAGAAAGTTCTTCGATTCAACATCTTTCAGCTGCTTCAAATGGCTCCATTTCACTCCGACGGCGTGAGCCTGCCCGCCCGGGGGTTGTCGTTCAATCGATACAGGGGGTTGTATTTCTGGGATACAGAGATTTTCCTGGTGCCGTTTTACCAGTGGGCTTTCCCCGAGGTGGCACGCAACCTGCTCACCTTTCGTCATCGCACTCTTCCCGGTGCCCGAGAGAATGCTGAGCACTGGGGCGGGGAGGGGGCAATGTATCCCTGGATGACCGACAGTGAAACCGGGCGCGATAATTCAATCGATGCGCGGGTCTGGAAGATTTTTCACCAGATCGCCGATATTGCCTATGCGGTGGATGATTATGCTGCTGTGTCCGGGAATACCGAGTTCATGGCGCAGAAGGGGACGGAGATCCTTGTGGAAACCGCACGGTTTTTCGTTTCGCGCTTCACCCAAGACTCAGATGGAGCGTATCATCTGGAGGAAACGATTGGCCCGGATGAGGATCATGCGCCGGGACGGGATAATGGCTTCACCTGCCTGATGGCCCGCCGGAACCTGCGTCTGGCGGCACACTGGATGGATGAACTGGAAGAAAATCAGCCGGGAGAGGCCGGACGCCTCCGCGAGGAGCTGTCCATCACGGATGGTGAAATCAAAGAGTGGCGATCAACGGCTGAGAACCTGACAGTTCCGCAAGTCCCCGGGACCGATATCCCGCTGCAGGATGAGCATTTTCTGGGAAAGAAGGAGGCCCAGGTTGAAAACTGGCGATGGCGGGAGGAACAGGAGAAATGGACGTTTATCCCGGAGAACCGTGGGGATTATCAGGTGATCAAACAGGCGGACATCGTTCTGGCCACCTATCTGCTACGGGATCAATTTTCAGCGGAACAGATTGCGGAGGCCTATGATTTTTACGAGCCTAAGACACTCCATCTGTCCAGTCTGAGCTGGAACACCCACGCTATGGTCGCGGCTCGCCTGGGGCGCAAGGAGGAGGCATACGAGTATTACCTGAATTCAGCGGGGCTGGATCTCGATGATCTTAAACACGTAACTGCCGACGGACTGCACGCCGCGGCGCTCGGGGGATGCTGGCAGGCGGTGGTACTTGGTATGGTGGGATTGGAGAATGAGGGCGAAGAACCAACCTGCGCCCCCAACCTCCCGCCGTCGTGGGAAAAAGTCCGTTTTCGCATCAGCCATCACGGAACGCAGTATGAGATGACGGCTCACCAGGATGGTTCGTGGGAGGCCGATCCGCTGGATTAGATCGGCGATATGTGACCGGATCGCATGTTTGTCCAGCGGCGTGTGTTGGCCTAATATGCCTGTCAAAGACGATACGAAATCGGCTAATAGAAAGGATGCGGATGTGATTGCCAGCGCGAATTTATTCGACACGGGCGAAGGAAAAGGGGGGAATATGGACAAAGAGGAAGCCGCACAGCGAGCGGAAGAGCTCCGGAACAGGCTGGAGCATCACAATTATCTGTATTACGTGAAGAATGAGCCAGAAATCACCGACGCCGAGTACGACGCACTGAAGCGCGAGTTGCAGGATATTGAGGAAGAATATCCGGACCTGGTGACGTCGGATAGCCCGACTCAGCGTGTGGGGGCCGAGCCACTGGATGAGCTGGGTACGGTTGAACATGAGGCCCCGATGCTGAGCCTGCAATCGATCCAGGAAGAGGAGGAATTCCGTCATTTTGTAGATGTGTGTTGCGATGAAACCAGCAGCGATGAGGTCGATCTGGTGGCGGAACCGAAATACGATGGCTGCAGCGTGGAAATTGTTTACGAGGACGGATCGTTTGCCTGGGCCGCAACGCGGGGGGACGGGGAAACCGGTGAGGATGTGTCCTCGAACGTAAAAACCATCGATGAAATACTGATGCGTCTGGAGGGGGACGATGACCTCTGGCCGGACCATCTTGTGGTTCGCGGCGAGGTCTATATGGAGAAGGAAGAGTTTGCGGAGTTCAATCGTGAGCTGGAAAGTCAGGACCGGCGCACCTTTGCTAATCCGAGGAATGCGGCGGCGGGAAGTCTTCGACAGCTCGATCCGCGCGTGACGGCCGAACGCCCGCTCCGGGTGTTTTTCTGGGAGATCGCACCTTCCTCCAGCAGTCGGCCCGATACGCAATGGGGATGCCTTCAGCTGATGAGGCAACTGGGGTTGAAAACAAATCCTGAAGCATCGCACATTCAGGATGTGGATGACGCCGTCGAATGGTACGGGCGCATCAAATCTCAGCGCGAGGATCTGCCGTATGAAATCGACGGATGCGTCTTCAAGATAAATGACTTCTCCGATCACGATACACTGGGCATGCGCGCGGCCAATCCGCGCTGGGCCGTGGCGTGGAAGTTCCCGTCGCGGCGTAAAAGTGCCCGCATCAAGGATATTCAGGCGTATGTAGGGCGAACCGGGGCTCTGACCCCGGTGGCCATTCTGGAACCTGTCCACATCGGAGGCGTGGAGGTTAGCAACGTGAGCCTGCACAATCAGGACGAGATTGATCGAAAAGATATCCGGGTGGGGGATCACGTTGTGGTGGAACGTGCGGGGGATGTGATTCCACACGTGCTGAAGGTTGAGAAAGAAAAACGCACGGGAGATGAGGAGAAGTACCACCTGCCGGATTCCTGCCCGGTTTGTGACGGGGATGTCGTGCGGCCCACCGGTGATGCCATTGCGAGGTGCGTGAATGCCTCGTGTCCGGCTCAGTTGAAGCAAAGTCTGACGCATTTTGGGTCGAAGGGGGCGCTGGATATTGACGGCCTCGGGGATAAACTGGTGGATCAGCTTGTCGAGAAAGATCTGGCACGTGATGTGGCTGATTTATTCGAGCTCACCGCCGATGAAATCAGTCAGCTCGACCGGATGGCCGAAAAGAGCGCGAATAACCTCATTGACGCCATAGAGAAGGGGCGTCAGGAGGTGACCCTGTCTCGCTTAATCTACGGGCTGGGAATTCCCCACGTGGGGGAAGCGGTGGCCGCCGATCTTGCCATGCATTTTGGCAGCATTGACGCCCTGGCAGAGGCCGATGAGGAGGAACTTGCCGCAATGGATGACGTCGGGGATATCATGGCGTCGGCTATCGCCCGGTGGTTCGACAATGAGGAGAACCGGCATCTCATTGAGCGGCTCAAAGAACACGGTCTTGATCCGAAAAGTGAAGAAACCGGACAGAGACTGGAGGGGCAAAAGCTGGTGATTACGGGAAGCCTGAATTCCATGACGCGGTCGGAGGCGAAAGAGGCCGTGCGGCGCCAGGGCGGGCGGGTAACCGGGAGTGTGTCCGGTGAAACTGATTATGTGGTGGCCGGCGATAATCCTGGATCCAATAAGATGGAGGGGGCGGAAGAACACGAAACGCCTGTGATTGATGAGGAGAGGTTTCTGGCATTCCTGGGTGAGTGAGTCGCCCGCCGGAGCATTGGCTCCGGGGGAAGTGGCGGGGAGGACTGCGGAAAACGCAAATTTTGTGTAAAATGATTTTGAGCGCAATCGCTATTGTTAGATTGTAAAGCAGACAGAATTTTAAGCCGTGGAGAAAGGACGTATGAAGGTCAGACACCCATCGCAGCACGAGACTTTTGATTTCGATAGCTGGAAAGAAATAGAGAATAAACTGGATGAACTGGGCCTCTCCCTCCCGTATTCCGAGAATGTATCGGTGTTCGGAGAAACGTGCGAGGCAGGTCCGCTTACCATGCCCAACCGTCTGGCAATTCATCCCGTGGAAGGATGTGATGGATCGAGGGACGGAAAACCGGAGTATTTGACGTATCGGCGCTACCGTCGTTTTACGCGAGGCGGGGCGGGGCTGATCTGGCTCGAGGCCACGGCGGTGGCGGACGAGGGACGAGCCAACCCCCGACAGATTTTGCTGCAGGAACGAAACCTGTCGGATTTCTGTCGGCTGCGGGAACTAATCAGCGAGACGGCCGAGGAAGAGTGTCAGGGAGTGCAACCGACGGTTGTGGCTCAGTTGACCCATTCCGGTCGGGAGAGCAAGCCCAACGGCGTCCCCGAGCCCATCATTGCGTACCATCATCCCATTCTGGATGAAAAACATGGCCTGTCCGATGACTACCCGGTGATCACGGATGATGAGCTGGATGCCCTTCAGTGGAAATACGTGGAGGCTGCCAGGCTGGCCAATGAGGCCGGATTTGATGCGGTGGATGTGAAAGCCTGTCATGGATATTTGTTATACGAACTGTTGAATGCCTTCACGCGCGAGAAGAGCCGATATGGCGGCAGTTACGAGAATCGCACACGCATGGTGCGTGAAATCGTTCAGAAAATACGGACCGAAGTGCCGGACATTGCCATCACAAGTCGCCTGAGCGTTTACGACGCAGTTCCATATCCGTACGGTTTTGGGATGGCTCAGGATGGGAGCATGCGACCTGATTTGAGTGAGCCCGTTCGCCTGATTGAAGAGCTGCAGGAAATGGGGGTGTGCATGATCAACGTGGCCTACGGGAGCCCGTATTATAACCCGCACGTCGAGCGGCCATACGACACGCACGAGGTGGGTGGATACGTGCCGGACGAACATCCGCTGGCCAATGTGGCATCAGCGGTCGAATTGCATACGGATCTGGCGAGTCAGGTTCCGGAGATGCCGCTGGTGGCCACCGGATTCACGTGGCTGCGGGAATTTTCACCTTATGTCGGGGCTGCGCTTCTGGAAGATGGATATGCAGCAAGTGTCGGATACGGTCGACAGGCTCTGGCATATCCCGAATTTGCCCGGGAAATTCTGGAGACGGGTTCTCTGACGCCCACGAAGTTGTGCATAACATGCTCCTCCTGCACGCAGATCATGCGGGATGGCGGGCGCGCCGGTTGTGTGGTGCACGATGCCGATATTTATGAACCGATCTATAAACAGGGGCGAAAGCAGAATCCGGCGGTCATGCGCGAGGTCGCCACGCTGTGCCGTAAATGTCATGCCCCGATGTGTCAGGTGGGCTGTCCCGCGAGCGTTGACATTCCGCGGTTCGTGTCGGCGATTGCAGACGGCGAGGAAAAAAAGGCATACGAGATCCTGCGTGAATCCAATCCCTTGCCGGAGATGTGCGCATATGTTTGTCCCTCCGACACCCTTTGCGAGGGGAAATGCGTGCGGCAGCATCTGGATGATGGCCCCGTGCCGATCCGAGAACTCCAGCGTTACGTCTGTGAGCGTGCACGTTCGGAAGGATGGACGAGGCTGGGCGTGCCCGAGGAGAGCAAAGATGGGAAGGTGGCCATCGTCGGGGCCGGACCGGCGGGCGCTGCATGTGCCATCCGGCTGCTGCAGGAAGGATACAAAGTTACCATTATTGACGCATCTCCCGAAGTTGGAGGTGTGGCGGCTGATACCATCCCCGGCGAACGGCTTGAAAAGGATGCCCCGGCCGTGGAGTTGAGGTCCATACTCCAGAACGCGCCATCCGAGCGAGTGGAGTGGCGTCTTGGAACGGCTATGGGGTCTGATTATGACGTAGATGACCTCTTTGAGGAGGGTTTCGACAGCGTGTTCGTTGGGGTAGGAATGACGGACAGTGTGCAATTGCCCGGTGCGATCCAGCCAGAATCGGGGGTTGTTGACGCGCTGGAGTTTCTCCATGAAGTGAAAGACAATTCAGAGGTTGATCTGCAGGGCGAAGTGGCCGTTCTCGGAGGCGGCAACACCGCTATGGATGCTGCAGTCATGGCCCAATCAGCAGGGGCGAAGGATGTGTACATCGTTTATCGCCGATCATTTGTGGAAATGCCCGCCTGGCCTGAAGAACGGGACAGAGCACTGAACGAGGGAGTTCATTTCCTGATCCTTACCCAGCCCCTGGATTATGTGATCGATGAAGAAGGCCAGCTCAGCGGGTTGAAGGTGGCTTCCACGGTGCTTGGGGAACCCGATGAAAGCGGTCGCCGTCGTCCTGAGGTGGATCATTGCACGGAACGAGTGATGGATATGGATCTTGCCATCGAGGCGATCGGGCAACGTGCCCCCGCGAATCTTCCCGAATGGTTGCCCGGTGTGGAACTGAACGCGGACGGAACGATCTGGACCGGGGAATCATCCCTCCGCACCAGCCGGGATGGCATTTTCGCCGGTGGTGACATCGTCAATGGTGGAGAAACGGTTGTGCAGGCCGTTGCCGATGGCGTGCAGGCTGCGGAAGAGATAGCTGAGACAGTGTCCCGAGAACGTCAGGCGGTTCACTGATAACGGGCGGTGCTGCACGAGCGCGCCGACGTGTCCAGAATGCCGGAGTGTGACCCTGAAAATGTGATGGGAACGGTGACTATGGCCGAAATGCTGGAATTTATATTTTGGGTCGTGTTGCGGGGGGCCGTTTCTGTAAAATAGAATGCAGATGAGAGTTATGATATAAGTGAATGGTTGCATGATGCCTTCGGAATGGGAGGAACAAACCGATGAAGGTCAGATATCCGTCGGAACATGAATGTTTCGATTTTGACAGCTGGGGTGAGATCGAAAACAAATTGGACGATTTAGGACTGTGGCTTCCCTATTCTGAGGACATGTCCGGGTTTGCGGAAATGTACGAGATGGGGTCGCTGACCATTCCGAATCGACTCGCCATTCACCCGATGAAGGGCTTTGATGGGGAGGAAGACGGAAGTCCAGGACGTCTGACGGCACGGCGTTATCGGCGTTTTGCCGGAGGAGGGGCGGGCCTGATCTGGTTGGAAGCAACGGCGATTGTGTCGGAGGGGCGGGCCAATCCCCGGCAGCTCTGGTTGCATGAAGAGAACGTGAATGAATTCGAAGAACTCCGCCAGCTAATGAGAGAAGCGGCAGAGCGCGATTTCAGCGGGGACCAACCGGTTATTGTGGCACAACTGACGCATTCAGGCCGGCGAAGCAAGCCAGAGGGAAATCCTGATCCCGTTATTGTTTATCATCATCCCATCCTGGATGATCAGACGGATATACCGAGTGATTATCCCGTCATCTCCGATGAGGAATTGGATGAGCTGCAGGATGACTATGTAAATGCGGCGCGTCTGGCACGCGATGCCGGCTATGATGCCGTGGATGTGAAAGCTTGCCACGGCTATCTGATGGCGCAGCTCCTCAATGCCTTCACGCGCGAGAACAGCCGGTATGGGGGGATCTATCGCAATCGGACGCGGATGTTGCGCCAGGTTATCCAGCGGATACGCGAGGAGGTCCCCGAGATAGCCGTGATGTGTCGGCTCAGTATATACGATGCGATACCTTACCCTTACGGGTTTGGTATGGGGTCGGACGGCAGCATGGAGCCCGACCTGTCCGAGCCGATCCACCTCGTGCGGGAAATGAAGGAGTGGGGGGTGAGCATGGTGAATGTGGCGTATGGGAATCCCTATTATAATCCCCATGTTGAACGACCGTACGACTCAAAGGAACAGGACGGTTATATCCCCAATGAACATCCGCTGGCCAACATCGCCAACAGCGTCGAGCTTCATCGGAAACTGGCTGAAGAAGTGCCGGATATGCCCCTTGTGGCGACGGGGTTCAGTTGGCTGCGCGAGTTGTCACCGTATGTGGGGGCCGCGCTAATAGAAAAAAAAGATGCAGCATCCGTGGGATACGGTCGTCAGGCACTTGCATGTCCCCAGTTTGCCCGGCACATATTGGAAAACGGTGAGCTGGATTCATCCTCAGTCTGCATCACGTGCTCTTCATGCACCGATATATTGCGGCAGGGGGGCAGGGCGGGATGTGTGGTACGTGACACCGGGGTGTATGGGCCGATATACGAGAGATGCCATACGGAAACAGAACACGACGTGTGACAGAAACGTCGTGCACACGACGGAGCTGTCAAAAAACCAACAAGAAATCCCCGGTAAAGCCAGGCACTTTACCGGGGATTATTTTATGATGGTACGCCCGGGAGGATTCGAACCCCCAACCCTTGGTTCCGAAGACCAATGCTCTATCCAGTTGAGCTACGGGCGCAAAGTTTGATGCAATCTTTCTATGCCGTTTCCACTATAAGTGACGGCGTAAGACGGTGCAAGGCAAAGCGATGAAAATGTGTACGCCAATAACAGAAGGTGCCATAATTGCCCATATATTGTGCGACACTGCCATAATGACAGTATTATTAGGGTCGGGAGCTAAGGGCATATTTGTTGGGGTTGAAAGGATTGAACTTGAGAGGTATCTACGGAAAAAATGTGCAATGATGAATGATTGGTACGATGATTGCATTATAATATGGCGACGAAATGAAGTCGGACAGTCAAAGTAGATGATCTCTCAGAAAGGAGGTTTATCATGGTGCTGTGGGATTGGAACAATAGCGTTCGTGAGCTTGATCGTATGCGTCGCCGCATGAACAGGATGATCGGAAACGTGGCGGGTGATGTATTCAGTGCGCCGTTTCCGGCGGTCAACCTGTGGTCCAGCGAAGAGCGAGCAGTGGCGACGTGTGAAATTCCCGGTGTAAAAACTGAGGATATCGACATTTCCGTGGAGAACGACGTGTTGACCATTCGGGGTAAACGTGATCCGGAGCACATGGGTGACGACGCGACGTTCCGGAGACATGAACGTGGTCACGGGGAGTTTTCGCGGACCATACCATTGCCGTTTGCCGTTGACGCGGAGAGTGTGGAGGCCAGTTATGAAGACGGCATTCTCACGATAACTCTGCCCCGAAGTGAAGCGAGTAAACCGCGACAGATCGAAATTGAGTAGTCGTTGGATCTGATCTTTGTGCAGTCCAATCCGAAAGCAAACAAGGAGGTGCAGTCATGGTAGCTGCAGAAACGAGCGTAACAAACACTGAAGACGAAGCGATTGTTCCGGAACGCGAACAGGATACCGCAACGTTTGCTCCGCAGGTGGACGTTGTGGAAGAAGAGGATTCCGTTAACATCGTCGCGGATATGCCTGGCGTGTCCAAAGAGGACGTTGACATCGTCCTCGAGGAAGGCGTCCTGACGATTGAAGGGCGTGCACAGGTGTATGGTGAAGAAGAGATGGAACTTCGGCGCCAGGAATATCAGGTCGGCGACTTCTACCGACGTTTCTCGGTCGGTGAGGGACTGGATGTGAGTGAAGATGCCGACATCACCGCTACGATGGAAAACGGTGTCCTTCACCTGAGTCTCCCCAAAGCTCAGCGATTCCAGAAACGTCAGATTGAAATCCAGTAACTTTCAGATGAACCGTTTGATCATCTCAAAAGGAGGTGTGTGACCATGACTATTCGAGATCTCATTCCGTGGCGCAAACGTCGTGGACGAGGTGAAGGTGACGAATCTGTGCCCGCTGAACAGGACATGCGGGATGTATTTCGTGATGCCATGGAGGACTTTTTCGGCGATATGGGGCAGTTCCCCCGTTTTGCCGGTGAATCCAGTCTCGCTCCCGCTATCGATGTGTCCGAAACTGACAACGCTTACAAGGTGTCCGTTGAGCTGCCCGGCACCTCAAAAGATGATATTGAGGTAACCGTGGAACAGGGGCGTCTCAACATACGCGGCGAAAAGAAGGAAGAGTCGCGTGAGGAGGATGAGGACTATCTTCGAGTTGAGCGCTCTTATGGTAAGTTTTCACGCTCGATTCCGCTTCCCTCGACGGTTGATGAAGAGGATATCGAGGCATCGTTTGAAGACGGTGTGCTCCAGTGCCATCTGCCCAAGACGGGTGAAGCCCGGGGGCAGCGGATCGAGATTGAAGGAGGCAGCGAGTAAGCGGGCATAACCCGTGTGGATGCAAGCAGGCGACCGGTTCTGCCGGTCGCCTTTTTTTACGTGAATCCGAATGATGCGGACGCTCCATTTTATTTGAACGATCTGGCGGGGACCAGTACCATTGAAGGTCATACATCGTGTTTTCGTTAGTCCCAAACAGGAGCAAAGATGGCCTCAAGGAAAAGTGAAATCGAGGAACTGGAACGTGAGCTGATCATTCGGCGACAGCAAGGCTGCGACACGTGGGAATTGGAACGCACTTTGAATCTGGCGCGCAACACCGGGGGCAAAAAACAGGATGATCATCTTCAATCTCTCCGCAGGTCACTGGCAAAGCTCGAGCCAGGGGAGTCGTTCGATTATGAGGAACCGGATGAGTTGTCTGAAATCCTTCTTGCGCGTCCTGAGGGACCGAGAAGCATCGGGGCAGGGGTGAGCCGAGAGGAACGACGAAATAAGATACTCGGTGGGTGGACCGGACGAGTGGCGGGATGTTTACTGGGAAGACCGGTCGAAGGTTGGAACTGGCAACGGATTAAAGATGTGTTGAAGGCCCGTCATGCTTATCCTCTCCGGGATTATTTCCCGGCACCGGCCGAAGAAAAGGAGGAAGAGGGGAGTCCCGATGTCAGGGATGCGGTATATAAAAATGAGGTGCAGGGGGGAGTGAAAACGGATGTTACCAATTACACTGTGCTCGGGCTTCGAGTACTGGAAAATCAGGGACGACATTTCGAGAGTGAAGATGTCGCTCGGCAGTGGCTTGCAGATTTACCGTATGATGCAACAGATATGGCCGATCGAGTTGCTTACAGGAATTTCGTCAATGGTGTCTGGCCTCCCAGGAGTGCCCGGGAACGTAACCCGTATCGTGAGTGGACGGGGGCTCAAATTCGGGCGGATATGTGGGGATATGTCAATCCGGGACGACCGGAAATGGCCGCGGAAATGGCTTACCGCGACGGACGAATCAGCCATTCGCGAAATGGTATTTACGCTGAAATGTGGATGGCGGGGATGCTGGCGGGGGCGTTTGTGACCGCCGATCTCCGACAGATTATTCGTATAGGGCTCTCGGAGATCCCGGATCAGTGCAGGCTCGCGGAAACCGTTCAACAGGTCATGCAGTGGCACGAGGATGATGAGTCCCCGGAATGGGCCTATAAACGAATCGGTAAACGATACGATGATTACGGCGACGTGCATGCTATTGTTAACGCCGGTATCATTGTGACCGCTTTACTGTGGGGCGAAGGGGATTTCAGCAAGAGTCTGGGACTGGCTGTGACGGGAGGACGTGATACCGTCTGCAATGGAGCTGCGGTGGGGTCGCTACTGGGAGTACTGAATGGTATTGACCGGGTTCCGGAACGCTGGAAAAGTCCCTTGAACGATACGCTGATGACAGATATAGCTGATGATTCACGAGTGAGCCTCAGTGACGTTGCGGATAGGACACTCGAGATCCAGTCGGTATAATGTGGTGATCGGTATCGGGAAATCCGGCTGACAAAAATACTGTCGGAATAACATATTTATCTGGAAGAATGCTGGCCCGGGAGCGGAACTATGACAATGTGTGAACCCCAGAGCGGAGGTGAAATATTATGCATCCGGTTAAGTGGTCTGGGGGACGTGGTTCATACAATGAATGCGTTGAGCCTGCTGGAAGAGTATCGACCGAACGCGAATATTACATGGGTGATCGAAGAACGATTCTCCGATTTGCTTGAGGGACATCCCTATATTGACGAACTGCTGACAATCCCGCGGCAGAAGTGGAGCAAATTACTGAAGAATCCCCTCCGATGGGGTCATGCATTCCCGGAAATTGCTGATCTGGTGCTGGAATTGCGCCGACATGAGTATGATGTGAGCCTTGATTTCCAGAGCAGTTTGAAAAGCGCGTGGTTGGTGAGTGCTGCGGGAGCGAAATTGCGCGTTGGTTTCGGCAATCCAGTATCCCGCGAGATGAATTACCTCTCCCAGAACGAACTGGTGGAGGTGCCCGGAGAAGGTGTTCACCGAATAGAACGGGACCTGGCACTTCTGGGCGCTCTCGGGATTCCGACGCAGTATGCGCGGCCGATCTTTCCGCGCCAGCGTAAATACACGCAGCCGGTGGAATGGGTCACTGAGGAATTGCCCCGGCCTCTGGTTCTCATGCACCCTGGTACCAGCGATTTCGCATCGTTTAAACGGTGGGCGCCAGAGCACTATGGCCATGTAGCGGAATGGCTCATGGATGAGAAGGGGGCAGGGGTTCTGGTAACTTTTGGCCCGGGGGAAGAAGCTCTTGCTCACCGCCTTGTGGCGGCATCGTCTCACCGTGCCGTTCTGGCGCCGCGTCTTGCTCACTTACAGCAGCTTACCTATCTGCTCTCCAAAGCTGATTTGTTTGTGGGAAGCGACACGGGGCCAATGCATCTGGCGTCGGGACTGGGCATACCGGTCGTGGCGCTGTTTGGTCCGAAAGATGCAGACGGCACGGGTCCATACTGCAGCCGAAGCAGAGTGGTGGCGGCCGATGTGCCCTGTCGTCCCTGTGACAAGCGTCAGTGTGGGGATCCTGTGTGTATGTCGGGCATTGAGGAGGAGGAGGTCCAGTCCGCCTGCGATGATCTTCTGACGGGGGAGGGCAAGGTGCGAGGGGTTGAGGGACAGGATGTGCGAGGTCCCTTTACAGTTAACTTTGCACTGGGGATATGGGACGGCGCCATTTGCACATCGTATAGCCGTCCGGAATTCTATCGGTTTTTGACCGATATTATGAATGGACAAGAAAACCCGGATCAGACCAGTGAATCGGTGTTTTGTGGGCGCGGTCGCGGTGGGAGAGATCTGGTTCTGAAAATCCGAAAGATGGTGACACCACGGATGGGGCTTTTTAGTCGATGCAGATTGAAGAATTTTTGGGATCGTTTGATAGAAATGCGCTGGGATGGTCTGGCCGTGCCGGAACCTGTTTGTTATATACGAGGAAAAGCACGGGAAGGACTGGTGTTTGAACGACGGGGGACGGTGCGGGATGTGCGCGAACTGACGAAATCCGGGGAGGAAACCGAACTGATAAACCGGACAGCAGAATTACTCCACCGGATGCATTCTGCCGGTTATTATCACCGCGCTCTGTCGGAGGAAGGCAGCATCAACGCGGGCACGGATGGCTCTCTCACGGTGGATCATCTGGAATCAGCGTGGAACTTTTCGCTCCCCCTTCTGGGGCATGAAGCGATGGTGGGCGCGGACCTGGGCGAATTCTGCGAGGGGTTCCCGGGGGGAGTGAACTGTGGTGCTGCTGCGCGTTTGATGAAGCGGTATGAGGATCTCTGTGATGGTTACGAGGTGCAGCAAAAAATTATCGCCAGCTTCGCAGGATCCGATGTCCACGAAATCACTTCCTGAAGCTTTTGTATAGTTTCTGGGCCGTCTGGCATAATCATAAAATATATCGTCACCCAAGATTCGAAGATACAGGGATGTGTCGATGCATCTTGCATCTCTGCCTCATTGAAGGGGGGAATGGTTCCAACCAGCGAACCAGTGCTGTCCAAAACGTTCAAAAATGCGTTTTCAAACGGGCTCTCCGGTGACTT
>CAZXYF010000032.1:0-23087 GCA_964644705.1 uncultured candidatus Brocadiaceae bacterium | reverse complement strand
TTGCGTTCAGCGCGTCGTGTAGACAAGGTGTCGCGCAGCGCTCAACACCTACCTGCCCACCGCGAATGTTGGAGGTTGTAGGGTAAAAGTTCAAAGTTGAATGTTTGCGCTGCGGTGTTCCCGAAAAAGGGAAAGCGCTGGCATGGCCAGCGCACTCCAGAGATCGCCTCCGGCGATCAGGGGCAGTTGGCGCGATCACCCGAAGAATGAGACGGCAGAATTGGAAGAGATGAAACTGGTCCTCTCCTGGAAACGGCAAACGATGCAGATCACCCAGTGCCGGAGCCGTAATCTTGCCCCATAATCTTTCATCCTAATCTGCCGTTTTCCCAGGAATGTTCCTTATTGCCGGCATATTCATAAGACTCAAACACATCACCATTCCCCCGGATCCGCGGGTCGTCCGTTTCTTTGAGTTTTGCCTTCAATTCCAGCCAGAGTTCATCCTTCAGTTCGGCATACGCCGGGTCATCCGCCAGGTTGTCCATGCAGTGCGGATCACGCTCCACATCATACAGTTCCTCGGCGGGACGTTTGCCAAAAGACAACTCGAAAAACGGCAGGTCTCGCCGATCTTTCAATTCCAGAATCCTGCCTTTGGTGGGTGAGGGATCGCAATTGGTGAAATTCGTTTCCGGGTTGCCGGCGGGCCAGCGGTCCGGTGCGAAATTCCGGCAGTAGAGGTGTTTCGGCGTGCGAATACAACGCACGGGATATCCCAGATCGTCCTCCCGGCCCAGATCATGCCGTTCACGGCCCATGTATGCACGGGTACGATCCGCCGTCACCCTGCCCGATCCTTTCGCTCGGAAAATGTCGAACAGGCTGCTACCCGCCATCTCCTCCGGCACGGGCACGTTCGCCGCTTCCAGAATCGTGGGGGCAATATCGGTAAAACTGATCAGATCATCGATGCGCCGCCCTCCCGTGAGCTGTCCCTTCCACATAACGGCAAACGGCAGCCGAAAATCGTCATCATACATCTGCCCTTTCACGCGGGGGAACGGGGCGCCGTTATCGGAGGTCATGATGACCAGCGTATTCTCCAGTTCGCCGTTTTCCTCCAGTATCTCGATCGCTTTTCCAAACTGTTTGTCCGCCCACTCCACTTCAAATGCGTAATCCAGCATATCCTCCCGCACCACCTCATCATCCGGCCAGTATGGCGGGACATCGTCGATTTCATCGAACCGTTTGCCGTTCCTTCGTCCTTCGCCAAACTCGTACCCGCGGTGCGGTTCCCGGACGCCGTACCAGAAACAGAACGGCTGGTCCTCGTCCCGCTCATCCATGAACTGCCGCATATTCGCCGCATAATCGCAGTTACCGATCAGTGACCCTTCCGGGGGCGTGAGCGTATGTTCGTTGTACTCCCGCCCCGCCGGGTTCTGGCTGCGACCGCATCGTCTCCAGTCGCCGGGAGCCCACGGTTTGCCGGTGAAAGCCACATCATAACCGGCAGCGATCAGGTGATCGGTATAGACCGGCAGATCCTCGGGCCAGTAATTCCAGTGCAAACACGATGCGCCGTTCTGCCAGGTATGACGCCCGGTCAGAATGCTGGCCCGGGACGGCGCACATTTGGGATTGGTGGTGAACGCCCGGGTAAAAAGCAGTCCCTCCCGGGCGACACGATCAAAATTCGGGGTCCGCACAAACTCGTCCCCATACGCACCAAAATGCGACGCGTCGTCGGCCAGCGCCAGAAGGATGTTCGGGCGTTCGCTGCGGCTCATTCGCTCAGGCTCCCTCTTCCGAATGGCCAGCTGATCCCGTCAGATGCATCTCATACATCCCAGCGGCCCGTTCCTGGATAACCTCAACCAGTTCGCGGTGCGGTCGGTCGGCCACGTCGACGATACCGAACGCCGCCCGCTCGCCGTTGCGCTTTCCGCGCCCCAGCAGTGGTTGATCCGGCCACTGAAACCAGTGCAATCCCACCACAAATGGCAGGGACAGACATTCCTGCAGGTAGCGGTCGGTCAGTGCCGCCCGTTGGGCTTCGGTTGTGCACAGTTCTCCGGACGCCAGGAATCGTTCATCGGTCACCTGGAACGACCATTCGGTCAGCGCTATCGGTTTACCGTGACATATCTCGTGCCAGCGGCCAAGAAACTCGGCAGCGTCCTCCGGTTTTTGTTTGTGCCAGAGGTACCAGTTGATGCTCACAATATCCATGTGCCGCGTCGCCCCGCGCAGCACAGCCTCCTGCGGTGGCATTGTGAGGAAACGGCATCCCCAGAAAAGCGCATCGGGCACCGCCCTTTTCAGCTCGCGTCGCACCAGACCGAAATATCGATCACAGAATTTTTCCAGAAATTGATCGCAGTCCGCCTTCCCCTCTTCACTCAATCCGGGCGGATGCGCGTTCTTCTGCGTCTCCGCCAGGGTCTTCCAGCTCGCAAAAGCCGTGCACCATGTCTCGTTGAGAGCATCAATCGTGCCGTATTTTTCCTTCAGCCCATCGATGAACACATCCCGGCTGACCCAGTCAAGGGGCAGCGCCAGCGGTGTGACAAGCGACAGCCAGTTCTGCTCATTCCCCACGAAAAACCCCTGGACCCAGGGTTCGTCCCGAAAACGTTCCAGCCCCGAGAAACAGCCGTCGACGATATCCTCAAACTGCGGGTCAAACGCATCTGGCACCGCCCCCACCGGCCAGGTGGAATCGTTTTTTGCCAGCAAATCATCCCAGCCCGGGTCACTCAGACGTTCGGCCGGCATCACAGCCGGTCGGTTCCGGGTCTCCGCAAATTCCAGATCCGACCAGCATCCCAGAGACGTCATCCCCCAGGCATCCAGGCGGGCTTCAGTCCGGTCACACCAGCGTTCGTACCACTCGGAGCCAAAACTGCGGATCAGGTTGGCAATCAGGAAATTACACTGCGGGACTTCCTCCTCGTCCGGATCTGCCTCTCCGTGCCATTCACGCGGGAAAAGCTCGGCACCGGCAAATCCGCCCGGCGGGTCCGCCCGCCATGCGTCGGCCATCTCCCCCCGCCTGTCCGGGAGCTCTTCGAACCAAGACTCGCGTCCGGGCGTGTCCACGCTGACCGAACCAACGCCGGTGCAGCAGGCCCCGAGGCTGAGATAGGGATTTCCCGCGGGAGACACCAGCCACCATCGGTCACCCGCATCGCGCTCCAGGCGAAATCGCCCGGTCGCCTCAAAACCCGGTCCATCCTGCCAGCCGCCCCACTCATCGCGCTGGTCCGGCTGAAGAGGCGCCGGGAGTTTTTCGTCTGCATCGGCTTTAAGATCATCCACCGACGTGACTTTCCGCTCCCAATCCCCCGCCAGACGTTGCCCGAACCGATCAATCCGTGCTGCCCAGTAACTTTCCCCGTCGTGTTCGTGCGGCACGATGGAATGGATGCGGAGTGTGCTATCGACCGGAGCCTGCAACACTTCCATACGGATGTAAGCCAAGCCTCCCTGGTCCATGGCCAGAACGCAGTCCGACGTATCAATCTCGACATCATTCTCGCCCGGTTCCAGAACCAGCTCTTCCCACATCTCCGTGTTGGCCACCGGCCATCCTTCCCCGCGCAGTCGGATGCGGGTCTTCCAGGGGCCCTCTGCATCCAGGCGCAGGCCCAGACTCAGGGATCGCCACCGGCGCACCTTCAGTGGCAGGTCCCCCGCCATATTGGGTCGCAGTTGAAATGATGCCATCAGAGGTTCCTCGTGCGCAAACCCTCGGGGCCGGGCATTCTCCGCATCCTCCGGGGAGATCACCCGCACCAGGATATCATCACCATCTTTCAGCGCAGCGGCGCCGGTCAATGGTTCCACCAGCATGTATCGTAAATTCAGTGAACTGCTCATATTTTCGGTTACCTTTCGGACAATCGGGAAGATTCAGATTGTTATTGTGGAGCAACGAATAGCCAGAAGAGGAGGTAGCGCAACACCATAAGTATCGCAAAAAGATTTGCACATCGGGAAGGGTCCAGCAGATGGTGAGGATGGTACATACATATGGTGGGCGGACGCGGACTCGAACCGCGAACCTCCTGCTTGTAAGGCAGGTGCTCTCGCCAATTGAGCTATCCGCCCACGCATTGTGATAGTAGCAGAATATTGATTTGCTGCCTGGAAGTCAAATCTTACGCGCACTATTCCATTTGATCAGCTCAATTTCTGGTCAACTTCCGCCAGCAGTTTTTCAGGACTCACCGGTTTGTCAAGAAATGAATCCACCGGAAGCCAACCCTCATCGGGACCAAACGTAAAATCCATCTTTTTATTGACCGCTGTCAACAGGATGATCGGCATCTCGTTCAGCTGTTCCTGGCTACGCATCCATCGGGCGGCCTCGAACCCGGCCATTTCCGTCTCCATCATGACATCAAGAATAACCAGATCCGGTTCCACGTCCAGGGCCTTTTCCCGTGCTTCCTGTCCGCTGTGTGCGGTTTCAACTTCGTACCCATTATTCTCAAGGAGAGCTGCCGTCATCTCAACGAAGTCTTCTTCATCATCAACCAGCAATATCCTATCTGCACTCAATTGTAGCCTCCCGGCAATGGTTACTAAGACAGTCAAAAACAAGATCGACCGTAATCTCTAACGGCCAATATATCTATTATAGCAGCGCGGCCAATAATTGGCCATGATTCCCCTCCAGAGCATGTCAGTATAAGCATACACCCCCTCATCAACAAGTTCATACCTATGTTAACTTGCAGATTCGGACGGCAGAGTATAGCATATTTGCTCAGGGAGTTAGTATAGGCACCGCGACCCAATATCATAGCGGGTCCGAACATTCGTTCTCTCCACGGAACAATCCCTCCCTGTTCAAAAACTCAGCGCCTGGCATGATGTATGATGTCATGGCTATGGTGTGGGACCATACGTGAGACCGAGGCTACAACGGTCCGCGGCTTCAGTCAGAGATTGTAGAGGCAAGCCAAACATTACAACAGCTGAAGGAGCATTGTGGATGGACCTCAAGAAGCCGGAGCCCCCCTCCGATGATCGGCGCTGGAAGCTGATCGATTCCACCATGCGGAAGCATGGCAACCGGCGCAATGCGCTTATTGAAACACTGCACACTGTTCAGGAAACATTCGGCTATCTGGATGAAGAAGCCCTGGACTACGTTGCTCGCTCCCTGCGAGTGCCGCCGAGCGCGGTCTACGGCGTAGCCACGTTCTACCATTTCTTCAACCTCAAACCCAAAGGTGAACATTCCTGCGTAATCTGTACGGGAACGGCCTGTTATATCAAAGGCGCAGGCGATATTCTCGATGCGATCGAGGAGAACTTTGGTGTGAAACCGGGTGAAACAACCGATGATGGTCAACTGAGTGTCTTAACGGCCCGATGTCTGGGGGCCTGCAGCCTGGCACCAGCAGTGGTCTTCGATGGTGAAGTGACAGGTAAACTGGGGCCGGATGAAGTTGTGCAAAGACTTGGGAGGTGGACAGAAGATGATTCCTGAAGAACTTGATGAAGTTTCCCGGGAAGAACGGGAGGCACTTGAAGAGTACGATTACTGTCTGCGCGTGTGTAACGCGGCTGGATGCCATTCCGCCCAGAGCGAGCAGATCCTTGAAGCCCTGCAGGATTGCGTTGAGGAAAAGGGACGAGAGGACGAGATTGAGGTCAAAGGCGTCGGATGCATGGGTTTGTGTGTAGCCGGTCCCCTCGTTTCGGTCCAACCGGGCCAGATTCTCTACGGCAATGTCACTCCCGACGACGCCGCTGATATCATTGACAGCCTGGGGAGCGCGCCGCTGGAACGCATTGAGGTGGACGCGGACGTCCCATTTTTCTCCAGCCAGAAGAAGATCGTGCTGGAAAACGTGGGGCAGACCGATCCGGAAAGCCTGGAGGATTACGTCGCTGCCGGGGGTTACAGCGGCCTATCCCGCGCAATTGGTGAACTGTCACCGACCGAAGTTATTGACGAGATTTCCGACAGTGGCCTGCGCGGACGTGGCGGCGCCGGTTTCCCCACCGGCCTGAAATGGGATCTGGTGGAGAAGGCCCCCAGAGGACAGAAATACGTCGTGTGCAATGCAGATGAGGGTGATCCCGGCGCATTCATGGATCGTAGTGTACTGGAAAGTGATCCGCATCGTGTCATAGAAGGCATGGCCATTGCAGGGTACGCCGTGGGGGCCGATCAGGGTTATGTATACGTTCGGGCCGAATACCCTCTGGCCATCGAGCGTCTTAAGAAGGCAATTCGACAGGCCAAACGCAAAAACCTGCTGGGATCCGACATTTTCGATTCCGCTTTTAGCTTTAATCTTGATATCCGGCTGGGCGCCGGCGCGTTTGTCTGTGGCGAAGAGACGGCCCTGATGCACTCCATTGAGGGCAAACGCGGACAACCCCGTCCCCGACCACCCTATCCGGCCAACTTCGGGCTCTGGGGCAAACCCACCCTGTTGAACAACGTGGAGACCCTTGCCAATGTCCCAACCATTCTCCGAGAAGGTTCAGACTGGTTCTCCGGCATCGGCACCAACGAAAGTAAAGGAACGAAAGTCTTTGCCCTGGCCGGCAAAGTGCGCAACACCGGGCTCATCGAAGTGCCGATGGGTATCACCCTCCGGGAAATCATCTTCGATATTGGTGGTGGCATTCCCGATGGCAAAGAATTCAAAGCCGTCCAAACGGGTGGCCCTTCCGGTGGATGCATCCCGCAACAACATCTCGATATGCCCGTGGATTATGAATCGTTGAAAGAGGTAGGCTCCATCATGGGATCCGGCGGAATGATCGTGATGGACAGTTCATCCTGCATGGTGGACGTCGCAAAATATTTCATGGACTTCTGCCAGTCCGAATCGTGCGGCAAATGTGTGCCCTGCCGGGCGGGAACACCGCAGATGTATGACATCCTTGACCGTATTACGACCGGCAACGCGTCGATGGGCGACATCGACATGCTGGAGGATCTCTGCGACCTGGTGGAAAACGCCAGCCTGTGCGGGCTGGGACAGACGGCCCCGAATCCGGTCCGGAGCACGCTCCGGTATTTCCGTGATGAATACGTAGAACACATCGAGAACAAACAATGTCCCGCCGGCGTTTGTAAATTCAAAGAAACCGCGGAGGCAACAGTATGACACCCCCAAGAAACGCTGATCCGGTTCATAGCCGGCGAAACGTAAAGACACTGAAGATAGATGGGCTGGACGTCAGTGGTACGGAAGACCAAACCATACTGGAGGTTGCCCGTGATCACGATATCGATATCCCCACCCTGTGCACCCTGGAAGGCCTGACCACTCTGGGCGCCTGCCGGGTGTGCCTGGTGGAACTGGGAAGCACCGACAAACTGGTTCCCGCCTGCACCACACTGATTGATGAGGGTATGGAGGTGACCACACGCTCTGATCGCCTGCAGGATTACCGGCGCAAGATCGTGGAGTTGCTCTTCGCCGAACGCAACCATATCTGTGCGGTGTGCGTCTCCAACGGCGACTGTGAGCTGCAGGATCTGGCCGAGGAACTGGGCGTCGATCACATCCGATACCCCTACAAATACCCGGACATGGATGTGGACACATCGCACGAAGACAACGGCGTGGATCACAACCGCTGCGTCTCGTGCCAGCGCTGCGTTCGCGTCTGCGGCGAGATCGAAGGTGCCCACACGTGGGATATGAAAGATCGGGGCGCCAATGTCCGGGTGGTTATTGATATGAACAAGGACTGGGGCGAGAGCGAAACGTGCACGAACTGCGGTAAGTGCGTGGAAGTCTGCCCCACCGGTGCAATTTTCGACAAAGGTTCAGGAGTTTCCGAAATGGAAAAAGACACCGAGTTCCTCCCCTACCTCAAGACGATGCGGGAGGAGAGCTAAAATGGATAAAGTCCGAGTTGGCACAACATGGCTGGACGCCTGTTCGGGATGTCACATGTCCTTTTTGGACATCGACGAACGCATACTGGAGCTGGCCGATAAAATAGAAATGGTTTACGGTCCGCTTGTCGATGCTAAAGAAATACCGGAAGACATCGATCTGTTTCTGATATCCGGTTCGGTCAGCACCGATAAAGAACTCGAAGAGGTCCGTGAAATACGCAATAACTCCCGCTTCGTTGCCTCATTCGGAGATTGTGCCGTTACGGGAAACCTCCCGTCGATGCGCAACGCCCGAGGTGCTGAAGAAGCGCTGGAGCATGCTTATGTCACGACCGTGGACGACAATGGAGAGCTGCCCGGCCAGAACATACCCCATCTGCTCAAACGGGCCCGGCCGGTGCACGAGGTTATTCAGGTGGATGAATTCATTCAGGGATGTCCCCCCCATGCCGATTTGATCCATCTGATTGTCAGTGAAATGGTGGAAGGCCGGATACCCCGCCGGGGTATCCGAACCACCTTCGGTTGATGACGATGCGCCTGCATTGTGCCGCAAATATAACCTGAAACAACATGAGGTCGGGTATTACCCGGCTCTCAAAAGCCGATTGATGTAAAAGAACACAAGAGGAGCTAAAACCCATGTCCAGGGAAGTAACCATACAACCCGTTACCCGGATCGAGGGACACGCCAAAATCACCCTCCAGCTGGATGATTCCGGCGAGGTGGATGATGCCCGGTTCCACGTCACGCAGTTCCGCGGGTTTGAAAAGTTCACCGAAGGACGTCCATTCTACGAGATGCCCGCTATCACCGCCCGAATCTGCGGAATCTGCCCTGTGAGCCACATGCTCGCATCCAGTAAAGCGTGTGATGACCTGCTTGCGGTACGCATTCCTGAGGCCGCCCGCATGCTGCGCCGAACGCTCAATTACGCCCAGATCGTACAGTCGCATGCGCTGAGTTTCTTCCACCTTTCCGCCCCCGACCTGTTGATGGGCATGGACGCCGATCCGGACGTGCGAAACGTGCTGGGGCTGGCCGGTGAAAAACCCGAAGCCGCCAGAGCCGGCATCCGGCTGCGCCGCTACGGACAGGAGATTATCGAGGGGTTGTCCGGCAAACGGATACACGCCTCATGGTCAGTGGCCGGGGGGGTCAATGAACCGCTCGACCCGGAAAAACGCGACGAGTGGCTGGAGCAACTACCTGAGATGATGGATATTGCCCGGGATGCCATCGATATCTTCAAGCAGATCCGGGATAACTTTGATCAGGAAATCAAATCCTTTGGCAACTTCCCCACCAGCTTCCTCGGTCTTGTCCAGGAAGACGGCACGATGGAGCATTACGATGGGCTTCTCCGCCTGCATGATGCCAACGGTGAGCCCGTCGTCGAGGATTTTGATCCGGCCAACTACGACGACGTCATCGGCGAAGCGGTGGAGCCGTGGACCTATTTGAAATTCCCTTATTATCGTGGTGAAGGATATCCGGAGGGCATCTATCGCGTGGGGCCCCTCGCGCGCTGTAACATCGTTGATCGGTGCGGCACTCCCAAAGCTGACGCCGAGCTGGAAGAGTTCCGCCAGCTGAGCGATGGTCCGGTCCAGAGCTCCTTCTTCTACCATTACGCACGTTTGATCGAGATCATTCATGGACTGGAACGGCTCGAGGAACTGCTTAGTGATCCGGAGATCACCAACCAGAACGTTCGGGCACGGGCGGATGCTAACGCCGCTGAGGGAGTTGGTGTTTCGGAAGCTCCCCGGGGCACCCTGATCCATCATTACAAAATCGATGAACAGAGCCGGATGAAATGGGTCAACTTTATCATTGCCACCGGACACAACAATCTTGCGATGAATCGCGGCGTTAAGCAGGTCGCCCGGGAATTCGTCCATGGAGAGGATATTCCGGAGGGAATGCTGAATCGCGTCGAAGCGGTCATCCGCGCATTCGATCCCTGTCTCAGCTGTTCCACTCATGCCATTGGCCAGATGCCGTTCCATATCGAACTGAAGGATCCGGACGGCAATCAGGTCGATAAACTCGTGCGTAATCCGTAATTTCTGACTCACTTATTTCACGGAAGACATATGCCCGTATAACTGAGTGATGCGGGCCGGCACGCAAGCGCCGGCTTCACCGTTCACTCCATACATTCGCCCCGTTCCGGATTTCCGAACGGGGCATTTTTATTATGTCCCTCTTCTCTGGCGGAACGCCGACTCATGCAAAAGACTCTCATCATAGGATACGGGAACGCCATCCGCGGCGACGATGCGATAGGTCACCAGGCAGCGTGCACGCTGCTGGAAAGGATCGATGATAGCCGCGTGTCGGTGAAGCCGGTCCCGCAATTGGCTCCCGAGATGGCCCACGACCTGGCGGAACATGACGTGGTGATCTTTATCGACGCCAGCTGCGAGGGTGAGCCCGGGGATATCCAATGCCGTAAACTGGAACCCAACTTAATACCGTTGGGCGAAATGCCCCATGCACTAACGCCACCCGACCTGTTGGGGTTGACCCACCAGCTGTATGACGCGCCCCCCCGTGCAATACTGACCACCGTTTGCGGGAAGATTTTCACTTTTCAAGAGACGCTTTCCGAGCCCGTTGAAGAGGCTTTCCCCGAACTGGTCCAGCGCATCCTGCACATCATCGAAAACGACAACGGTGCCAACTGTGCATAACTTTGTTGCCTTTCTTTTGTACATAGTCTCTTTTAAACCTTTTGAACCATGACAAACCTGAACGAATACACACAAACTTTTGGCAGAACCCCCGTCATGCCATTGATGGGTTACCCCGGCACACGCCTCACCAATACCAGCATCAAACTCAACGAATTCAACTGGGGAGTCCATGCCTGGACTCTACAAACGCTCTATCGCCGGTTCAAACCCGACGGCATTTTTCTGCTCATGGATCTGGCAGTGGAAGCCAGCGGTATGGGACTTCAGGTTCGCTTTCCCCTGATGGACAGCCCGAGCGTGGAGATACATCCGGTGGAGGAAGAATCCGACCTTGATCAGTTTCACTCGGTCGATGTCCTGAAAGATGGCCGAACCTATTCGTTCATTGAGACCATGCAGCTGGTTCAGCAGATGGTGCCGGAAAACGAGATCGGCGGCGCCTACGTTGCGGGCCCCTTCACCCTCGCCGGGCTCCTGTGCGGCGCTAACGATATCGGGATGAACGTCATGATAAAACGCGATCTTGTGCTCCAGGTCCTGCAAATGGCCACCAGCTGCATCACCCGCTACGCGCTCGCGCTGGAAGACGCCGGGGCCGACATGGTCATGATCCTCGATCCTCTGGCGGTTATGCTGGGCCCCGATCAGTTTGATGAGTTCGCCGGACGGTTTGCCTCCATTATTATTTCCGCCCTGAAAGACGCTATGCCCGTTTATCACGTCTGTGGGGATACGATGCACCTTATTGAGAAGTTCGGGCAGCTCGGAGCGCACGGTTTGAGCCTGGATACCGATGTGGATCTGGCTGAAGCCGCCAATCGAGTCCCCTCTGACTGCGTGTTGATGGGGAACATTGACGCCGTCTCGCTGATGCGCAAAGGAGATCCGGAGGAGGTCCGAGAGGCCGTTTTACGCCTCCGGGAGGAGATGGCGCCCCACCCCAACTTCATACTGTCCACCGGCTGTGATCTCCCGCAGGACACCCCTTTTGAAAACATCGATGCTTTCATCAAAGCCGGGCAGGAATAACCCATCCGGACTACCGCGATAAACTCCGACATCTGCCCCCACCCAACATTCCTGATAGTCGGAACCGATCCTCCGGGTTCCCCGAATAAAGGCTTAGATAACCTCGTCGAGAACTTCCTCATGGACCTGACGATTCTGCTCCCCGTACAGCACAAACCGGATCAGTTTGAGGGATGACAGATCCGGTGTTGCATCCACCACTGTACTGAGAGCGATTCGTGCGGCAGGTTTCACGGGATAGCCGAATGCTCCCGTCGAGAGCGCGGGGAAAGCTATGGATTCGACAGCATTTTCCTCCGCCAGTTCAAGCGCGTGACTGTAACATTGCTGGAGCAACTCATCAGCCGGTTCATCTCGCCCATAAACCGGACCAAGACAATGTATGACGTAATCGTTGGGTAAATCATGGGCTCCTGTAATGACCGCCTCGCCCGGATCAATCGGAGCGTACTGGCGGCATTCTTTGGCGAGACCACTCCCGGCCTCCCGGTGAATAGCCCCCGCCACGCCACCTCCGGTTCGCAGCTCCGCATTGGCCGCATTGACAACGGCCTCAACATCCGCCTGACTGGCAATGTCTCCGCGAACACATTCGATCGTCACCTCATGAATCATGCGTTCCACCATGGTGGGATCCTCCTTCTTGATTGATACAAACACAAATATAACGACTCCGAAAGAACGGGATCAGGTCCGGCGCAGCTCGGCTCCGGCATCCCGCATGAGGTCGGCGAAGGTGGGGAACGTCACGCTTACAGCTTCGGCCGTATCGACGGTCGTTTCCCCGCGGGCAACCAGCCCGGCCACCGAGAGCGCCATGATCACACGGTGGTCGGAATGTCCCCTCACAGCGGCGCCCTCCAGAGAACCTCCAGTTATAACCAGTCCGTCCGATAATTCCCGCACCTCGGCTCCCATCTTCCCCAGTTCTCGCGCCATTACAGCCAGCCGATCGGTCTCTTTTTGACGGGCCTGTGGCACGTTGACCAACCGGGTCGTCCCCTCGGCAACGGCTCCCGCAACCGCCATCGCGGGAAGAGCATCCGGGGTGGCATTCAAGTCGAATTCCGCGCCCTGGAGTTTCTTCGGCCCCCGGACCATCAATCCCGTCGGTGTAATCTCCACTTCGCATCCCATCCGTTCGAGCATCCCCACCACCGCTTTGTCGCCCTGGCTGTCTTCCATATCGAGTCCCCGCAACTGAAGTTTGCCTCCCGTAACAGCGGCGGCAACCAGGAAAAAGGTGGCGCTGGAGAAATCCCCCGGTATGGCCCGGCTGAAGCCGGCGTAGCTCTGCCCCCCGGGAATGGCGAATCTCTGTAAGTTCGCAGAACATTCATATTCAATGCCAAGCTCGTTCAACCACTGACAGGTCATCTGCACGTAGGGTTTTTCGTGCAGCAACGGCACTTTAATTTCGGTCTCCTTTTTTGCCAGTGGGCTTCCCACCAAAAGGCTGGAAAGATACTGGCTGGTGGGACATTCAATGGACACCGTTCCGCCCTGAAGCCCACCGCCAACGACAAGCGGAGCACAACCGTTCTCCCGTCTCGAATACGCCGTGGCACCAAGACCCGCCAGGGCATCCAGCAACGGTCCTGCATCCCGTCTGCGGGTTTGTTCATCCCCGGTGAACTCCGCTTCCCCCGCACAGTGAGCGGCAGCACTCATACACAGAAACAAAGTCGTCCCTGAATTGCCCACGTCGATAGGTTCAGCCGGTGCCGAGGGGACGCCCCCCGTACCCTCAATCGTCCAGACAGAATCATCCTCCGTACTGATCTCCGCCCCAAGTTGCCGACAGGCACGGACACAGCTCTGGGTATCGCTGGAATCAAGAGGACGTCTGAGCTGAGACCGGCCATCGGCCAGCAAACCCAGGATGAGACCCCGGATGGTGTGGGACTTACTTCCGGGGATTGTCACGGAACCGTTCACTGTGCCGGGCTGGATGGTGAATTTCATCGTCTGATCGTTGTCAAGAAGAGGAAGGGGGTGTGTGAATCCAATCAGGCAGTTGCCCACCGAACGCAGCGGTCATGTCTCGCCCCTGCCGACGTTCAACACTCGCTACTCGCCGGAGGAAATTGACCGCAATTTCTGCGTCAAAGTTGTAATATGGTCCATCTCCTGCTCCACCAGCCAATCGACTTTATCACCACCAAGATCCTCCGGGACGAGATCTTTCAGCCCCAGAAAGAAAACCACCGTATCCTTTTCGAAATCAATCGCCATTTTGAGGACCTCCTCCGGGGTTTCATTACCGGTCAACTCCTCCGCAAGGTCACTGTGCACGTTGAAAACATGCGTTTCGGCTGTCGCCCGGAGATAGCGGGGCGCGTCCTGATCCGGATCAAAAGATATCTGGGGCATATCGGGACCCTGCATTTGCACGTGCATATCGTGAAACAGATCTTCGTGATCCTCCTCCATATCCGCCAGTTCATTAAGGAGTGATCGAACCTTCTCATCGTCGGTGTTGGCCGCCGCTTTCCGGTAGAAACGCTGACCCGCCTGTTCTATCTGTTCGCCCATCTCAAACGCTTCATCTGCATTATACATTCGATTCATAAAAGAACCTTTCATCGTGGAAAGAACATGGATGGATACTACCCAGATTCTGTCCGAACGGGTTGACCCGGTGCCTCTGCACCTGGCCAACTACCCGCCCCGAGCCAATATTAGTTGCCGCTGCCATCCCCGAGGGACGGATTGGCCCGGACACACCGTCAAACATCTCCTCATACCAGCATAAATGGATCATATTTGAACGCCAATATCAGTGCAAACAATCATTCCCTTTTGAAAAGACGGGCTTCGGAGATTATTCGCACTGACGACTCGTGACACGTCCAGTTTACAGGCGATGACGGTCCCGCGGATTTTGCTGGCCGCCAATCCGGAAAAACCTCAGCTGCCACCTCGCGCACTTATATCGCGGGTAAGTTCCGAATCCGGCGAAAGAGCATTCATGAGCAGCCTCAAAACCACCGCTCGTCCTCGATCATTCAAATGGCAGACTTCATCCCGCATGAACCAGCGCAGACGGTCCGCTGGCGGTCGGGCGCAATCAAGAATATCTTTCATCAGCACACGCAGATCCGCCACGGCGCATTTTTTCTGTTCCCCGGCACGGCGCGTGGCCTCTGCACAGGAGTCCCAGTATTCTCTTCCCTTATCGTCTTCCTTCACCCCGGTCGAGCGGTGATCCGTCATCAAAACGATTTCCGCATCGGTCTGGGCCCGAATATCTTCAATCATCGAGGGTAAAGCTTCCTCGATAACCGCCGGTTCGGTGCTCACCCCCTGACACAGCACGAGGTCCGGATCCAGACGAATAACGCGTTCCTCAAGCACGTCCGGCTGGGCCAGCTCATCCCATCCCGCCGCGCCCTTGCCACGAGTATAGAGGCGTACTCTGCTTCCCGGATACGCACGTTCCAGATACACGTCCAGGGGAAGATTCGCGATATCAAACCCCACACTATCGCCGTATACAACGACGTCCACCGGCTCGGACTCATCCCTCTCATCCAACTTCCCCCTCACCTTTTGCAGTTGATCACCCCGGATGACCCGCATGTCCCGGCCATTGACCACATGCTGGGTTTCGTCCATTATATCCTGAAACCAGCCCCATGCTTCACCTTTCGGCGTCATCTCGAAATCGATATTGCGGAATTCCGCCCATCCCGATGAACCGGGCCACACAAGCACCCGGCACTTCTGTGTGCAGCGTTTACCATAGAAAAAACCCTCAACCTTCCTGGTTGAACCACAGGTGTCCGGATAGCCATTGGTATAAAAATCAGTGGGCTCCTCAGATCCCTCCTCAAAAAACTGAGCTTCCCAGAACCCAAAAGCGTCTGATTCACATTCCATGGCAAGACGATAATACTGTCCTGGTGTTACAGGGAAAAACGGTGACGACCAGCCATATATGCCCGAGACTTCCGCATCCTGCGTTACATGCAGAACCTTGCCCTCCGGCCGGTAGAGACGTATTCCGTCCGGTGCCTCATCATGGCCCGGGCAGTACTTCATCCATCGGGACATATCACTTACATGGTCAACTGCATCATCCATCTGCGCGTAATCCTTTCGTCCGAAAATTCTCCTCGCTATTGCGGCTTTTATTGTAGCCAAAATCTGACCTGATGTCGGGCGAAAAGTAAAGATGTTTGAATCAAAAGCATTCTCCATTATAATTACTATATGCAAATCGGGTCGAGGTTGTTTTACCTTGAACCGTCTTCACTCCGGGTTGGTCCTTCCCATGTGCGTGCAGGTGTATCCTATGAGATAGCGCACGGGAACGATGCCGGAAATTCACATGCACGCGTTCGATACCCAATCACTACGGGGGCATCCACTGTGTTTGATTCCCTGACAGATACGCTGGAAGGTTTTTTCAGCAAAATACGCGGGAAGCCCAGCCTCACGGAGGACAACATCCGTGAAGGCTTGCGTGAGGTGCGCATCGCGCTGCTTGAGGCCGATGTGCATTATCGCGTGGTCAAGAAATTTATCGACCGCGTTACCGAGAAGGCCGTGGGGGAAGAGGTAATAAGCGGAGTGAACCCGGGCCAGCAGGTCGTCAAGATAGTGCACGACGAGCTGGAGAACCTCATGGGACCGGTCGATCACGAGATCAACCTGGGTGGTGATGGTCCGACCGTCATCATGCTGGCCGGCCTTCAGGGAAGTGGTAAAACAACGACATGCGGGAAGCTTGCTCGTTTTCTGAAAAGAGAATATGACGCTCAACCGATGCTTTGCGCCGCGGACGTCCGGCGTCCGGCTGCCATTGACCAGCTGGAAGTTCTGGGGGAAGATCTGGAAGTCCCAGTGGTGAGTCAGCGAGGTGCCGACGCTCTGACAGTGGGCATGAAAGGCCTGATGGAGGTCAAAAAACAGCACTGCAACCCCCTGATTATAGACACCGGCGGCCGACTCCATATCAACGAAGAGATGATGGGAGAACTGCGGGAACTAAAGGCCCGCACCGACCCCGATCAGATGTACCTGGTTGCGGATGCACGCGCCGGTCAGGACGCCGTGGTGAGCGCAAAAGAATTCAACAATCAGCTGGAATTTGATGCGGTTATTCTGACCAATCTCGACGGCGACGCGCGCGGTGGTGCGGCCCTGTCGATTAAGGCCGTCACCGGAAAACCGGTGAAGTTCGTCGGTGTCGGTGAAAAGATGGACAAATTCGAGCCCTTCCATCCCGACCGCATGGCCGATCGTATTCTCGGCATGGGCGATGTGGTCAGTCTGGTGGAAAAGGCCGAGGAAGCGATTGAAGAGGAGGATGCCCGGGAACTGGAAGAAAAACTCCGCAATGCCACCTTCGACCTGGAAGATTTCCGCAAGCAGATCAATATGATCCGCAACATGGGTCCATTGCAGGAGATAATGAGCTACCTTCCCTTCGTCGGGAATAAGCTGGATGCCCTTGATTTCGACGAAAGCGAAATCGATCGCATCGAAGCTATCATCAACAGCATGACCCCCGAGGAGCGCCACCGGCCCCAGTTGATCAACGCGAGCCGACGCAATCGTATAGCAAACGGTAGTGGAACGGAGCCGGTGGACGTTAATCGTCTCCTGAAACAGTTCAAGAAGATGCGCAAAGTGATGAAAAAAGTGGCGCGGGGGGGCGACATGGAAAGCCTGCAGGACGCCCTGCCCGACCAGCTTGGCGGCCCCGGCGGTGGTCCCGGTGGTCAGATGCCGGAAGGCCTGATGAACAAGCTGAAAGAACAAAGAGGCAAGTAACACTTTTCTGTATAAACCCCTTATACCCCAACGAACGGATATGTGATGGTACGTATAAGACTGACAAGAACTGGACGCAGACATGTGCAACGCTGGCGGTTTGGAGTCTTCGACGAAAAAACTCGCCGTGACGGAGAACCGATCGAATATATCGGGCATTACAATCCTACGGCCGATGACGATGAGGACCGAATGACCGTGGACCTTGAATCGGCGCAGGAATGGATTGATAATGGCGCCAAACCAACCACCAAGGTGGAAGGGTTGCTACGTGAAGCCGGGCTCGACCTGTAGTTTTCACCGCACACCACATGGTGTCACGAGGTATCTATGCCCAGGGATCAGACTCAGGAACCGATGCGGATCGACATCCTGACGCTGTTCCCCGAGGTTTTTCCGCCTCTTCTCCAGAGCAGCATTCTGGGAATTGGGGCCGAAAAAAATCTCATCGATTATCATCTTCACGATATCCGCAACTACACGGATGACAAACACGGGAAGGTGGACGATCGACCATACGGTGGTGGTCCCGGCATGGTGATGAAGTGCCAGCCCGTTTTTGACGCTTATGAAAGCGTCGAAACAATGGAAGAGCGCCCATCGCGCCTCATCATGTTGAGCCCCCAGGGCAAACCTCTTGATCAGGATCTGGCGAACGACCTTTCGCGGTCATCTCGGTTGATGCTGCTGTGCGGACATTACGAAGGCTTCGATGAACGCATCCGGACGGGACTTGACCCCGAGGAGGTATCTATCGGAGATTACGTAATCAGTAGCGGCGAAGTGGCCGCCATGGTGCTGATCGATGCAACGGTTCGACTAATTCCCGGCGTTCTTGGACACTCCGACTCAGCCGCTGACGAGAGCTTTGCGGACGGACGATTGGAGTATCCACAATATACACGGCCCCGCAATTTCAGGGGCATGGAAGTGCCCGAAGTGCTCAGAAGCGGCAATCACGCCAGAATCGCAGAATGGAGAGATACGAAGGCCGATGCGCGGACACAACGCAGACGGTCGGATTTATTGAAGAACTCAGATGTGGAGCAAAAAAATGGCTGATCAGGAAACAACTGAACATGATGGACCTGAACTCAAAGGGCAAGATCTGATTCGTGCAATCGAGGACGAATATCGTCGTGATGATATCCCGGATTTTAGCGTGGGCGATACCGTCGAGGTCGGCGTACGAATCGAAGAGGGGGACACAACCCGTGTGCAGAATTTCACGGGAACCTGCATCGGACGCCGCGGTAGCGGTGCCCGGGAAACTTTCACCGTCCGCCGACTCGTGCAGGGGGAAGGTGTGGAAAGAATCTTTCCCGTCCACTGTCCCACCATCGACCACATCAGCGTCGAACGGCGCGGTAAAACCCGACGGGCCAAACTCAACTATCTGCGCGAGCGAAAAGGACGCAGCGCGAAGGTGAAAGAGCAGAGAGAAGCGGCGGCCGAATAATCCTCACCGATGGGGCACTCCGGTCCGGCCCTACTTTCCCACCAGGTACATGATGACATTGACGATTATGGTGAGTACCACGCTGGCAACAGCGCAGGTGGTGGTCGGGATATAGACATGTGTATCGCCCCACTGATACGATATGTCCCCGGGCAGGTTTCCGAGAAACGGAACTCGCGGAACAAGCCAGACCAACAATCCAATCAGTATCATCACGGCACCCAGCATAATGAGTGTTTTTCCGGTTGTCTCAAACATGTTCACCTCCTGATCGGTATTATCACTCCTCTGCAATTCATACGACGCTTCCGGCAAACACACGCGGACAGTCCCTGCTTACGTCGCCGTTTCCGATGCGTTTCCCGTGTTCAGAGCAATGGCCCCCGGGCTTTCCGACCGCGTCTGGTTCCATTTTCCAACCTGCGAACCGATTCTTCAAACGGTTGCTCCTCTCCTCACGCAACGTCGGTCCGGCCAAAAACATGCATTCGCGGTTCAATCCTTACTTCCTTTTTCGGCCGTACCGGTTTGGGATCCGACAGATCCGTGAAATGTGCGGGGTGAGTCGTCGAGCGAAGTGCACGGGATCTCCTTTACGCTTGAGAATTACAGGCTAATTCCGTATATTTCACCACGCGCCGGAAACGACAATTTTTCCGATGCAATCACGCTTTCTTGCCGTATTAGCGCCGGGCAAACGCGCGAATCATACGGCTTTTTCACTGGCTTCATTGAAACGGAGTTTCGGAATGAGCAAAGCTATTTTGATCAGGGAACCGGATGCACGCCGCGAGAAGCATTCCTGGGGGGAATTACACTGGTATTGCGGCAATGATCAGGGGAAATCAGAGGACATGACCTTCGCCCGCTGCCAGATCCTGCCCGATTGCAACACGCACGAACACCATCATCCCGACTGCGAAGAAATTATTCACTTACTCGAGGGTGTCGTGCGGCATCACATGGCCGGTGAAAAGGATTTTATGGAACTGACCCCCGGTGATACGATCGTGGTCCCCCCTGAAACCGAGCACCAGATCCAGAATATTGGCGATGAACAGGCCGATATTGCTATTGTCTGGTCCTCTCCGGAAAGTGAACTCTACCAGGAATAGTCTCGGCTTTTAAATACGTGATTTTATGAGTAACAACGATACTCAACCGAACGTACTGTATTTTTTCACCGATCAGCAACGCTGGGACACCTGCGGGTGCTACGGCCAGAAACTCGATGTGACTCCGAACCTGGATCGGATGGCGGATGAGGGAGCTGTTTTTGACAATGCCTTCACCTGCCAGCCGGTCTGCGGACCCGCCCGATCCTGCATCCAGACCGGAAAATGGGCCACGCAAACCGGCTGCGTAACCAACGGCATTGCCCTTCCACGTGACCAGAAAACGATCGCCCACTGGATGAGTGAAGCTGGATACGAGGTTGGATATGTCGGCAAATGGCATCTGGCATCCACACGCGATAAATTCAACTACCGTACCAAACCGGTGCCCCTGGAATTACGCGGCGGCTACAAGGACTACTGGGTGGCCAGCGATGTTCTTGAATACACGTCGCATTCCTACGACGGTCACATGTTCAATGGGGATAATGAAATGGTGGAGTTCCCCGAGGGGAAATACCGGGTTGATGCGGTAACCGACTGGGCCGAAGAATATATCCGCTCCCGTGATGCGGACCAGCCCTGGTTCCTGTTCCTCTCCTACATCGAACCGCATCACCAGAACGATCATGAATGTTATGAGGGCCCCAGGGGCTCAAAGGAACGCTTCGCCAATTACGAGGTTCCAGGTGACCTGGCGGACACCGAGGGAGACTGGGAGGAGAATTATCCCGACTATCTCGGATGCATCAATGCACTCGACGGAGCTCTCGGACGACTCCAGAGCGTGCTGGAAGATATGGGCGTTGCCGACGACACGCTGATCATCTGGACCAGTGACCATGGTTCTCATTTTTGCACGCGAAACGGTGAATACAAGCGCGCCTGCCACGACGGCTGCACGCATATCCCCATGGTGGTGAAAGGGCCCGGTTTCAATGGCGGTCAACGCTACGAGGAACTCGTCAACCTCATAGACACCACCCCCACCCTGCTGGAAGCGGCCGGACTTCAGGTGCCGGACTACATGGCCGGACGCCCCCTCCAGGACATCGCCGAGGCCTCTTCCACCGAATGGCGCAGTGAGGTTTTCATGCAGATCAGCGAAAGCCATTGCGGACGGGCCATTCGCACGCACAAATGGAAATACAGCGTCCGGGCGCCCGGCTCCGAAGGACACGAACAAGCAAGCGATACATACGTTGAGGATTTCCTGTACGATCTGGAAGCGGATCCGCATGAACGAAATAACCTGGTGTCGGATCCCGATTACGCCGACGTCCGGGCACGTTTGAAGAAACGTCTGCAGAAACGGATGGTGGAGGCCGGAGAAAAAAAGCCGCAGATCCACCCGCGTACGGCTGAATAAGGCGTTTTGTCCTCTGATTATTCCGACCATATAGGCCAATTGGGGTAGCGCAGAGATGATCGCAAAATTGCAGAGCATGGGTGTTTTTGGAATCGAAGCATTTCCGGTTGAAGTGGAAGTTTACGCCGCCGGGGGCGGCGACACTCCACGGATCACCATTGTGGGGCTTCCCGACGCCGCAGTGAAGGAAAGTGGAGACAGAGTTCAAGCGGCCATTACCAACAGCGGTTTTCATTTTCCGAGCCGCTACATAACCGTCAATCTCGCACCGGCCGATCGGAAGAAGGAGGGCCCGGCCTTTGAACTCCCCATCGCTCTGGGTCTCCTCCAGACATTTGGCGCGTTCGAGCCCGCACTTGATGCACGGTACGGTATCGTGGGCGAGCTGGCTCTTGATGGACGCGTCCGCCGGGTGAAAGGCGCCCTGCCCATGGCGCTGCAGTGCCGTGATGCCGGACTGGATGGTTTCATCTGCCCTCAGGCCAATGCGCGTGAAGCGGGCGTGGTCAAAGACCTGAACGTCATTCCCGTCCAGCACCTCTCCGAAGCGGTTGATTTCCTGCGGGGCGAGCGTCAATTACAACCCCTCCGGATGGATACGGAAGACATCTTCCTGCAATCTGCCCGGTATGACTATGATTTTGCGGAAGTTCGCGGACAGGAACATGCCAAACGCGCACTCGAGGTGGCCGCAGCGGGCGGACATAACGTCATGATGGTTGGGCCGCCCGGCTCCGGTAAAAGCATGCTTGCCCAGCGGCTATGCACGATCCTTCCCTCCCTTGAATTCGAAGAATCGCTGGAAACCACCCGTATTTACAGTGTCAGCGGACAACTGGAAGAGGATCAGGCTCTGCTGGCCACCCGACCCTTTCGGGCGCCTCATCATACCGTCAGCACGGCCGGTCTCATTGGAGGTGGATCCAACCCTAAACCCGGAGAGATCAGCCTGGCGCACCATGGAGTGCTTTTTCTGGATGAACTGCCGGAGTTCAGCCGACACACTCTGGAAGCCCTCCGACAGCCGGTAGAAGATGGTGAAACGACAATTTCACGCGCCAACATGACCGTCACCTACCCCTCCCGCTTCATGCTGATTACCGCCATGAACCCCTGCCCCTGCGGGTATTACGGACATCCCAAAAAAGAATGCCAGTGCCATTCCGGACAGCGCAAACGCTACCGCAACAAAATAAGCGGCCCGCTGATGGATCGAATCGACATCCACGTGGAAGTTCCACCGGTGGAATATCGTGAACTCAGCAGTGACCGCAACGGCGAACCCTCCCAATCGATCCGGCAGCGCGTGGAAAAGGCACGACAGCAGCAGGTGCAACGGTTCGAGGATGCGCCTTTTTTCACGAACTCGCGCATGGAAATGCGCCACGTCCGCCAACACTGCGAGGTGGACCCCGATGCCGAAGCATTGCTCAAACAGGCTATGGAATCCCTCGGACTCTCGGCACGCGCATACACCAAAATCCAGAAAGTCTCACGCACCATCGCGGATCTGGGTGGGTCTGAGCGCATTCTGCCCCAGCACGTCAGCGAAGCCATCAATTACAGGACCCTTGACCGCAACCGCGGCTGATAACTTTTCCACTATCGGCGCAGCCTCAGAACTCCTGATCCGGAAACATGGATGCCGGGATGAGTACTCTGCATAACTCCCCAGCTAAACACCTGATACAACTCATCTGCCACTCATTCTCAAAAGCAGGACAGTGGAAAATAACTTGACACCGTTTTGTGGTAAAGGAACCTCAATTCGATAAAAACAAGAGCCGAACTACTGTCCCC
>CAZXYF010000031.1:0-23510 GCA_964644705.1 uncultured candidatus Brocadiaceae bacterium | reverse complement strand
ACCTGTTTTCGTAATTGAAACAACTCCGGCGCCGTCCAAACTATTCAGGATCAGAAATGAATTTATGAGAGGGGGAGGGGGCGGGTAGTTCGGTGCACGGTGGGGCAAACCCCTGACCTGCAGCATGCTTCCCTCCCGCTGAAGGGCTGTGATGGGCTTGACAACCGCCGACCACTAATCTAAAGTCACACTACGCAAAGAGTAGATGAACTGTTCCCCATGGGCATATCACTTCCTGAGGCATCCTTCACTCGAATAACAGACAACTGGTCCCGGCTATAAACGGGACCGAGCGTTCTCTTTCACTCCCGGAGGTTCTACGATGTTGAGCATTCGAAGATCCCTGACTATCGCCGTGAGCTGCTGTCTTATTCCTCTGGTCGGGTGTGTCTCCAGCGCCCGATACCACCGGGACATGCGCCAGAAAAAAGAGAAGATCGAGGCTATCCAGTCATCACTGGTGGAACAGAAAACCAAACTGGCCCAGAGGCAGAATCGACTGCAGAAGACTTCAAACAAACTCGAGGACGCGGCCGATAAAATAGATAAATTGCGGAAACAATTGGACAACAAAAATACACTGCTTTCCACCAGCCGGAAGAAAGTGAAAACAAAAGAGAAGGAACTGAAACAAGCACAGAAGAAACTGGAAAGCGCTGAAGGGAAAGTGGGCGAGCTGCAAAAAAAGCTGAAGGAGGAGAAAAAGCGCGCCAGCACGGCCGAGGAAAAAGCAACAAAACTGCAGAAACAGCTTACAGCCGCGAATAAAAAAATCGCCGAGCTGCAGGAAAAGGCGGAGAAACTGCCCGAACTCCAGGCCAGAGTCCGCGATCTCTCAGAAAAAATCCAGACTCTGGAGCAAAAGCTTAAAAAAGCCAGAGCGGACAAAGAGAAAAACGAATCAAAGGGCGACTCAACTCAGAAGAACTAAGTCGCCCGTTTTCTCCCTGAGAGCCGACGATGGCGCACGACGAAGGGTATGGTATGGGCGTCCCGTAAGTATTCAGTAAAACACGTGTGTGTTCTGATGCCCCACTTGCCGGGCTTGTCCCGGCAGGGGCGTACCGGTGCACTAAAGCACGGGTACCACGCAGTTGATCAACGCGATTCGGGCGTTTTCTTTAATGCTCACCCCTTCCTCGGGCACACGAAGAACCGCCTCAATGGGGCCGGAACTGACGTACACGGCGGACAGGGAACATCCACAGCCTACCAGCCTATCATTCGACACAACCAGAAACGTGTAGTCATCCGCGGATACTTCTTCATTGAACCGGACCAGATACTCTCCCTCATGCAGTTCCCACCAACCGTAGTCATCCCCGCTCGAACGCTTTGCGGGAGCAATGGCGTCACTGCCGGCGGGTTCGAATTCCCCGCCCCCGAAATCAACCTGTGCCCGGTCGGAGAGTGAACAGATCTCCTTCACCGTGAGGTGAACGCCTTCAGGAGCAACCTGTTTGTCGCGATAAACCGTCTCCGTCAGATGGTCATCAAAAATCGTTGCCGCGTCCATAATCATACCTCCTTACCTCTGGAGTATGTACTGGTTACCGCATGAATCCGACCGCCAACCGCCGGATTTGACAACCAATAGGAATAGGGTTACACTCATAATTCGCGTGGGCGATTAGCTCAGATGGCGAGAGCGCCACCCCGACACGGTGGAGGCCACTGGTTCGAGCCCAGTATCGCCCACCATTTTTTTATGTACCTGCCGCATTCATCTGCGCGCCCTCTGCCCGACCCAACCTCACAGCATAGCGGCGTTGCTGCCGCTCACTCCCCACCGAGACGGATGCGGAAGAAACGCTTTTTCCCCACTTTGAGTATCCAGCCGTCCTCCATGTGAGGTTCCGCGTTGCGCTCCCGGATTACCTCCAACGAATCAGCATCCGGGCCCAAACTCACTCCACCCTGCTGTATGAGACGACGGGCCTGACTGTTGGATTCAGCGCACTCGGCCAGCCGCAGCAAACGGGGTAGCCACACGCATTGCCCCTCTTTCACATCATCTTCGGGCACGTCCACCGCGGGCATGTCAGACGGGAGCTGCCGTTCCCGGAATACACGATTGAATTCCTCGGCCGCCTCTTCAGCCGCTTCTTCGTCATAATATCGACGGACAATGCCCGCGGCCAGCTCGGCTTTTGCATCGCGAGGGTGAACCTCCTCTGAAAGCAGCTCTCTGATGCGCTTCATGGGAAGATCGGTGGTGAGAACGTAGAATTTTTCCATCAGATCATCCGGGACGCTCATGGCTTTGCCGTAGATTTTGGCCGGTTCCTCGTTGATCCCGATATAATTTCCTTTGCTTTTGGACATCTTCTGCGTGCCGTCCAGTCCTTCAAGCAGTGGATTGGTCAGCGCCACCTGTGGCTGCTGCCCCACTTCGCGCTGCAGATCCCGTCCCAGCAGGATGTTGAAGATCTGATCCGTCCCGCCCAGCTCAACATCGCTCTCCACCATCACGGAATCGTAGGCCTGCATGAGGGGGTAAAGCATTTCGTGCAAATGAACCGGCTTGTTGGCATCCAGCCGCTGTCGGAAATCATCGCGCTCCAGACAACGCGACACGGTCATTCTCGCCGCCAGTTCGATGACATCCGCCAGATCCATTTCACTGAACCATTCACCATTTTCGACGATTTCAGCGTCATCCAGATCGACGATCTTTCCCACCTGCTCCAGATACGTCCGCGCATGTTCCATAACCTCGTCGTGAGAAAGCTGGGGACGCAGCTCGTTTTGCTGGCTGGGATCGCCCACAGTGGCGGTGTAATCGCCAATAATCAACACGGCATGGTGGCCGATATCCTGAAAGGCGCGTAATTTGTGCAGAGGCACCGCATTCCCCACATGGATATCGGGAGCGGTCGGATCCAGCCCGAGCTTCACCCGAAGGGGTTCGTTATCCTTCTTTGATTTCTCAAGTTTCTCGACAAGCTCTTCCTCCGGCACGATATCGGCGGCTCCGCGCCGGATGATTTTCATCTGTTCTTCAATCGACGGCATCATCTGGATTCGCTCCTATCTACAGCACAGCAGAAGTGATATAGTTGAGTTGGCTCGCTTCATACCTTCATATTCCCGAACTAAGCGGCTTTTCACAGTTTTGACAGGACTTCATACACGCATTCCATTCATCTGGATTCCCGAATATTCTGCGCCTTACGGAGGCGCGGCCTCAATTCAGCCCTGTTTCAATATAAGGCCTCAACACCATCAATGCGATCATACCCGCATTGTGCAAGCCATGGAGAAGGATCGGCCACAGCATCGTTTTCGTTTCTTCCATCAGCCAGACGAGGATCATGGCGAGTATAAAAAGATGGCCGATACCCGCCAGATAACCGTGTACACACGCGAAAATGGCCGACACGATGATCGCCCCCCACAAGGGCCCGTATGCGCCCCTCATGGGGAGGTAAATCACGCCACGGAAAAGCAGTTCCTCGGTCACGGGAGCCGCCACAACGGCGAGGAAAATCAAAAAACACACCTGCGGCGTCAATCCCGCACTTGCCTGCCGCGCAAACCATCGAGCGATCGGTTGCTGGGGCGGGCGGATACCGAAATGCTGCAGTATGAGCCCCTGAAGTAAGACGAAACCAATCAGCACCGGAATACCGATGAACAGCGGCTTCACCGCCCCCAGGAAAAACCGTTCCGCGCCCGGCCAACGCAACTGCAGGGCACTCAGCCCCTCCTGCGCGCTATCGGTTCTGCTGCGCACGAAGATCCAGACGAACAGAAACAACCCCAGATTCCCCAACATCATCTGCGCCGCGATGCGGTTGCGGGAAATTACTGAGGGAAGGCCAGATATCGACAGGGCCACCTGCCAGAGCATGAACACGAGCAACATCACCAGGCCGGCCACGGGCGTCCACGGAACCCTCCAGGTGGAAAGTCCCTCTGATTGACCCGATTCATTACTCATGCGTATCACCGCATCGAAAAAGTGACCCGTTTACTCCAGCACCACCTGAACTTTTCGAGTGCGGGATCCGTCGAATTCACAGAAGAAAATCCCCTGCCACGTTCCAAGTTCAAGCTGGCCGTTCTGCACCGGCACGGTGACCGATTCGCCCACAAGGATACTTTTTATGTGGGCGGCGCTGTTGCCTTCCCGGTGGGCGTATCCGTCGTTAAACGGTATGACTTTGTTCAGCTCCATCAGTGCATCATCCTGCACCGATGGATCAGCACTTTCGTTGATGGTAACCGCGGCGGTCGTGTGGGGTATATACACCGTGCAGGTACCGCTTGAGAGGCTGCTTTTCTCTACAATTGCTTCCACCCGGTGGGTGATATCCACGAATTCTGTGCGAGAACCGGTTTTGACCGTGAACGTTTCCATGCCTGATTACTCCTCGTTCATCGTCGAAATGTCTTGTTCCTGTGAAATGGCATTCTCCAGCGCATTCACGCGTTTTTCCAGCTCGACGATCCGGCCGTGCTGGAACACCAGAGCCAGGCCGATCAACAGCGCGCCCGCGATTATGAGGACCCCGAGAACAAAACTCGATGGGATGACCGTCTGGCTCATGGAACGCTCCTCCTCAGGGGCGGGTCCATGTGTCGCATAGCGATAACGCATCATTCCGGGCTGTTGGTCCTCCTCCACCATCCTCGCCTCCGAGGATTCATCGGCGCTACTCCCCGGATCGGCGGCCTCCTGCTCAGCGCCGGGTTCTTCCGACGGCTCGGCTTCCACATCCGAAAATTCGTCCGTATTATCCATCTGCACTTCCTCTCCGTCGCTGTCATGCTCCGTTGCGGACGGAGACGTCTCCCCTGCGGGCCGCATCTCCGGGGAATCCTCTTTCTCCTCTCCACCCGCCGATGATTGTTCGGTGTCTGATCCGGGAGTTCCCTTCCGTTCAGCAACGCGTTCTTCTTGCCGGGATGTGTCCAAAACATCCTCCTCGGCGGTCTCATCCTCAGCGTCACCGTCGGTATCCTTCATCGGCCGCACGTTCAATCGACGCGCCGCCTCATCGGTCTGCCCTTTCTGCCGCTGGGATTCCCACATCTGACGGGGCGTGGTCCGCTCCTTCCGTTCCACCTCCCGGTGTTCCTGTGATTCTTCGCTGTTATCTTTTTCTTCGACATCATTATCTGATTGTGGCATCTTCGTCCCCTTCCAGTTGGTCCGGTTTATACTTCTTCCATGGCGGTTACTTCACGCGCCAGTGAACGAAAATCCTCCGTCCCATAGCAGTTTGCCTCGTATTTGATGATCGGCATTCCAAACCCCGGGGCCTCCGCCAGCCGCACGTTTTTTCGTATAACGGTATCGAAAACAAGTTCTCCGAAATGCTCACGAATATCCTCCAGAACCTCGTTGGCCAGCGACGTCCGCACATCGAACATAGTGGGGATAATCCCCGTCACCGTGAGGTCGGGATTCAGGTTATCCTGAACCAGTTCAATAGTATCCATCAACCGGCCCAGTCCCTGGAGTGCAAAAAATTCGGTCTGTAAGGGAATGAACACTTCATTGGCCGCACACATGCTGTTGAGCGTCAGCAGGCCCAGAGATGGCGGACAATCAATGACGAGGTAATCAAATACCTCCTCGGCCTCCTCCAGCGCCCGCTCCAGATATCGTTCTCGTCCTTCGGTTTCCCCCGACAGCTCCACTTCCATCCCTGCCAGATCGATGTTGGAAGGAATGACAAAGAGTTGTTCTACGTCAGTCAGACAAATGGTGTCCTCCAGCGAATCCTCCCCGTGCATCAGGGAATAGACGGAGGCTTCGTCCCGTTCGACCTCACAACCAAGGTGCATGGACAGGTTGGCCTGAGGGTCCATATCGACGGCCAGAACGTTATGACCCATCTCAGCAATACATGCGCTGAGGTTCACCGACGATGTCGTTTTGCCCACTCCGCCCTTCTGATTTGATATCGCAATCCGTCTCATATCGCTCCACACGTATCGTGAAAGTAAACTGATGGACGCCCGGGGTGCCCGGCAGATATTGACCATCCAGGCCCGGAGAGTGAAATATGTGGCACCTGGTGACCGGGAACTGTTGAAAATGGCCCGTCATTTGCGATACTCTATTATTCGGACGCATCGTTCCCGCACACCGCGTTGTCCGTTCCCTTATGATAGGGATGAAGACGGCATTAAAGCAACACGAGGCGCGGCCAACCAGCGGATAAGCGATGCGAGGTGCGGACGATATGCTTTACTTTCAGCCTGATGGGTAGTCAAAACCATGGCAAAAAAATCAACAAACAGCGGTCAACAGCGCATGACCGCCACCGAAATGGCGAAGGATCAGCGCGAGATCAGTGTGAGCGAGTTTTTTAGTAAGAATCGACATCTGCTCGGTTTTGACAATCCCAAACGCGCCCTCCTCACCACCGTCAAAGAGGCCGTTGATAATTCGCTCGACGCCTGCGAAGAAGCCGGCATCCTGCCCACCGTTCACGTGGACATCAAGAACGTGGATGAAAAAGAGGATCGATATCGGGCCATCATCCGCGATAATGGCCCGGGTATCGTCCGGGAACAGGTGGGAAAAATTTTCGGAAAACTTCTGTATGGCAGCAAGTTCCACCGCCTGAAAATGAGCCGCGGGCAGCAGGGAATCGGTATCAGCGCCGCCGGCATGTATGGACAACTCACCACCGGAAAACCCATCGTCATCATCAGCCGCACCGAAGAAGGCAAAGAGGCCGCCTACTTCGAGGTGGTGATGAACACCAAAACCAATGAGCCGAAGATATCCACGGAAGACACCGTCGAGTGGGAACACGGGGTGGGAACGTCCGTGCGAATTGACCTGGAAGGTCATTACCAGCGCGGGAAATGGAGCGTGGATCAATATCTCCGGCAGACCGCCATGGCCAATCCGCACATCTCCCTGCACTACTCTGATCCCGACGGACGCGAAACTTGTTATGAACGGGCCGTCCACACCCTGCCCGATGATCCCCGCGCCATCAAACCCCATCCTCACGGGATCGAACTCGGCACACTTATTCAGATACTGCAGGACACTGATTCCCGCACACTCAAAGGTTGCTTGCAAAACGATTTTTCCCGTGTGAGCCGGGCCCGGTCGCTGGAAATCTGTGAGAATGCCGGATTGTATGAAAACGCGCGGCCCAAACGCATCGCCCGGCAGGAAGCGGAAAACCTGCTGGATACTATCCACAATACCAAACTCCGCAATCCTCCCATGGACTGCCTGGCCCCCATCGGCGAGGAGCAGATCAAAGCCGGACTGGATAACATACTGGAAGCGGATTTCATCGACTGCGTCACCCGCAAACCGTCCGTTTATCGGGGGATCCCTTTCCTGATTGAAATCGGTATCGCCTACGGTGGCGATCTGAAAAAAGACAAGCCGGCCCGACTGATGCGGTTCGCCAACCGGGTGCCCCTGCTCTATAAAACGGGCGCGTGTGTCATGACGCAGGCATGCCGCGATATGAACTGGCGGCAATACAAAGTCGATCAACCCACAGGATCCATGCCCGTTGGTCCCATGATGGTGCTTGTGCATGTAGCCAGCCCGTGGGTCCCGTTCACAAGCGAGAGTAAAGAGGCCGTTGCGTCATATCCTAAAATCGAGAAAGAAGTAACTCTGGCCCTGCAGCAGTGCGCCCGTAAATTGCGCGTTTTCCTCAACAAACGGCATCGAAAAAAAGAGGAGAAACGAAAACGCCGGTACATCGAAAACTACATCCCCCATATCGGCGAAGCGTTGCGGGATATACTGGATTTCGACGAGACCAAAGAGGAACAGCTGGTGGAGGACCTGACCGATATACTGAAAAGTCATCGCACCAGCTGACTGACCCGTTGAGTTTGCCGCACAGTCGCGGTGCAATTCACTGATTCCTGCCACATCTACTGAAGTTTACACAAGGGAGATTACGATGCGCCTGGCCAAACAAATTTCCGTATTCTTGCAGAACAAACCCGGCACACTCGCCAACATGTGCGATCAACTCAGCGCACACGACATCAATATCATGGCCCTGAGTGTGGGAGACACCGCCGATTATGCGGTGGTTCGCCTGGTCGTCAATGAACCGGAGGATGCCACCCATCTGCTGGAAGAAGCTGGAGCAATCGTGGTGGAAAACGAAGTCCTTCTGGTGGACGTGGAGAATCGCATCGGAGCGTTGGCGAGTCTTGCCCATAAGCTTGACGAGGCCGATATAAACATCGAATACGCCTACTGCGCCGTTGGACCCGACAAACCGGGCGGATTGATCGTGCTGCGCACATCCGACCAGAAGCAAGCAATGCACGTGCTCTCAAGCGGCCAGTGAGGATTCTTCATACCCCTGATCTGCTGTTCAGGACGAGCGGGCAAACCTTATTCCATGGAAATTCTGCTGACCAATGACGACGGAATCGGAGCTGACACCCTCTGGGCTCTGCATGAGGTCCTGCAAAACCTGGGCGATGTCACCGTGGTGGCCCCCGATGCGGAACGTAGTGGCGTGGGCCATGCCATCACCTATCGGGAACCGGTCCGGGTAGAATCCGTGGAGACTCCGACGGAACAGGACGTCTATAAACTCAGCGGAACCCCGGCGGACTGCGTCAAATTTGGTCTGCTCAACATATTTGACGATTCCCCCGACCTGATCGTCAGCGGCATTAATCCGGGGCTGAATCTGGGATGCAACCTCTTTTACAGCGGAACGGTTGCGGCGGCCATCGAGGGTGTGATGAATGGGGTGTGCTCTATAGCCCTCTCCTGTGCTCCCGATGGACTGGACCGGATAAATCGACTGGCGCAACAAGCAGCTCAAACCGTAGAATCGCTATCTCAACGGTCTTGCTCATCGGCTGTGGGCTACAATGTCAATCTACCCGATCCCTCCAGCACCGATCCCGCCCTGGTTTTCACGCGTCACCACACGGGTGCTTTTGAGGAGCGCTATGTGCGCACGGAGACGCCCGATGCGTTTCAGCTGGATCTTCCATACGGGCAATTCTCAACAATTGATCACCCATGCGATGTGTCCACGATACAGAACGGCAATATCTCCGTCACCCCTCTTCGGGCGGATTTAAATCATGACAATTTCCTGGATGAACTAAACTCCTGAAATAATCTTCTGTTCCTTTCTTTCGTCAGCTCCGTTGCGGAATATCCCGCGAAACAGGAGGATATACAACATGGGCAATATTCAAAAGGATCTGTTATTTACCGTTTGCCTTCTGGCTTTGTTAGCGACCTGGCATGGATGCGGGGATAACGATTCGCCCCAACCGCCTTCGGCCAAACAAAATGAAGAGGGAAAACAGCAAAAACAGGAGGGCTCAAGCTACGTCGGGGAATTGCACAAGGGGCTGAAAAAAGGACAGGAAAAACCGAGATTGCTGGCTCTGCGTAACGAGTTGAAACAATTTCGGGCACTGAAGGGGCGCTGGCCGAAATCCCTTGAGGAATTCACCGATTGGCGCAACGCTTCCCTGCCGGAACTCCCCCCGGATCGCAAATTTCAGTACGATTCCAGCTCCGGCAAAATAGAAATCGTCAGTACGAAATGAGGGCGGAGCGGAGATTGTGGAGGAGACATTTGAGAGATCACCTGCTCTCCCGTCCGGGCTGGCGGTGCAGGGATGGTCAAAAGAGGACGCCATCAGGGAAATGACCAATGGTGGTTTCGGGTTTCACGAGGTCTGGATCAACCTGCCCCGGTGGGTGCATGACAGAGATATCCTTTCAATCAAAAGGGACGCCGGCCTGGTGACCGGAGAACAGCAGTGACTCATGTCACATCAGCTCCAGCCGCTCCCCCCTCGGTGTCCCACCCGTCACTTGCGGATTAAGCGCTGTTCCCACACAATCTCCCTTCCTGTAGCGCAGTGACATGCAATCTCCAGACTCCTACTTTGTTATTTCTAAGGATCCTCAACATGCTGGATATCGACCTTCAAAACGTCCCGTTCAGTCGTTTCGGTTCCTACCTGGCCGTGAGCCAGCTGGAGGGGAAACATCACGACCAGACCGACGTCCCCCCTGGTCTCTGGCTCCGTAACATGCACGGAGAAGTCACTCGAGAAGTGTTTCACCTGCAAACAATCCACAACGGGGGCACAATCCCTTTTGACGTGGAACCGTCCATCGACGAATTGCGTCTCCGAACTGATGAGGGCCTGGTACGTCTTTGTATTACCGATTCAGAACAGCTCCGGATCCGGACGGAAGGAATCGGACTGCGCCTGCAGATGCAACAGGGTGGATTCAACTGCGCGGTTGAACAGCCGGACGATCAATGGCTGTTCAATGCTCTCAGCGCCCTGCGCAACTACACGGTGGTGCGCCTCAACGGCAAATTATCGGTGGATGCACCCTGGCAAACGACGCAATGTGAACGCATCATCGCCGACATCACACCGGGACAGAATGGGGTTGGTGAGTGTGTTATCCATCAGACCCGTGGACATCAGCCACTTCCAGAGGATTATCCCACCTACGAGACCAGTCGTGGACGGGTGGCATCCGATTTTGAATCGTTTCTGGGCGATTACCCCACCGTCCCCGACGATCTGCAGGAGACGGCCCGGAAAGCGGCCTACATCAACTGGGCTTCCGTCGTCGATCCATGCGACCATTTCCAGCGGCCCGCCATGCTGATGAGCAAGAACTGGATGTGCAACGTATGGAGCTGGGATCACTGTTTCAACGCAATGGCACTGGCCGAAGGGCGTCCGCGGTTGGCGTGGGATCAGTTCATGCTCATTTTCGACCATCAGACCCAGCACGGCCAGCTCCCGGACATGATAAACGACGTGCTTCGCCAGTACAATTTCGTCAAACCACCCGTGCACGGCTGGACCTACCGAAAGATGATGACATCCAACGACTGGTTCCGGACGCCGGAACGCATGGCGGAGGCCTATGACGTCCTGGCCGATTGGACACGGTGGTGGCAGAATTTCCGCACGCCCGACGGGGAAGAATTACCGCGATATTATCATGGGAATGACAGCGGCTGGGACAACGGAACGGTGTTCGATGTGGGTGAGCCCGTCAAGGGGGCCGATCTGGGCGCACTGCTGAGCATACAAATGGAAGTGCTCGCTGACTTGGCCAGCAGGTTGGGGCGGGGGCACGACGCCGAACACTGGCGGAAAAGGAGCGATGCTATCCTGAAGGCCCTGCTGGAGGATCTCTGGGCGGGTGACCGGTTTGTTTCGCGGCACGCCCACTCCGGGGAGGTCAATGAACAGGCGCAGAGCATCATCCCGTGCACGCCCATCCTCCTGGGGCAGCGCTTGCCGCAGAGCGTGCGTGAGCCGCTCGTGGAACGCATTCGAGAAAACCTCACCGATTGGGGTCCGGCCACCGAAAATCCGGATTCACCGCTGTACGAGCCTGACGGTTACTGGCGTGGCCCAATCTGGGCTCCCCCAACGCTGATCATGGTGGATGGTCTCCGCCGCTCCGGCGAAACAAAACTGGCCGATACGATATCCCGGCGTTTCTGCCGCCTATGTGCCAGAAGTGGTTTCGCTGAAAATTTTGACGCCGTGACCGGCGAACCGCTGCGTGATAAAGCCTACACCTGGACCGCAAGCACATTCTTCATGCTCGCCAGCAGCTGAAAACTCCACGAATCACACTGAACATCTGAGACCGGCATGCTTGCCCCGGCATCGTGGAGACGACGAATGTTTATGCCGTCAGCCGTTCCGCCAGACGATGGGCGAGCGCCAGCAGAACCGCCCCGATGATAACAGCCACGGCTGCATGGAAGGAGAATCCCCGCATGGCAATTCCCAGAGCCGTGCCCCCGGCCGGAGGGTGTTCGGTCCGCGTGGTAACCATGACCAGCAGGGATAGGCCCACTGACAGGGCATACATTGCCACCCTGAGCACAGTTGGGGGGGAACTGCTCAGACACAGGCCGGCCGCGAACACCACCAGTGCCCCACACGCCAGCCCCGCCAGCTGGCCTCCCACCACGTTCCGTGGCCGGGCGGTACGTGAGTGCGGAAGAGCAAAGACGATAAAACCAGTGGATCCCAGCGATGCCAGCACGAGCAAATTTCTGTCGAACAGCAACCACAACAACAGAAACATGCACACGGTGGCCGCTGCGGCCTGTCCCAGGTATTTTTTCCAGTTTGCACTCAGATCACTCACGACTGGTCCTTCATATTCTGTCGAAAATAGACTTATCCGCCCACATCACAAAGCGATACATTATCTATGCCACCGCTGCAGGCGGTAGCACAGAACCCATGCGACTGATGCGACGACATCGATGATGCTCGTCGAACCCTAACCAATAATCACGCCAAATATCTGCTGCAGCGCTCTGCCGTAGTGTTCCAGAACGGCACACGCCCGGCTCCGCACCAGCAGAACCAGAACAGTACCGGCGGACAAAAATGGCCCGTAGGGCATATGATGCTCGTCTTTGAAAACCAGTAGCGGCAGACCGTAGATGAGGCCGAAAAACGGCGCTATAAAAAAAGCAATCATGGCCACCTTCCAGCCAACCAGGGCCCCAACCATCGCCATCAGTTTCACATCACCTATGCCCAGCGCATCCTGGTGAAAAATCAGCGCTCCTACCACCGCAAAAAACAGGACGATTCCCCCGCCCCCGATCGCCCCAATCAGGGCGGCCAGAAAACCATCCACAGGCCCGACGCCGGTCAGAGCCGAAAAAGTATGGTGGGGCGCCGCGCCAGTATGGAGTCCCGGCAGGAGCGTACCAGCAAGCAAGCCCCCCATCATACCGTAGATCGATATTTCGTCAGGTATTATGCGAAACTTGAAATCGATGCCACTGGCAACAATCAGAAGGGCGGTCGTCAGCAGCATGATAACCACCTGACCGGGATCTGCGTCCGCCACAACACCCTGGCAGAGGTAAACAGCAAGGAATAGTCCGCCCGTCAGTGCTTCCACCATCGGATAACGCCAGGATATCGCCTCGCCGCAGTAACGACATCGTGCACGGAGAAAGACAAAACTCAGGACGGGGATGTTATCCCAGGCGTTCAGCTGTGTATGACAGTGAGGACACTCAGAATAACGCGGCTCGGAGACGCTCTGACCGCGCGGCAAACGCCAGATACAGACGTTCAGAAAGCTCCCGACCATCAGTCCAAAAACAAAAATCAAAACGGCCATCGTTATGTGATACGGTTCTAATATCACCCATATTCCTCCTGAAGAATGTTATCCTATCATAGCATCGACCACTGGGCGCGAACAATCCACATCGGTGACCTGCGATGCCCCCGGGATGTGCGTTATACTGTTTGGTCCCGCTGGAATGAATATGCCAGACTGGAGAAAAATGTTATGACCCCATCCCAATCAGACGACGAAGTAAAAAAAAGCCTGTATCTGGAAGATGCTCTTATCCTTGTTTCCGTCGGATTGCTGCTGTGGCTCGGGGTGTTTCAACGTCATGAAACCTGGGCTCAATGGGAACTGGCCGGCGTTCTTGTGATTATGTTAATTGTCTTTATTCGTCGTATTCGGCGGACATACCGGGCATTCAAAGAGAAAGAAAAAGACCTAAAAGAGTGAACAAAACTTTTTTGCAAGAGATTGTCCTCGGAGGAGAGGCCGTATGATACCAGTACTCGCCGAAGTTGTGTTTGCCACGTGGCAGGCCATTTTTTTGATCGTGCTGTGTTTTGGGAGCCTTGCCGCATCCCTCTATTGCATTTTCTTCATGGTTCCTCTGCGCAGTTTCATGAAACACGTTAACAGTCTCGGAGGCGGTATGGAGGGGATTCGATCTCACGTGGAAGGGGTGCGGGAAGAAATAGATACTCGCCTCAACGAACTGGAGGAGGATCTGCATACCGCGCTGGCGGAACATAAAGAGGGGGTCTCGAATTCTGTGGCGGATGCAGAACGCATCGCCAGTGGCAATAAGGAACAGCTGGAATCACTTGCAGATACCGTCCAGGAGCTCAAACAAACACTTGCCAACACTCGGGACGACCTGCAGGAACTTGACGACCAGCTGACCACGCTGCGCACCCGCCACGCCAGTCTCAACAGCAATGTGCAGGGGCTGGAAGGGGAAATCGAAGGAGCGGTCCAGAAGACGGTCCGCGACGCATACGCAAATTTGGAGGGCTCAATTCTGGGGGCTCTGGAGGCGCTTCAGGATGAAATGCTTCGTCCGCCGTCGGCGGGAGGGGATGAAGGACAGGAGCGGAATCGCAAGAGCTCGGGACCGGCCGGTCACTATCGGTCGCGGTCCAGCGATGAGTCGGATGAATACGCCGACAAAATCATATCAGCCGAGCCGCTTTTTTCGGAGGTCGATGGGCAGTCGGACTCCGGAGAGGATGTAAACGATGAGCACGATGAAAACGACGAAGACCACTCAGATGAGTAAAAGCGGCCGCCCCCACTCTGGGTCTCAGTCTTCAAAATAGCGGTAGCACGTGCCACTGGTAAGCGAAAGAATGGCATAGGCGATCGCGCGGGCGCCATCCACCTCACCGGGCTCCGCTGTGATCACATAAAAGATGGTCATAAGGCCCAAAATGACAGTCAGTGCTCCCGTTACAATCTTTCCTGTCGTTCGTCCACGCATATCATCACCTCTCTATCAACGGCACTGAAACCCAATTGCTTGCCCTAACTGCGTCCAAAGTGTAGAGGTGCGACCGCTGGTCTGTCAAGTGTCTCACCTGCAATATTTACGTCAAACCACGCCGACGACGTAGAACGAACAGAGACTGGGAAAGCTCCCGGGCCTCCGTCGGGCGTTCATCCATATCCTTCGAGATGCAGCGCATGATCAGGTCTTCGAGTTCCTGTGAACAGTACTCCGCATGTTCACTGGGCGGGTGGGGATCAACATTCAGACTGCGCGTCATTCGCTGTTCCTTCATCCGGCCACCAAACGGCTTCTGACCGGTCACCATCTCATACATAACAATGCCGAGGGAATAGATGTCCGCACTTGACGTATAATGCGAGGATTTGATCATCTCCGGGGCCATATAACTGGGAGTGCCCACACGTCCTTCGACCAGTTTACACCCCTGCGGCACAGCCATTCCAAAATCAATCAACTTCGCCGTTCCGTCCTCCGTGGCCAGCACGTTCGTCAGGCAGATGTCGCGATGCACAAATCCTCGAGAATGCACGTACGCGAGAGCATCCACGATCTGGTTGCAGAACTCCAGAATCCGGTTTTCCTCCTGTTTGTTGTTGCAGGTCCCGATCAGGGAGGTTATGTGGGATTCGATGTATTCCATCGCCAGCCAGTACGGGGAGCCTTTTCCGGAGTCAATACATCGCACAATATTTGGGTGATCCAGACTCTCCAGAAGTTCGCCCTCCCACACCGCTTTCCGATGCTCATCCAGCATCTCCGCCATTTTTTGTCCGGCATCAGTAAGGACCTTGAGAGCCACTTCCTGATCATCCTCTGTGCGCGATGCGCGGTAAATATTAGAAAAAGCGCCCTCAAAAACCTGCTCTTCCACGTCATACCCCCGCACCGGTCCTGCGCTTCCAAATTTGGATAAAAGCCATTTGAGCATCTGCTTACCCCTATTTATGTCGATCAGTCGGGCATCGAAATCTCATCCAGCGGACGCGTCTCCTCCGTATCGTCGGAGTATCGCACCGTGACCGTCTGACTCAATATTTGATAACCAATCACCACACACTCACCCCGGTCGGTCTCCACATTGGCTCCCCGGCGGGGAAGGTTGTTTTTCAACTCCTCATACAGCTCCGTTTCATACTTGAGACAACATTTGAGGCGCCCGCATCGCCCCCCTATTTTCGCGGGATCAAGAGTGGATTTCTGATTTTTGGCGATTTTCATCGGCACCGGTTTCAATGCCTGCAAAAATTTGCAACAGCACAGCTCACGCCCACAGGAACCGAACAAACCCAGCAGTTTTGCCTCATCACGAACCCCTATCTGTCGCATCTCAATGCGCGTTCGATAGCGGCCCGCCAGATCTTTCACCAGATCCCGAAAATCCACTCGTCCATCCGCGGTGAAATAAAATATGATTTTATGCCCCCCAAAAATATGTTCGACCCTGACCAGATTCATCGGAAGATCATATTTATCGATCAGCTTCTCACATACCTGGTATTCCTCGGGTTCTTTCGATTCCCTGATCTCCCGCAGGTCGGTTTCATCTTTATCGTTGGCTTTTCGTAATATCTTTCCCTGCACCAGATCGTCTTTCACATCCGCTCCGGTGGATATCACCGTGCCCCACTCAACTCCCCGTTCGGTCCGTATAATCACGTCGTCCCCCTTCCGCAGCTCACAACCGCCAGCGGAAAAGTACTGAACGTTTTTCATATATCCAAATCGAACGACTGCTATATCCGACATTTACTGGCCCCGTAGATTGTGACCACCTGATTAACGCCATACATAATTGTAGTTTCACCGATACTGTTCCTCAACCTATTGCTTGAGAATGCCCCGACGGATTTCGAACCGGCTGCAGGTTTCCGCTACTTTTTCTCTCCGTTCTTCACACAGCTCCGCGATTCGTTTACGTCTTTCTTCCCCTTCCCCATCAACGGAATGATAACTGGTTTTGACCGATTCGTATATCTGCCCCCCGCACAGGGTGGTGGCATGAACGTCCACGCGAACTTCCTGGGGCTCGTCGTGCGCAACTGCATGCACCCGGACGGTCTCGGTCCCGCGCGCACCAATTTCACGGATCATTTCGTCGAGCGATTCACCAAAATATACTTTCATCCTTGTTCACTCCTTTTTTTGTTTCGGCGGTGTTGAACCCAAAGACAATAAACTAATCTCGTGAATGGGCCAGAAAACCGCGAAAGCCTCCCCCATGAAGTTTTCCTCGGGCACCTGTGGCCGCAACCAGGCACGACTATCACTGCTGGCCGGACTGTTGTCCCCCAACACCATATACTGTCCGGCCCCCATCACATAGCGCCGGGGTTGTCCTCCTTCGCCGGTCTGTCCCATGTAGTAAACATCGCGATAAATCCGGATTCGTTCGAACTCAACATCGGCATTTTCCGCCCCAAAACGGATACTCTGTCGCGGCTGTTCGGGGACCGAGGTGGCCATATACTCATACTTCATAAGGATTTCCCCGTTCCACCTGACCACCAGACGGTCATCGTAATTGCCCAGACTCACCGTTTGCTTCACGCCGCGGGGCAGGTTGCGAACAGATCTTTCTTTGACCCTTGTCCCGTCCACATACAACTGGGCATTTCCACCGGGCAACACCATTACCAGGGCGAATCGCTTATCGTCCTCGATGATTTCCATCCGTACCGATCCCGATTCGTTCTGATTCACAGTCGTCACGGCAAAGCGGAGATCCAGGCGCACATCACCCATCACCTCATACTGATTGGATCCTTTAGCCCTCGCCTCCGTAATTTCATTTCCGTTATACGCATACTGATCATAAATCGTGCGGGCGAACTCCGCCATGCGCTGGCCTTCCGCCCCCGCCGCCCTGCAACGGAGAGCCCCCGTCGTCGGATCTGCATCCCATTCACGGACTCCGTTTTGGAAGTTCCAGCGTGGTTCGATACGTTTTTCAGGAACGTACGAGCTGTCGAAAACCGGCAGCCAAAGCCTCCTCTGAACCGGAGGAGGCTTTCGAGCAATATGGAAGTTACCGTCCCCCTTCTGCTTCACATACACGTCTCCGTTCCGCAGGGTCAACGTTTCATTGGGCAAACCCACCACGCGTTTGATGTAATTCTTTCGCGTGATGTCAATATCTTTGGACCCGCAGACCGGACAGCGTTCGATGGATTCCGGCTCCACGTCCCCATCCCATCCGCAGTCGTTGCAACTTACCTTCCAGAAGGGATAGCGAAAAACGGAGACCTCCCAGCGTCGTGGCTTGCGCAGGCTGTAAATGAACTTGTTGACAAATATACGACTTCCCCAGCGATTGATACGGTTCGCAGCCTGCATCCCCTCAACCTTTTGTCCGCTGACCGCCGCGGTCCCCTCATTCCAGAGCCAGGCAGGACGCCGGAAATCAATGGGTTCGCCCCCATATTCACCGGGATAATAGACGGAGGCTCCGGGCCACTGGTAATGACAGTTGGGGCATTCAACTTCCGTGTTGGGCCCCACTTTGTCGTCTCCGATGCGGAACGTCCATCCGCAGTTGGGACACCGCACTTCCTTGTGCACGCCCAACAAGGTGGGAGCCATGCTGCCGGTAGGAATTTTAAAGGCCTCCACCACCACCTGCCGCACCACCATGACCATAAGAATGGCCAGAACGATGGACTCCAGATTATCCCGGAGAGGAGTCCTCGATCCCGAAACGACCTGACTGGCCCCTCCGGACGGGATGGGATGTTGGTGTTTTTTATCACTCATCGTCAGCTTCCAATACGGCGAGAAATGCCTTCTGAGGTATCGTCACGTTGCCAACAGCTTTCATTTTCTTTTTTCCCTCACGCTGTTGTGCCCATAATTTCCTTTTTCTCGTGATATCCCCGCCATAGCATTTCGCCGTCACGTTCTTCTTCGCCGCCGGCACCGTCTCACGGGCAACCACTCGCCCCTCAAACGCTGCCTGGAGAGGAATTTTGAACATGTGGCGATCAATGTGTTTCTTCAACGTCTTGATAACCTGCCGCCCCCGGGATTCCGCCACATCCCGATGACAGATGAACGACAGGGCATCGACGGGGTCCTCGTTCACAAGGACCTCCACTTTCACCAGATCGCTCACCTCGTATCCCATCATTTCGTAGTCCATCGTACCATGTCCCCGCGTGACGGATTTCAAGCGATCAAAAAAGTCATACACCACTTCCGCCATCGGCAACATATATTCCAGCAGTGCCCGGGTATCACTGAAGAATTCTGTATGCATGTGCTCGCCGCGACGGTTCTCCAGCAGCTTCATCACATTACCTATGTAGTCGCCCGGCGTGATCAACTGCATACTCACCCACGGTTCAAGAATCTCCTCAACCTTGCCCCGATTGGGCATCTGAGACGGGCGATCAATGTCAATGACTTCTCCGTCGCTTTTGCGCACTTTGTAGGTCACATTCGGTGCCGTCTGAATCACCGGGACATCGCTCTCTCGCTCCAGACGTTCCTGAATAATTTCCATGTGGAGAAGTCCCAGAAAACCACATCGAAACCCGAAACCCAGTGCCTCGGAAGTTTCCGGTTCATAGGAGAAGGATGAATCATTGAGTGAGAGCTTTTCCAGAGCCGACCGCAGGGACGGAAAATCCTCGTTATCCTGCGGGAATAAGCCACAGAACACCATCGGCTGCGGCTCCTTGTACCCCGGCAGGGGTTCCTCCGCGGGCTCGCTACGATGCGTCAGGGTATCGCCGATACGGACGTCGCGAATGTTTTTGATCCCGGCGATAATATACCCCACCTCGCCGGCCGCCAGACTCTCGGTTTGCATCATTCCGGGTGTGAACACCCCCACCTCCGTCACTTCATGGCGCGTACCCGTTCCCATCGCCATCACCTCATCCCCGGGTCGCACTTCACCATCCACCACACGAACAAACACAACCACGCCACGATACTCGTCGTAGAAGGAGTCAAAAATCAGCCCGCGCAAAGGCTCCCGGGGACCCCCTTCGGGTTCAGGTAACCTCTCAATGATCGCCTCCATCACATCATCAACATTTTTCCCTGTTTTCCCGCTGACGGCCAGTATCTCCGCCGCATCCATCTGAAAGCTGAGCTCCATCTCTTCCATCGTGTCGATGGGCCGGGCATTGGACATGTCAATCTTTGTGACAACCGGAATGATGTCCAGATCTTGCTCCTGCGCATGGGTATAAGTTACGACCGTCTGAGCTTCAATTCCCTGGCTGCTGTCCACCAGAAGCAGGGCGCCTTCACAGGCTTTGAGTGCACGGGAGACCTCGTAGCTGAAATCAACATGACCGGGGGTATCGATCAAATTGAGCTGATACTCCTCCCCCTCATGCTCGTAAAACATACGCACGCAGCTGGCCTTGATGGTGATACCACGCTCCTGCTCCAACTCCATATCATCAAGCATCAGATCATGAAAATCTCTGTCCGGCACGGCCCGCGTACGCTGCAACAACCGGTCGGCCAGAGTGGATTTCCCATGATCGATGTGAGCTATAATGCAAAAATTTCTGATGTTGTTCTGTTTTACCATACGCCCCGGAACCCGTACCGTGATAACGGTCGGGCAAATCAGAGAAAAGGCAGGAAGAAAAACAAGGAATGCCTGTACTATGGACGATATCAGAAACAGGTCACTCTCGCAATGCGCCAGAACTTCTGCTATCCACTTTCAGCGGCATCAAAACTTCTCTCGCCCCCCAGAGGCACCAGGCCACATCCGCCCACAAAGTCTCTCAAGACCCTGCTCCAGCACTTCATGTACCAAAAAGCACATACCTCAGTGCATACAGCACGACGATTACCACGATCGGCGAAAGGTCTATCCCCTGCATGGGCGGAAGACGCCGGCGAACGGGACGAAGCACCGGTTCGGTCATCCGGTAAATAATCTCATATACCGGATTCTGGCGTGTATGGGCGGGAAGCCAGGAAAAGACCACCCGCGCGAAAATGATAAAACAGTAGATCTCAATTCCGAGACTGATAAGATAGGCAAGCCGATACAACATGGTTACACAGTATCCTGGTAAAAACGTCGAGAAGGCGGAAAGGTCAGGCTGAAAGAGATGTGTGCGTCGATCAATCGCTTTCCTATTATACCAACGATGTCCCAAAACGTCATGCCAATCACCACAGCGTCCGCCGGCAGTCACTTTGCGGGAAATGATCAGTATCTGGTAAACTGGGATAAATGAGGAGGAGTAACGGGGGGACGAGGAAGCATGCGTTTGGGTTCAACGAATCTCTTTGGGGAATATGTATATGATACACGGTCATCAGCGGCAACAATTCACCCTGGTTGAGCTGCTCGTCGTGCTGGGAATTATCGCGGTGTTGGCGGCCATGCTCATGCCGGCACTCAGCGCCGCCCGCGAGCAGGCCCGCCAGGCGAATTGCCAGAGCAATCTCCGCCAGATCGGGCAGGCCATGGGACAGTACAGAACCAATCATCCCCAGAGGGTCCCGTGGTTAAGTAATCTGCATCCTGAATACATTACTCCTGAGCTCTTACTCTGTCCCTCCGACCCCTATGAAGGGCGCCAGGGCAGTAAACCACCACGGGCTGCGTCAAATCAATACCAGGAAACCGATGACATTACGGATTATCCACCGCCCTATGATGATACTGGAAACAGAACAGGAGATGATCCATGGGAATACGAGAAAATGACCGATGATGTTTCTAAAACAATCACCCGAGAAGGTTATGACATTACAATGTGGGGCAACAAAGTAAAACCGTATCAATTGCGCAACACGGAAATAAATGCCTGCTCATACATATTTGAGTTCAGCATCGCACGATGTTACTGGGCTTTCGAATCTGAATCTGAGGAAGAAACACTGGACAAAGAAGGAAACGGTGATGGCATCCTGACATGGCGGGAAGCCAAAAAAATCAGAGATATGAATGGAGGCCGATATGAATCGGGAACGGTAACTTACACGGATTCTAACGCCTACGGCACCCAGGTGCCCGTGGTTCGCTGTTATTACCACACCACCGAAGATTTCCAGCCCAGCGATCTCGTCATCAATATGGCGGCCCATCACGGTGTTTACAACAGCGGGGTTGGCGGAGAGAGGTTCGAGGAGTACAGCTGGAAAGAAATGGGGAAATAACTAATTTAGACCTGTATGCCCGTGATCAATAGATTTTTATTTTTTATTCCTACAGTCTTCTGATCCAATCGGTCCATGTCACAACCTTCATGTCCTACAGCAATTGATCTGCGAGAGCAATTCCTGAACGGCGATGTGTCCGCCCGGGACATTGCTGAAAACCATCTGGAACGTATTAAAAAGCGTGAACCCGACGTGCAGGCTTTCCTCACCGTTATGGAGAAAACCGCTCTACAACAGGCGGATAAACTCGACGAGAAACTTGCGCGGGGGGAAACCCCGGGACGCCTGGCGGGTGTGCCCGTGGCGGTCAAGGACAACATCTGCACCCGAAATACGCAGACTACGTGCGCTTCTCAAATCCTGGACGATTTTAATCCCCCCTACAATGCCCATGTGGTTGAACGCTTGCTGCAGGAAGACGCCATCATCATCGGCAAAACCAATCTGGATGAATTCGCCATGGGGTCCTCCACCGAAAACAGCAGCCTCCAGACCACGCGCAACCCCTGGGATACCGATCGCGTTCCCGGTGGTTCCAGCGGTGGTAGCGCGGCGGCGGTAAGCGCCGGCATGGTACCACTGGCCCTGGGGAGCGATACCGGTGGATCCATTCGGCAACCAGCAGCCCTCTGCGGTAACGTGGGTATGAAACCCACTTACGGACGTGTCAGCCGGTACGGTCTGGTGGCATTCGCGAGCTCACTTGATCAGATAGGCCCCTTCGCTCGCACTGCCGAGGATGCCGCTCTGCTTTTGGAAGTGATTTCAACCCCCGATGATCGGGACACGACATGCACGTCCCGGCCGGCTCCAGATCTTCTCGGTGCACTGGAGGGAGAGGTTGCGGGGATGACTTTTGGCATACCGCAAGAATTCTTCCTCTCCGAAGGGATGGACCCGCAGGTTCTGGAAACCATTGAGAATGCCCGACAGACTTTTGAGGAGATGGGTGCCAGCTGCAAAGAAATCAGCCTGCCTCATAGCCGAATTGATATTGAGGATGATCAACTCTCCAGCTTCGCCGTTGCCTGCTATTACATCATCTGCACGGCCGAAGCCAGCAGTAACCTGGGGCGCTACGATGGCGTTCGATACGGACACCGCGCGGAGGACGCGGACAACATCGTTGATATGTACAGCCAGACCCGGGGGGAAGGATTCGGGCCGGAGGTCAAACGGCGGATTATGCTGGGTACCCACGCGCTGAGCAGCGGATATTACGACGCATACTACCTGAAAGCCGGACGCGTGCGGCGTCTTATCAAGCAGGATTTTGATCGAGCATGGGAGGATGTGGACCTTATTCTGACCCCCACCGCCCCCACACCAGCGTTTCGGCGGGGTGAGAAGACCGATGATCCTCTGGCCATGTATCTGAGCGATGTTTTCACCATCTCCGCCAACCTCGCCGGCATCGGCGGCCTGTCGCTTCCCTGCGGCTTCACCTCAGAGGGCCTCCCGGTCGGTCTCCAGCTCATGTCCCCGCCCTGGCAGGATCAAAGACTTTTCAGGGCCGCCCACGCGTATCAGCAAACAACCGATTGGCACCTCCGCCGGCCGGGTGAGGAAAAAGAGTAGGTTGATATAAAGTTCGGGGCTCAAGCCACCGTAAGTGTTCAGTGAACCGCGCTATTCCATATGGGTCTATTGCCGGGCAACCGGTGTTTCCTGAGCGCTTCTGCAAAATTGTTCTAAGCGGTCCGAACTAAAAACTCTCGGGTTTCAAACCCGGTTTGGTGTCGATTAGCTGTATTTTTAGTCCCAACGGGA
>CAZXYF010000030.1:0-23514 GCA_964644705.1 uncultured candidatus Brocadiaceae bacterium | reverse complement strand
CCGTCCCGTTGGGACTAAAAATACGGCTAATCGACACCAAACCGGGTTTGAAATCTGAAAGTTTTTAGTTCGGCCCGCTTAGCTATTTTGCGAATTGGGGGGAATATTTTCCAACGGATCAGGAGCTCCGCGGCTCGTGAAATGTCCGGGGGAAGGGCCATCCGGGATAGTGAGAAATAGAAGTATCGCCCGGTTCGCATGCGGGCATACTGGTTGGGGAGATTAATCGGTGACGGGAGGCCCAGAGGGGGCAATCATCCTGCGTTGGCCAGCCTCTTGACACGTTCCTTTTTGTCCCATTTGGCCAGGGCATCGACAATCTCATCGATCTCACCGGAGAGTATTGTTTCCACACCGAAAACGTCGAGGCCGATACGGTGGTCTGTGACCCGGTCCTGTGGGAAATTATAGGTGCGAATACGTTCATTCCTGTCCCCCGAGCCGACCTGGGACCGTCGAAGCTCATCGCGCTTTTCTTTCTGCCTCTGCTGGTGTCGTTCGTAGAGTTTCGTACGGAGGAGTTTGAGGGCGAGTTTTCGGTTCTTGTGCTGGGACTTTTCTTCCTGACATTTGACGGAGATGCCCGTTGGTTTATGGACCATACGGACGCATGAATTGACCTTGTTCACGCTTTGTCCGCCCGGTCCCTGGGAGCGCATGAAGCTGATGTCGAGATCATCCGGATCAATCTTGATATCCACTTCTTTGGCTTCCGGCAGGACCGCAACGGTGGACAGGCTCGTATGGATGCGGCCCTGAGATTCGGTTTCGGGGATCCGCTGGACCCTGTGACCGCCACTTTCGTAGCGCAGCCTGTCCCATACACCCTTGCCCTGGATATTAACGATCAGATATTTGAATCCTCCGCGATCGGTGACGGACTTATCCATAACGGTGATTTTCCATCCGTGTTCCTGCGCGTAATGGCTGTACATGCGGAAAAGGTCAGCAGCGAATAGAGCAGCTTCCTCCCCGCCCGTCCCACTGCGGATCTCCATGACGATACTGTTTCGTTCCTGGTCGGGATCGGAGCAGAGGAGATCGAGCAGTTCCTGGTACACTTCCGATTCTGTGTTTTCAGCCTCCTGGATTTCCTCTTCCACCAATTCCGCCATTTCCGGGTCTTCTTCCGCGTCTCCAGCAAGATCTTCAGCCTGTTCTCTTTTTTCTTCCGCGCGCTGGAGTTTTGTGTACAAATCCTTAAATTTGGACATCTGGCCGTGCTTACGTGCTATTTTCGCGTAGCGCGCGCCCTGTCCTGCCAGGTCCGGGTCTGACAGTTTCTGTTCAAGCTCCGCGTGTTCCTCAACCGCATCTGTCAGGCGGTCACGGAGCTTTTCTTTGACTTCTGCACTGAGTTTCATCATTGGCGGATAAGAGGAAAGTTCCAAGAATTGTTGAGCTTGTGTGGAGAGTTCATTCAGCGATATCTGAAATTGGGCCAACCACATAAAAAGAGGGACAACGAGGGAAGGAGAAAAACTGCCCAACGTTGTCCCGATATAGGCGCTACTCGCTGTCTTCTTGCTCTTCTGCCTCAAGCAATTCGCTTTTTTTCTCTTCGATGCTTGCCCCCCAGCGCTCATTGAATTTTTCCACCCGGCCCGCGCTGTCAACAAACCGCTGTTTGCCGGTATAGAAAGGATGGCAGTTGGAGCACACTTCGACCCTGATATTGGGAACGGTGGCTCTGGTCGTAAATTCTTCGCCACAACCACATTTGACTTCACACTTCATGTAATCGGGATGGATGTCGTCTTTCACAATAATTTCCTTCTTTTCGGCAAGTACGTAGCATTACCCAGAACAGATACTCATTATAGACGAAAGGATGAAGGACGGCAAACCTGTAAAAGGGGTCTATCAGCTTTCACTGTCTTCTAAAATTGACCGTGCGTTCTCATACCACTGTTTCCACAGGTGGATATCCCGGCCCAGTGTTTTTAAAGCGTTTTGCTCCGCCCCCCAGCGGCTTTTGAGCTTGCTCATCCTCTGCCAGTGCCGCGGCCCCATCTCTTCTGTCAGTGCAGAGGGGAGCTTGTGCATGGCCTCCAGTGCGAACGGACCGAACGCAATTACCTTGCGTGATGTCGCGCTGTCTGGATGCCGAATGAAGGACTTGACGGCGTTCATAGCCTGTCGCCGTATGCCCCACGCAGTGATGGCGCGAGGGAGCATATCAAAACCGGTGGAATGCTTTTCGGCGAATTGCAACAGGAAAGGGAATGCGGTGGGGCCCGCGTTCAGCAAGCACTGAACCGCTCGCATGCCGAGGACCGCTCGCTTCTGGAAGGGAGTGAGTGCTGCGTGTCGGGTGAGGGCCTTCCGTGCCGCATCGAGATCGGAAGGAGACCGGAATGCATGGTTGAGTTTCTGGCGACAAGCAAGGACCTGGGATGCAAGGAGCTCCTCCTGGTCCAGATTGAAAGTTTCTTCCAGCCTGCGGGCAATGGCGGGCCAGGGCTTGTGTTGGGCTGAATGGGTTATATGCAGAATTGGCTTCCAAACCGCTTTATTCTGTGATGCGAGGGGCGGGGGAACGGGGCTGTAAGGTTGTGGCAGGTTGGACTTCTCCCCCTTCTGAAACCGGCCGAGATGAGGCCAGGCCAGCGAATACAGGACGAACCGCGCCCGCTGTCGGTTTATACGCAGTGTCCCCGCCAGGTTTTTCTGGACTTTACGCCAGAGAGCTTTTAGTTCAGTAATACGTTTGCTCCGCGTTTTTTGTGATGGGCCGTTCGCACCAATCACGCTGTCCGACTGTATTCTGGACAGCAATGATAAACACCGCTGTCGCTGTTGTTCGAGATCAAGAGCGATTCTCGCGACTTTGCCCGGTGGGATGGAATGGACGAGCGGTATGGGAGCCGTTGAGCCATCGGGCAACTGGACTGGTTCTGTTTTCCGACGATTATTAGTACCGGTGTGGCTCAGTTCATGGGTGGCCCTCCGGAGGTTGTCGTGAAGAGCGGAGCGAATGAGGATCCCCCCACAAATTTTGTCGACGGCAACGACCAATATGGCCACGCTCAGACACAGCAACGACACGGCCAGAATTGTGATGAGGTTGCCCTCGCCACTGGATTCGGTGCTTTCGTTGTCTGTTGCGTCGAGCATATTGCGTTTCTCGTCAGGTCAGAGGCCGTTGAGAATAATTCTGGGGTTTAATCGCGGCACTTTTGCGTTCAAGTGCGTTTCCGGGTGCGTATGAGTTCGGTCATTGTGGTCGGATGTCAGCAGTCGCCCCACAAACGGAAGCGACAAAAGTAGCGCCAGCAGAGCGCATTCCGGAATAGGTTTTAAATCTCTCTCATACATTATGAGCGCTGAGTGTGGCGGATATGCCCTCAAAAATCAGGGCGGGGCGGTGCACGACTTCAAGGGGCGTATCCAGGGGTAATAGTCGGGTGGCGTCTCCTCCCGTGAGTGCCACGGTGGGGGGTTGGCCGGAGGCCGGGGAAATATCATTGAGCACGCTGATTACTCCTCCCCGGCAGAAATGGTGGATTCCGCTCTGGATGGCCGTGACCGTATCGTGTCCTATGGTATTGATATTCCCGCATGGTTCGACGCGAGGAAGCGCTGCGGTGCCGTCTTTCAGTGCGCGGGCACAGAGGGCGTAGCCGGGGGCAATTGTCCCTCCGGCAAATTTCCCCTGAGCATTCACGAGATCTACGGTGATGGCGGTTCCCGCCATTACTGTAATGCAGGGAGGCCCCTGTAGTCGCCGGGTCGCCAGGGCACAAATAAGCCGGTCGGTGCCGATCCGGTCGGGATTGGTTATTTCGCTGGAGACGGGAAGAGGGACTCTATCATCCAGGAAAAATATGGGGGCGGTCGTCCTCGCATTCCAGAAAGTACGTAGGGCGTCATTGGCGGGCGGGCATACGGAACAAACAGCCGCTTCGGCGTTGTCGGGCAGCCGGTTGGAGTCGTTTTGTTGTGTTTGCTGCAGGCGGGACAGCAGGGTGTCGAGGGGGCGGGTGGAAAGGGTGAATAGAGGGGTGATGTCGTCGCTTCTAATTATGGCGCATTTGATCCGGGTATTCCCCACATCAAACGCAACTGTTGTTTCCTCTGTCATCTCGTTTCGATCTCCAGTGCGACTTTTTTAGCGGATGGTTGCGGTTGAACAAAACGTGACGGTTGCTATAATCAAACTTCATTCCCGAAAATTACTTTCCTTTGGACCCTTCCGGAGTTATAAGCCAATGGGTCAGACACCGTATGAGCCGGACAAGATAGAGCAGTACTGGCAGGAACACTGGGACAGCACGGAACTGTTTCGCGCTGTTGATGGAGCGGATCAGGAAAAATTTTACTGCCTGGTGATGTTTCCATACCCGAGTGGCCGCCTCCATGTGGGCCATGGCCGCAATTACATCATGGGCGATGTGGTATCACGATACAAGATGATGCAGGGACACAACGTCCTGTCGCCCATGGGTTGGGATGCCTTTGGTCTGCCCGCGGAGAACGCGGCCATCAAAGAGGACATACACCCACGAGAATCGGTGGCTGAAAACATCTCCACCATGAAACGTCAGATTGACTCCCTCGGAGTCGAATACGATTGGGATCGGGAAATCAACACCAGTGACCCAGAATATTATAAATGGACGCAGTGGATTTTTCTACAGCTTTACCAGGGGGGGCTGGCGTATCGGGAAGATGCCCCGGTCAACTGGTGCCCGAGCTGTCAGACGGGGTTGGCGAACGAGGAAGTTGTGGAGGATAGTTGTGAGCGTTGCGGAACAGAAGTTACCGAGAAGGATTTGCCCCAGTGGTTTTTCAAAATAACCGACTACGCCGAACCCCTTCTGGAAGAGCTGGGCGAGTTGTCTGGTTGGCCGGACCGGGTGAAACGCATGCAGGCGGAGTGGATCGGTCGCAGTGAGGGAGCCCTGATTGATTTTCCGGTGGAAGGCACCGATCAGACGATTTCCTGTTTCACCACCCGTCCCGACACCCTGTGGGGTGTGACCTACATGTGTTTGGCTCCCGAGTATCCGGAGCTGAGGGATCTGGTCGAGGGCACGGAGTACGAAGAGGATGTGCTGGATTTTGCTGCCGACGCGGAGTCCCAAAGCGTGATTGAACGATCGGCCGAAACCGTGGATAAACAGGGCGTTTTCACCGGTAAATATGCCGTCAATCCGGTGAACGGTGAAAAGGTGCCCATTTACGTGGCCAATTACGTCCTGATTGAATATGGCACCGGAGCGATTATGGCGGTGCCGGCCCATGACCAGCGGGACTTTGAATTCGCGCGTGCCTATGACCTCGATATCCGCCCGGTTATCCAGCCCGAAGGGGAAGAGTTGGATGGAGACACGATGGCGGAAGCCTACGAGGGCGAAGGGGTGATGACCAACAGCGGTCCGTTCAACGGTACCCCCAGCGAGGAAGGCATCCATGCCGTGACGGAGTATCTGGAAGAAAACGACATGGGCGAGGCGGACGTCAGCTATCGGCTCCGCGACTGGCTGATCAGCCGGCAGCGTTACTGGGGTGCTCCCATACCGGTTGTGCACTGTGATGAATGCGGCGCGGTGCCGGTGCCGGAAGATCAACTGCCGGTCGAGCTCCCCGACAACGTCGATTTCAAACCCACCGGCGAGAGTCCGCTGGCGGAGGTGGAGGAATTCGTGAACACCACCTGCCCGCAGTGTGGAGCGCCGGCCGAACGGGAGACCGACACTATAGCTCAGTGGCTGTGCTCGTGCTGGTATTTCCTGCGCTTCGCAAGCCCGCATCGGGATGAGGTGCCGTTTGACCGGGAAAAGGTGGATTACTGGCTTCCGGTTGATCAATACATCGGCGGTGTGGAGCATGCCGTGTTGCACCTGCTGTATTCACGGTTCATCGTGAAGGTGCTCGATGATCAGGGACACATCGGATTCCGAGAACCGTTTAAGTCCCTCTTCACCCAGGGCATGATCCTGAAAAACAGCTACATCTGTGATCGTTGTTTCCGGATCGTCAGTGAGGACCCATCAGTGACCGAGCCCTGTGAATGTGATTTTGAGGAGAGCGTATCAGAACGACAGCAGAACGAGATTGAATGCACCCCGCGCCTGGAGAAAATGAGCAAATCCCGCGGAAATGTGGTGTCGTTCGATGATGTTATCGAACAGTATGGCGCCGATACCTTGAGGATGTACACCCTGGCAATCGGACCACCGGAGAAGGACGCCGAGTGGCAGGAGGGCGGTATTGTCGGATACTGGCGATTCCTCAACCGACTCTGGGACGCCATCGTTGAGCATGCGGAGGATTATGACGCCGTGCCGCGCAGCGGAATCGAGGTTGGTGATCTGGAAGGGGAGAATCGACGCATTTACAAACTCACCCACGCCACCATCAAGAAGGTAACCGAGGATATTGAGGAAAACTGGCACTTCAACACGGCCATCGCCGCGGTGATGGAGCTGTTCAACGAAGTGTCCGATATGGAGTTGAGTGATGGGTTTGTGGGCACTGAGACCGAGGAGGAGCTGCGAACCTTCAACGTGTATCGGTACGCGATGGAAAACATATTGCTGCTCCTGGCCCCGTTCGTGCCGCATATCACCGAGGAACTGTGGAGCGCAATGGAGAATGCTCCCAGCATTTTCGAGCAGGAATGGCCGGGTTACGATGAAGGGGTGGCGCGATTCAATGAGGTGGAGATTCCCGTGCAGGTGAACGGACGTGTTCGGGGTCGTATGATGGCGGAGCGGGACGCTGATGAATCAACGCTGGAGGAACAGGCGTTATCCCTCGATGGGGTGCGCAAATACACGGAGGGCCAGGAGATCGTGAAAGTCGTGGTCGTCCCCAATCAGATAGTGAATGTGGTCGTGAAATGAACGGGTGTGTGGAGATAATGGACGCACAGAAGACAACGAAAATGCTTGAACGGTTTAAGACGACGTTTGGATCGGCGGACAACCTTTGTTGTGCGCGGGCGCCCGGTCGGGTGAACCTCATCGGCGAACACACCGATTACAACGGCGGTTTCGTCCTGCCAATGGGGATTGACCGGGAAGTACGGCTGTTCTTCCGTCCCGTTGAGGACGGACCGGTGCGAGTCTGGTCGGAGAATTATGGGGAATGGGATGAGTTTGTTCTGGAGGATATTCAGCCCAATCCGGAACAGCCATGGGCGAATTACATTCGCGGCGCGGCCTGGGCCATGAGAGAGGCGGGACAGAGAATCCGGCCTGTGGAGGCGATACTGATCGGGGATGTGCCCATTGGAGCCGGCTTGAGTTCTTCGGCCGCGCTCGAAGTGGCCAGTGCTCTGGCGTTGTGTGGAAAGGCGGCCGAGGGGGACATTCCGCGGAAAAATGTAGCCCTCGCCTGTCAGCGAGCTGAAAATGAGTTCGTGGGCGTGAACTGCGGGATCATGGATCAGTTTGTCAGCCTGCACGCCGAGAAAAACAGGGCGGTGCTGATTGATTGTCGCACCCTCGATTACAAACTCTTGCCGCTGGAGAACAGTGAAGTCCGGGTGGTGGTCTGCAACACGATGGTGGATCATGAACTGGGGAGTTCCGCCTACAACGAGCGGCGAGCCACCTGTGAGAAAGCGGTGAGAATTATAGCGGACCGGGTGGAAGAGTCGGTTGAACAGCTTCGGGATGTGAGCCCCGACATGTTGGCCCGGTGCGGGGATCATCTGGACGCAAAGACCCGTCGTCGAGCGCAGCATGTGGTGACGGAAGATGAACGCGCTCTGGCTGCCGTAGATGCGCTCGGAGAGAGGAATTATGAGGAGTTTGGCCGATTAATGAACGCCTCGCATGATAGTTTGCGGGACGATTATGAGGTGAGTTGCGAGGAGCTGGATATCATGGTTGAGGCGGCTCGTGAGCAGGATGGCTGCCTTGGCGCACGAATGACGGGGGCTGGTTTTGGAGGCTGTACGGTGAATCTGGTGCGTCGGGAAGATGCGGCACAATTTACCGAGACGATTGCTGACTCCTACCAGTCGCGGACTGATATTGAACCGGAAGTTTATGATTTCACGGCCTGTCCGGGGGCCCGGGTAGAAAGCTGCTGACGGTCACAGCATTCATACAACGTCAGATCGGGGCGCAAGATCCGGGCGAAGGATCAGTTTCTAAGACCCTATCGCGTTGTTTGCGCATCTTCGGGTAGTGCAGAAATACGCCTCAACCGGGACAGGCCCGGCAGCAGGCCATTCTGGGCTAACGTGGTTCACTGAATACTTACTGAGAATGAGTGGCAGATCCAGCTTATCTGGAGGGTTCCCGGGCGATGGGTACGAGAAGATCCATGATCTCCCCACACATCTTTTCCAGAGGATGTTTGAGTGCCAGTTTACGCGCGGCGCGACTGGCCTGATGGAGGGCCTCGTCGTCCAGGAAACGTTCTACAAACCCAGCAAATTGCGGGGCATCCTCGGCGTCATCCACGTAAAACCCATCAACCCCGGGTGTTAGTAGTTCATGTGCTCCGTTCTGAGCGCTTGTGATCGCCGGTAAGCCGCAGGCCAGCCCCTCCAGTGTGACGTTGGCGCACGGGTCGAAAAAACTGGGCAGAAACAGCAGATCAGAAGCTCCGTAGTATCGTTCCGGATCCGTTGGACCGACAAATTTCAGGCGGTCTGTGACGTTTTCGCGGGACGCCAGCTTGATGGCCCAGTGTTTTTGTTTCCCGACCACTATACACGAAATCGCCCGTTCGGGGTATTTCTTTTTCAGGATGGACAGGGCTCGAATAACCGTTGCCAGCCCTTTTCGGCGGAGATCGTAGGAAACAAAAGCGCCAACCAGGGCATCGTCTGATAGGTCCAGTTCCCGCCGTACCTCATCCCGGTGCCGGCTGAGATCCGGCGTGAAACGCTCACAATCGGTGCCGTTATAGACAACGTGGATTTTTTCGGTCAGGTTCGGATAGTGTTTGATCAGGTGTCTTTTGACAAGAGGAGCGTTGGCTATCACACATTTCAGAGACGGATCGTGGTAAAGCTGGCGTTCAATGTGCAGGTTGAACCGTTCTTTGGGACTCAATCGTTTGGTGATCGATCGGAAAAGGCGCATGGGGGCGGAGGGATAACTCTTGATCACCTGTGGGATGTATTCCAGATGGACGCCGCCACCGGGCCGTACTACATCTGCGCCCCAGGTTTTTTGTTCTCCGAAACTCACGTCGTGGTGATCGTTGGCGAGAGCTTTTTCGGCGCGGCGGGCGAAAATCACGTCACGAAACGTTTTGGGCACCGGCGGTATGGGGATCTTCTGGGTTTGCACCCCCTCCATCTCCCCGTCCACCTCCATCGTTATGACTTTAACCCGATGGCCGGCGTCCCGCAGATAACGCACGAAATTAAACAGAAAAGTTTGAGCTCCGCCCCGGGGAGAGAAGTATTTGCACGCGATGGTAATTTTCATGGGGCCACGTATCGACAGGGGGATGGGGGATGCGCCACGTAGAAAACCGCGTGTCGCCGGTCATTCATCCATCAAAGTGCAATCCTGATTTTCAAATACTGGCGAGTACACGGCCATGGCGGTGAAGTTATCGCTGGTTTTGTGGGGCGTGATTTCGTAACTCAAGTAACGAGGGATGACCACGGTGGCGGGGGCCTCCACGAAGTGGCGCTCCCCTTCCAGTGTGATAATGGCACTGCCCTCCAGGCACTGAAGGACGAGGTCATGAGATTCGTGGAAGCGTTTTGTGAGTTTGGCATCGGGGCGAAGCTGTAGAACGTGAATGCTTTGATGTTTGGTCTTGTTCCACAGAGCAAACGCCGCGGGTTGATCTTTGACCAGATCCAGCTTTTTGATGTTCTGCTTCGCCTGAAATACGTTGTTCTGGGGTTGGCGAAGCATTTGCATGCGTTCCCGTGAACTGAGGCAGCCAGTGAGTGACAAAAGGCTGCATACGATTGCTAAAAGAGATAGTGTCACCTTCATCAGTTTCATCATTAGTCTCCCTGATCTTAACTTCATGATTGAATTATGTATTTCCGATTCAGAGTGCCATAATAATCCCCAGCCTATTTCCATGCAAGATTGTGCATTGCGCCGGAGTTACAAATCGGGATGCTGGATTTTCCATAATCGTGCGTAGATTGAATCCCCTTCCATCAAATCCTTCGGGGGGGCGACTTCGGCAATACATCCATTTTCCAACACGGCCACCCGATCGGCAAAGGTCGTTGTGCTGAGGCGGTGGGCGATGACGATGGTGGTGCGTCCCTCTGCGGCCCGTTCGAGGGCCTCCTGGATGATGAGCTCCGTTTCGGTATCCACCGACGACGTGGCTTCGTCCAGGACCAGCACGGAGGGGTTTTTGAGCAGAGCTCGAGCGATGGAGATCCGCTGTTTCTGTCCCACCGATAGCTTGACTCCGCGTTCTCCCACAAGCGAATCAAAACCGTCGGGGAGTTCCTGGATAAAATCGTGGGCGCCGGCCATCTTCGAAACTTCAATGATATCTTCATTGCTCGCATCGGTTACCGCATAGGATATGTTCTCCCGGATGGTTGCATTGAACAGGAAAGGTTCCTGCAGCACTACTCCGATGTGATCGCGGAGGCCGCTCGGGTCATATTCCTGGATGCCGATGCCATCGACCGTGATACTGCCTTCCTGGGCGTCATAAAATCGTGAAATCAGGTCAACGAGTGTGGTTTTCCCGACGCCGCTACGGCCGACCAGGGCGATGGTTTCGCCCGCTTCGATGGTCAGACTGACGTTCTTCAAAACGTCCTGTTCGTCGTACCGAAAGGTGACATTGTTGAGCTGAATAGCACCCTCCAGATGTTCGGGGTCGGCCGGGTCGTCGGGGACGGGCAGTTTTTCGTCAGCGGCCAGGAATTCAAACACCCGATCCGCCGCCGCCAGCCCGCGGGGCAGTTCACGGCCGAACAAAAATCCCAGCCGACGGATCGGCATATAGAAAAAGCCCAGATACATGACGAACTCAACCAGTTGCCCCACGCTGAGGTGATCTTTGATGGCGAGGTGGCCGCCAAAAAAGATGACCAGCAACGTTCCGCCGGCGCCAAAGATCATAATCATGGGTCGAAACGTGCTGAACCCGAAAACTGCCCGCATTCTGGCGTCAAAATACTCGTTCGCTCGCTCATCGAATTGTTCTCGTTCGGCCTCTTCGCTGGCGAATGCTTTGACGATTCGCACGCCGGAGATACGTTCCTGGAGGAACGTGTTCAGATGTGCCGTTTTCTCCCGTACGTCCCGGAAGATACCGTGGAAATACCGGGCGAAGATGATGATGGTCCCGACCAGTAGCGGGATGGGAATCAGGGTGAGAGCCGCCAATTTGGCGTTACTGATAAACAGAATAGTCGCCACACCAACGAGAATGAGAATGCTGCTCAAAAGTGTATCCAGAGTGTGTACGATCAAATTTTCTACCGCTTCGGCGTCGTTAACGACGCGCGACATGATTTCTCCAGTGGGCTGATCTTCGTAGAAGGTGAGGGATAGGTTCTGGAGATGTTCATAGAGGTCAGTTCGAAGCCTTTTGATGACCTGCTGGCCCAGTTTGTGACGCAAGTATGAACTGCCGAACTGGAGCAAAGCGCTGCCCAGTATCACACTGACAAATACCAGCGCGATGATGTTGAGTAAACGTGTGTCTCCCTGGGGGATGGCCTGGTCGAGCAAAATACGCACCAGCTTGGGGCGCACGAGATTGGCGCCAGTCACCCCCAGCGCCATCAGAAAAACGCAACCGGCAATCAGCCAGTGGGGCGCGAGATACGAGAAAAGATGAGTGGAGGAACGTAGCAGCTCCAGTTTCGATTTGTCCGATTCAACGTGCCGGTTTGAGTGTTTACCGTGGTGGTGTGGCATGTGGCGACTGCCTTTTGTGATGCGGGATAACGTTGTGGGAACGTGCCCGGCGAATGCAAAGTCGGGATTGCGGTCAGTCCTCGGCAGGTTCGGTGACCGAACCTGTTTCACCGGGCGAGGCAAATACGTTCTGGATAACAAGGATGCCCTGCAGAGTGACGAATAGCCCCAGAGCAATCAACACGATAGATATCACGGCAAGGAGGTATTGAGGGGGGGAGTCCGTCATGAATTTGTGCGTTTTGTAAACCAGAGCTCCTATTGTTGTGATCAGGATAAGAACCCCCGGGATGGCTGCGAAGGTCCAGGCTCGTCCCCGCAAGAGGAGGTACGTCGTAGCGAGAATCAAGACCAGAGCGGCGATGAGTTGGTTTGCGGCCCCGAACACTGGCCAGATAGCTTCCCAGCTTCCCAGGGCCAGCGGTGCTACCAGTATCCCGACCAGCAGAGTGGAGGCATAGCGATTTTTGAGGACGGAGATGTTCAGTGTGTCGCCAAATAGTTCCACGGACACGTAGCGGGTGATTCGAGTTGCGGAATCCAGGGTGGTCATTACGAATGTTTTCAACACGATTACACCGACCAGTGCTCCCATATCCCCAAAGATGCTTTCGGTAATTCGCCCGTATCCGGCGCCAAAAGCGACGATCGGGCTTTTAGCGAAAAGATCCTGGTAAATCAGGCCTTCGTGGCCCCCCGGGGCGCTTTTCCAGTGAAGCCCCGCACAAACTGCAACCACGGCGAGGACGGCCAGCGCCGATTCAGCAATCATTGCGCCGTATCCCACCGGCCGGGCGTCCTCAACGGCAGGAAGTTGTTTGGAAGAGGTTCCGCTGGAAACAAGACTGTGAAAGCCGGAAATGGCACCGCAGGCAATGGTGACAAAAAGCATCGGCCAGAGCCATCCACCTGATTTGTGTGCGGTGGTGACAACGGCGGGGGCATTCATAGCCGGTTGGGCGATGAGAAGGCCAATGAGACCGAAAAACATCCCAAAAAACAGGACTCCCGCCGACAGGTGATCACGTGGCTGAAGTAACAGGGGGACCGGCAAAACGCTGGCTACCAGTCCGTAGATCAGCAAAATGATTGTCCACCACGTTGCCGGAGACCCCACGGGGAGAATGATCGGGACGGAGTATCCCAGCACGATTAATCCCGCCAGAGCACCGAGCCCCATCACGGTGTTGAACCACAGCGGCAGAGCGGTACGATAGACGAGGAAGCCGACGATCATTGCTACGGGGATCAATCCGAAGGTGGGAATAACCACAGCCGGGCGAGTGGCCAGGGTTTTCCCGGCGACGGCGGCGAAAACAGCTACGATCAAGATCAGAGCAAGAAACAGGAAAAGGCTGAAAATGATTTTCGCGGGCTCGCCGAGGACCGTCTCGCTGATATCTCCTACCGATCGACCTTTGTTTTCCACCGAGCAGGCCAGCGCGAAATAATCATGCACACCACCGAAAAAAATACCGCCCACCACAATCCAGATAAGCGCGGGCAACCATCCCCAGAACAGACACGCGGTGACCGGACCGATGATCGGCGCCGCTCCGGCGATGCTGGCGAAGTGGTGTCCGAACAGTATTGAAGTGTGTTTGGCCGGCACGTAATCCACACCATCGTGTAGTTCCCTGGAGGGCGGAGTGGTATCGGGGGCAATGTCGAGCCAATCGCGAACCTTACGACTGTACACGACATAGCCCAGCGCGAGAGCCAGGAGCGAAACTGCTGTCAGAAGGAGCGCACTCATCGTGTGTTTCCTCGAGAATGAGGCAAACTGTTTGGAAAACGACGCTTTAAAATTATGTCAGTTGCGGATTTGTAGGGCAAGTAAGGGCATCAGCCGGGTGGCAATCGGGGAAGCATAAATGCTACCGCTTCGCTCCTCCCGGATCCGAGCCCATTTCCGGAGATTGCCTCTGTTTGACTTCTCTGGGTATCAAGACTACAGTATAAAATCCGCATTGGGGAAATGCAGGCGCGAAACCTGTTGTTATCATTCCGATGCCAGTGCTGGAAGATATGGGCGGCGTAGCCAAGTGGACAAAGGCAGTGGTTTGCAAAACCACCATTCATGGGTTCGAATCCCATCGCCGCCTCCATATTATTTAAATTCATGTTGTTGCCCTCCTGCATATGCGCATGATGCGACGTGTGACCTGCCCTTATGCAGGCCGGACATTTCAGGAGGCTCGGTCGGTGACCAAACCGGTGTCGTTTGAGTTTTTCAAAACACATTGTGATTCACAATTGCCCTGATTGCTCGACATTACCTATGGCTGAGGTTGCTTTTAGAATAATTCACGCTTGAGGTTTGTGAAATGTCCGGAGTGGGTTATCAGTAACGCCATGAGGTGAAGGTCGGATGTTGAAGGTGGAGTGACCGGTGCCAGAGGGCAACGTTTCATGCTGAATCCGGGGGCGATATCAGTTTAGACGCCGGAGTCAGGGGTGGGCGAGTGGCGGAATGGCAGACGCTCTGGACTTAAAATCCAGTGGTTCATCATGGACCGTGCGGGTTCGAATCCCGCCTCGCCCACCACATTACGGCAGCCCGGTGCAACGCGGGGAGACGTTTCTGGCCGGAATTATGTTGGTCTAATCGGAGGCCGATCCATGCCGAGAGTTGCTATCGAACGTCTGAGAGGACGCGCTGAGAAACGGTTGTGTGGCGCGGGAGTTAGCCCGCAACAGGCCGCAGTCCTGGTGGATCACATGCTCACGGCTGATCTGTGGGGACGGGGCTCGCATGGGCTGTCGATCCGGTTTGAACCCACACTCAGACATGCCACCAAGGGGCCGGGTGAACAGCCCTGTGAGGTGGTGCAGGACGGCGGACACCATGTAGTTCTAGATGCAAACAATGGGTTCGGCTATGTGGCCGGGCGCCGGTCCGCCGATATGCTGGTTGAACGTGCGCATCAGCATGGCGTTGCATCCGTTGTGGTTCGCAACAGCATTCACACAGGCATGATGGGATATTACGCCGATCGGCTTGCCCGGGAAGATGTGGTGAGCATGGTGACCGCCGACTGTCTTCCCCTCATGGCTCCCCACGGCGGCACCCAGCGGCTTCTCGGCACGAATCCCCTGTGTTTTGGGTTTCCGGCCGATGATCATCCCATTCTGATCGACATGGCCACCTCCGCCGTTTCCTACGGCGAGGTCACTGAAAAGGACCGGGCGGGGGAAGAGTTGCCCGAAGGAGTTGCGCTGGACGAGAATGGTCACCCCACACTTGATCCGTCGGAAGCGCGTGACGGAGCCCTCCTGCCCTTTGACGGTCACCGTGGCGGGGCGCTGGCCATCGCCGTGCAGCTGCTGTCAGGTGCGTTGACCGGTGCCGATCCCATTCCGGAGGATGGGACCGGTTACGGGCTTTTCATGATTGGATTACAGAAGGGGGTGTTTGCAGGTGAGGCCGGCTATGAGGGGGCGGTGAGGGAGTTTGTGGGACGGTACAACGCGGTCCCGGCTCGTTCCGGTGAGGAGGTGCGTCTGCCCGGAACGAAACGCTATCGGATCCAACGAGAGAACCTGGAAGATGGTACGGTGAGCATCTCCGACGATCTGGCCGAAACGCTGGGGTTATGATGTGGTCTCAGATACGCCGTCGTCCGCCTCACTCTTCCGCAGATGTGGGCCCAATACCAGAAGAGCGCCCAGGAGAGCCGCTGTGACCCGCGTGGCAAACGACACGCCGAACGCCGTGATGACGTCGTAGTGATGGACGATCAGCGTTCCCACACCCGATCCCGCGACGCCGCCACCAGCGGCCACCATCAGGAGCAGGGCGGAGGGCATGGTCTTGTCCTCCCCCGATAGCTTACGTGTCAGCAAAGGCTGGACGACCGCGTATCCGGCGGGGAAAACGCCGGCTATGATCCACGCCGATCCCAGCATCCAGACGGCGTTTTGGGGGGTGGAGAAAAAGTAAAACAGGGGGATGACGGCCCAGCATACCAGACATATCGTCAGGATGAGGCCGGCGTGTTTCGTATCGGCGAGTTTACCCCACATTGGAAGTGTCAGAAGAGTCCCGGCGGCCGGGACAGCATACACCAGGAGCGTCGCGCCGAGGAAATTCTGCCCGAAACCAAGGTCTTCCATCATATACGGAACGCAAAAAGGGGCGCCGATGAAAAGGGCAAAATGCCAGAGAGCGATGGTGAGGAGGAAATTGCGAAACGGCACATTTCTCATCGCCTGCATGAATTTGCTGAGACTGCGGGATGACGATGCAGATCGCGGGGGTTCGGGGATCTGCACGTGGAAGAGCAGATCGATGATTCCCAGCGTCACGAGGAGAGCAAAAATAGCGCTGATGACCTCCAGCTGTGATTCTCCGGGCATGAAGTGGATGAGTGTGGCGCCACCGACGGCCACGGTCCCACGCCAGAACGTTATCCAGAAATTCCGACGTGCCGTGAAACGGCCGAAGGTGTCGGACGGGATGTAATCCCATGTCCAGGACAGCCACAGCGGGGCGATCAACCGAGTCATCGACATCATGGTGACAACCAGCCCGACGATGAGCCAGGGGTTGAAGTTGACGAAGACGCCGAAAACGAGCGGAATGAGGCAGAATCGCGACACCATGCAGAAGATGAACCAGGGGTATTTGCGTTGTCCGAACCATTCCTCGATGGCTGAGGAGAACAGCGACAGCGGCATAGTCAATGAGACGAGAGTCGCCAGAATGCCGAACTGATAATGCTGCATGCCCATCTGCTGGCAGAAAGCCGTGAAAAACACGCCCTTCGTCAGGAACGTGATCGCCAGACTGCCCAGCACGCCGGTCCAGATGTTGCGTCGCAGCATCCAGCCGACCTCATGCCCCTCGATCTCGCGCACTTCATACAGGGGGTGATCAGGATGGAGGGTGGATGCCATGGAAAAAAGCTCCCGTGTGCAAAAGCCAGATGTCTCGGCGAGCGGGCGGTAAAAGTGTCAAACTATACCCGGTTGCAGCACCGACTGCAAGACAAAAGTGCTTAACCCGGACCGGATTGAAAATCGTTGTGTGGGGGAAAAGCAAACCCAGGCCACCCGGGCAGGAGGCTGGCATTGTCAGTGTGGAACCGGCCCGGTAGACTGTACATAGTGGAAGGAACGACAAATCGTGTCGTTGTATCTTCCATTTTTCGGCGAAGGGAGGATGTTATGAAAATCGTGAAGGGCTTCGTTGTTTTGCTGTGTTCTTTGCTGTTTCTGATGGTGGCTTGCGGGGGAAACGCGAGCCCCGAGAATCCGAAAAGTTCGAGGCGGAAAGGAAAAGCACGAATGGAAAAGGCAACGTTTGCGGGTGGCTGTTTCTGGTGTGTGGAAGCGGTCTTCGACAAATTGGATGGCGTGAAAAGTGCCGTTTCAGGTTACACCGGTGGCGAGGGCGATGATCCAACCTACGATGATTATGCCCGGAAAGGGCATGTGGAAGCGGTAGAGATCACTTACGATCCGTCAACCATAACTTTCGATGAACTGCTTCAGGTTTTCTGGCGACAGATTGATCCCACCGATGCGAGGGGACAGTTTGTCGATCGCGGGAAACATTACCGGCCAGTGATTTTTTACCATAATGAAGAGCAGAAAAAAGCGGCAGAGGAGTCCAAAAAACGGCTGGCATCGTCCGATCGATTTGAGGAAAAAATAGTGGTCGATATCCTGCCGGCCTCGAAATTCTATCCCGCGGAGGACTACCACCAGAACTTCTGCAAGACGCGATCCCGGCATTACAAACAATACCGCGCAAACTCAGGACGTGACCAGTTCCTCAATAAAGCCTGGGGCGAGGATCGGGATCTGGAGGAAGTGTTATCGGATGAAGGGGATGACCCAGAATACACCAAACCATCCGATGAGAAACTCAAAAAAATGCTGACTGATCGGCAGTACAAAGTGACGCAGCAAGATGGTACGGAACCCGCGCATGAAAATAGGTATTGGGATAACAAAAGGGAGGGCATTTATGTTGATGTGGTTTCCGGAGAACCACTTTTTGCCTCGGTGCACAAGTTCAAATCCGGAACCGGCTGGCCCAGTTTTTACCGACCACTTGACCCCGACAACATCGTGACGCGGAAGGACCGCGGACTGCTGCGCACGCGGACGGAGGTTCGCAGCAAGCACGCGGACAGTCATCTGGGGCACGTGTTCGAGGATGGACCCGAGCCCACCGGTCTTCGTTACTGCATCAACTCGGCGGCTCTGCGTTTCATTCCGCGTGATGAACTTGAGGAGAATGGGTATGGAGAGTACGAAAGACTGTTCGTGGAGGAAGAAGGCCAAAGGGTGGGGGAGGAGTAAGCATAGACGATTGTTTCCGTTCAGCGCCTCATGCCAGATGTTCATTCAATATGGCGCTGAGTTCTGAGCGTTTGAAGGGTTTGGAAACGCTGGCGGTGAAACCATATTCCTCCGGGTTAGACATGACCGGGTCGTCAGCGTATCCGCTGGCGACGATCACCGGAATGTCCGGATCGATCTCGCGCACTTTCGAGACCGCTTCCACCCCGCCCATGCCCCCCTGTATGGTCATGTCGAAGATCATGCCGTTCACCGGTTGTGAGGACCGCAGATAGTTGAGTGCCTCATTCCCATCGGCCACACACACCACGCTGTAGCCGTAGGATTCCAGCATTGCCTTGAGCATTTCGCGCAGAGACGGTTCATCGTCCATCACCAGAAGCGTGCCGGTGCCAGTATGTGACTCAGCGTTTGAGTCGCTGGTAGTGACTTTCCCCTCAGGAGTGGCGGGGAGGTAGATGTGGAAGGTGGTGCCTTCTCCCCGGCTGGATTCAGCGTCGATAAGACCCCCGTGTTTTTCCACGATGGAATAGCATGTTGCCAGTCCTAATCCATGTCCCTCACTTTTGGTGGTGAAAAAAGGGTCGAAAATCTTCGACAGCATGTCCTGGGGGATTCCAACGCCACTATCAGCTATCGAAATCTTCACGTAGGGTCCGTTGTTCAGCCCCGGATGTCCCTCCTCCTCCACCGTCATATTACGCGCTGAAATGCTGATGGTTCCGCCTTCCGGCATCGCTTCCTGAGCATTGATGATGACGTTGTCGATCACCTGACCCATCTGGTTTTTGTCGAAATTGCAGCACCACAGATCCTCTGGCAGATCAAAATCCCAATCCACATTTGAACCGCTGAGAGCAAATTGTGCGGTTTGTCTCAGAAATGGTATGAGGGAATGCACGTTTTTCACGGGCGCCCCGCCTTCCGCATACGTCAGGAGCTGGCTGGTGAGATGTCGGGCCCGGTCGATTGTGTTTGATGATTTTTCGAGGCAATCAGAGACTTCTTCGTCGGACGATTTATGGTCTGCCAGCTCGATATAGCCGTAAATACTGGTCAGTAGATTGTTGAAATCGTGGGCGATGCCCCCCGCAAGCACGCCGAGGGAATCCAGCTTGGCGGCCCGGCGCCGGGTCTCCTCCATGCGTCGCCTTTCGGTAACATCCCGAAAGACCAGCACCACGCCGATGATATCGTCTTTTTTGTCCCTGATGGGAGCGGCGCTGTCGGCAATCATGCGTTCCTCACCGTTTCGTGATATCAGAAGAGCATGATTGGTGAGTTGAACGGTCTCCCCTTCGGAGAGGACGCGTCTTACCGGATTAGATCGTTGTTCCCCGCTTTCCTCATCAACAATGTTGAACACCCTCTCAATGGGCTGCCCCTCCGCTTCATCATTTGCCCACCCTGTATGCTTTTCGGCGACTTCGTTCAGTAGCTTCACATTTCCCTCCGTATCAGTCGCGATGACGCCATCACCGATGCTGCGGAGTGTGACTTCCAGGCGTTGTCGTTCTTCTATCACTCGGTCTTTGGCCCGTTTTCGCTCCGTGATGTCCTGGATGACGCCGGTCACCACATTCTCTTCGGGGATATATCGGGCAACGGAATGTATGTATCGTATTTCGCCGTCTTCTGGCCGTTGCATCTCGAATTCTATGTCGTAGTCTTCCTCTCCCTCGACAAGCTTCTGAAGTTTTTGGTCCATCATCTGGCGGTATTCCGGTAGTACGAGGGACTGGATGTAATCGATGGTGAGTCGTTGGTCGTGCGAGACGCCATAGATTTCTTTGGCCTGTTGCGATGCGGACACCGTATTCGCATCTAAATCGAACTGCCAGCTTCCGAAATTGGCCACCGACTGTGCGCGTCTGAGTTGTCGTTCGTTCTCGCGAAGTTCTTTTTCCGCTCGTTTCCGTTCCGTGATATCCAGGTGGGTGCCACAGGCGCGCAGGGGATTCCCCTGGTCATCCCTTTCGATGACCTTGCCCCGGTCATGTATCCAGATCCAATCGCCGCACTTATGTTTCATGCGGAACTCGGCCTCATAAAAATCGCTGCGCCCTTCGAGATGTTCGTTGAGACGCTTTTCCGTTGCCGGCATGTCGTCCGGATGCACTCTCTTTTCCCATTCCTCCAGGGTTGGTTCAAGCTCATCGGATTCATAGCCCAGCATCTCCGCCCAGCGATCGTTGAAGATGACCGTGTTGGTGGGAATGTCCCAGTCCCAGGCGCCGAGTTGGCCGCCGTGGAGGACCAGCTCCAATCGTTCCTTTTTCTCCTGAAGTTCATGACGGGCCTCCGATCGTTCTCGCTCAGCACGGATGTTGTTGAGGGTGATAAATCCCGAGATCAGAAGTATCAGAGCACCGAACCCTGCGAACACGCTGTTGGCCGTGCGGGTGATCGAGGCGATTTGCTTTTCCACGTCGTTGATGTAGATGCCTGTGCCGATGAACCAATCCCAGGGTTTGTAACGACGCACGTGTGAGATCTTGGGTTCTATACGGTTGGGGTTGTCATGCCACTGCCAGTGATAGTGCACGAATCCGCTGCCTTTTGTGCGACAGACCTCAAGCATCTCCTGGAACAGCAGCTTGCCGCGGGGGTCACGGTGATCGGTCATGTCCCTCCCCTCCAGCTGTTTCATGTAGGGATGGACCATCATCCGCCCGCTCATGTTGTTGATCCACAGGTAATTCTGTTGGGAGGGTCCGTATCTCATGTCATCCACACAATCGAGCGCCCTCTGCTGGGCTTCATCTCTGTTTATTTCCCCGTTAAGGGCCTTCTGTTGGTATTCGTCGAGGATGCTCCAGGTGACCTGCGTGAGCTCTTTGAGTTTGTCCTTTTTGGCCTCCATCAGGTTCGTGCGTATGGTGGGCAGCGCGAAGAGCCAGAAAGCGACGGCCACCAGGGCAAGCAGAAGCAGTGGAGGGAGAACTGTCCGCGCCACCAATTTCAGGCTGAGATGCTTGAATATGGCGTTTTTTCCGGATGTGGGTTCTGGCAGGGAGTTGTTCATAAACAAGGCCGTTGGGGTGGTTTATTGAACTCGTTCGATGGTTTCGATGATCACTGGTTCGGCGGGCACGTCCTGGCGTCCGGCCTGAGTGGTGGTCGCGACCGATGCGATTTCGTCAACGACATCCATCCCATCGACGACCTCTCCGAATACCGCGTAGCCGTAGTCACCGGGGGAATCGCCCTTGTGATCCAGAAAATCATTATCGGCCAGGTTGATGAAAAACTGCGAAGTGGCGCTGTCCACCTTCTGGGTGCGGGCCATGGCCAGAGTGCCGCGTTCATTCTTTTTATCGGCCGTGGCCTCGTTTTCAATCGACGGCCGCGTGGCTTTTTTGCTCATCTCCGTGTCCAGGCCGCCTCCCTGGATCATGAAATTCGGGATTACCCGGTGGAACAGGGTCTCGTCGTAAAAACCAGAATCGACGTATTCCAGGAAGTTCTCGACCGTTTTGGGCGAGCGATCGGCCCAGAGCTCGGCTTCGATGTCTCCCTTGTTGGTTTCGATGCGCACTGTGGGATTGTTGTCTGCCATCGCTGGTTCCTCAACTGAAGTGGGATGAATGGGCGACTCAGGAGCGTACGGTTTTCCTGACCGTGAGACCCTGATGTGTATTTTCAACTCGTCATTCGTATCATAAGAGCTGCCCGGGTGCGGGGCAAACGGTTCCGTTCACTTGATCCGTGGTGTCCATGCACTTACAACAAGATGGATGGGTGATGTTCGAAAGGTTTCGGTGAACCACGTGCGTTTTGTGATGGCCTACTTGCCGGGCTTGTCCCGGTAGGGGGCGTACCTGAGCACTACAGCACGCGTACCACGCCAGGCACTATCGCGTTGTTTGCGCATCTTCGGGTAGTGCAAAAGTACGCCTCAACCGGGACAAGCCCGGCAGTAGGCCCATCTGGAATAACGTGGTTCACTGAATACTTACTGACATTCGAGAATACAAGCTCGGTGATAAACCTGGAGGATGGGATCAAAGAGGAATCGGGAAAAAGGTTGCGCGATGAGTTGTCGGAAGGTATTTTTTCAAAGGTCCGATTGTCTGTTGGTTGAACATGTGAGCCCACTTTTCTTGAGTCAAGGAGGATATTATGCGCAAAGCGATCTGTCTCGTCGTACTGTCTGTTGTTGGCGTTGTGTTTCTGTCGGGCTGCATTACCAGACAGACGAGGAAAGCGGCAGAGCTGAAACCCGCCCTGGCCGAGGACGTTTATCTGGCCAATAACATCCATGCTCAGGATGATGGTAAGATCTACACGGCCAGTTACGCTAACTGGACCAGGTGCAATCGCCACCGCATCGTGCCGGTGAACACGTCTGTGGATGTCCACGATTGGCCGGATGGGCTGGCGATTCTGAGTAAGGGAGAGGACAAAAGCACGGTCTTCATGGAGTATAGCGCCGTGGACATGGACATGAGCAAAGAGGAGTACGTCGACAGAATCACCACGTCCGAGAAAGTTAATCTCAGCGAACTGTCCGACGTCGATCAGGAAGGCATCGAGGCTGGCAAAGTGAAAAAGGGTATGACCAAGAAGGGCGTCAGGATTGCTCTGGGTTATCCCGCTCAGAACGAGACTCCCAGCCTGGAGGAAAACACCTGGACATACTGGACCAATCGCTGGGTCACTTACGATGTGATTTTCAATGAGGATGGCACAGTTGAGAAAATACGTCGGTGAGGCTTTTTCGGTGGACATGCCCTGGACGCCCGGTTTGAAAACGGCTGTCCGGGGCTCATCTTTTTTATCGGGATGGTGAACAGTGGCGGGACAAACCGTGAAGATCGTTGTGGCGCTGGACTCTTTCAAAGGGGGGCTTACCGCACCACAGGCGTGCCGGGCCGTGGCGGATGGTTTGAGGGACGCGATTGCGGACCTTGAACTCGTTTTGAAGCCGATGGCCGACGGTGGGGAAGGAACGGCGAGGGCGGTTTCTAACGCACGCCCGGATGCTCGATGGGTGGATCAGGCGGCCGCGGGACCGTTTTGTGAACGGTATGCTCCCGCCGGTTTCGCGTGGATCCCGGGTGAAGACACGGCAATCATTGATATGGCTTCGGTCAATGGCCTGCCGCTGATCCCGAGGGACAAACGTGACCCAATGAATACCAGCACATACGGCACGGGACAGCTGTTGCAGGCGGCGGCGAACAAGGGGGCTGACCGCATTCTGCTGGGGATCGGTGGAAGTTCCACCGTAGATGGTGGAACGGGAGCGGCTGCGGCACTGGGATGGAAGTATCTGGACGAGGACGGAAACGAACTGATTCCGAATGGGAGTAATTTAGAGGACATCGCCCGCATCGTTTTTTTTTTAATGATACGGCTTCCACCG
>CAZXYF010000029.1:0-23721 GCA_964644705.1 uncultured candidatus Brocadiaceae bacterium | reverse complement strand
GCTCGGCAGATTGGGCAATATCAAGATCACTACGCATTGCGGAAAAGCTCCAATTGGATAGAAGTAAAAAGGGTGTGAACGAGATATGTGCTAAAACACGATTCCAGAATAAGCATCCACGCCGGGCGCAGGGTGGATGTTCATGCCCACTGAACAACTTTTTGTGCGTTCAGGCCCGGGGAGGGAGGACAAGATGGTCACACAGCACATCGATCCCTGTTTTTACGGATGCGACAGTGCATCTTAGCGCACAATACCCGGAAAATGCCAGTCAATAATTGCATTTTGGCATCATTATCCGATCTGTCATTGTTTTATGAAGCGGGCATCGCACCAGTTTGCGTTATCGGCGATGTCGAAATTCTTACCAGGGATCACGGACAGTCTTATCCGGTTATTTCCGCTGATGTCAACGTTAATCCGTCTGGGTGCGTCCGTTCCTTTTACTCGTTGTTCATACAGTTTCTTTCCATTGCCATACACCTGGAAAAGACAATCTCCCCGTTGCCCCGTGTCGTCATCTATGCCGATCACCGTAATGAATGTGTCATATCCGCCTTTCATACTGTAGGTCAGGTGGCACTCAGAGTGAACGCCCAGTCCCCTGTCGTACTTCGTCCCGCCGAGTTCAAGATCATTGCCCATGACGTCTCTATCCCGCTGGTATTTCCACGGATAGGTGACGATGGCTTTTTGTTCCACCGAAACAGGTTCCAACTCCGAAACGTAAACCATCTTTGTGCTGTTTACTTTGAGCCGGGCGACCCGTTTCCATGGAATGTCAAAATTGATATCCGGGAAAGCCGAAATGGTGAGTTTGTTCTTTTTGAGTTGGACGATATCCCCCCATATCGTGGAACCGTCGGTCAGGGTTATAAAACAGTGTCCCCGCCGATTGGGGGGCTCCGCTGTCCTGGCCAGCACAATCCCCGTCAGGCTGTTGCGGGCAATGTTGCGCTCCTCTCCTTCATAATCCACGGTGAGTGTGTCCGAATCAAGGGCGCTGACGAAGCAGCTGACAGCTACCAGCTTTCCATTTTTCCGGGCCAGAGCTCGATCCTTATCAAGCTTTTGGTCAATCAGCCTGGTGATACGCGCAGCGCTGCTGTTCTCTGCTTCCCGGGACGAGAGAATCAGGGCACGACTGTAGCGCAACGGAAGATCTCTGCGATTACTTATCCACTCAAAATTGATGGCATCAAAATCAAACGAGACGTTGTGTACATAGAGCCGACCGCCCCCAACCAGGTACATCCGCGGGGTTGTGGCTGATAATTTCTCGATGGTTCGTCCGGTATGTATGGAGCGGATTTGCTGGAGGTTGATCGGATCATCCTTCCCGGCGATGGAAACCCGTCCGTTCGGAGTGATGGACCTGATTTTGCTTGTGGTGGTTGATCCTGTAAGAGTTGTTATTTCCGTGCTGTACACACCGGACCACGGAATGACGGTGAGAATGATAGTCAATATGAGGGGGAACGACCGCATCGGTGTTATTCTCCTTCGTCCTGAAGGCTCTTGTAATACTGTTCCACCAGTTCACGATAGCGTTCGGGATATTTTGACTGGATGTGATTCAGTGCCTGTTCGCGTTCTTTGGGGGGGAGATTTCCCCATGATCCGCTCATCTTCCCACGCATGATCCGATCAAGCGGGCCGGTTTTGTTGCCGCCCCCGGTGAGCTGGGACTTTGAAGCGGGACCGCCATCCGGTGAAGTTCCACCGGGGGCGGCCATACCACCACCAGTTCGGCCTCCTGCTCCTGCGCCGGAAGCACCACTCCGGGACTTCTGTTGCTTCTTGATCTTTTTGATAAGCTTGTTCAGGGAATCAACGACGCGTTTCTGCTTTTCCTGAGTCACCGGTCCAAGCTTGTTGAGTTGTATCCGTCGATGGCTGTAGCCCATCAGCCGCTCGATCTCATGCACGGGGTTCCGTCGCGCCAGCATGATTTCCCGAAACAGCTGCTGTGCCTGAGCTTTCTGGGGAGCCGATGCGTCGGGGAATTCGTTTCTGAATGCTTTCAAGTTCTTGAGGGCTTTCTCATTCTGCAGAGTTCTCGTTTGCGATAAGGCGAGATCGAGCATGGTATTGCTCGGGCTGTGCACTCGGGCCAGCCCCTTCCTGATCACGGACTGCAGCAGGGGAGATGCTTTTTCGTAATTGCCGTTTTGCATATAGGCCCGGGCCGCATACAGCCTGGCGTTTGATACCAGATATGGATCTTTGCTTTTTTTCAGCGGGGCCAGATGCTCCAGCGCCCGGTCGGGTTGTTCGTTGTTGAGCTGGATGAGTGCCCGTTTGAATTCAGGATACGCAAAACTTAGAACGTCGGAGATGGTCGGGGGGCTGGCCCCGAGTCTGGCGGCAGATGCGAATCTCTGCCGGACCATCTTGTGTTTTTTTTCCGACAGGATATTATGCTTTTTGTGCCATTGTAGAAACTGTCGGGCGGGAGCCACACGTTCCTTTTTGTCCGTTTTTTTGTTCCCAAAGGCGCCATGCACGCAATGGACGGAAAAAAACGCAATCAGCACGCATGTAATAATCCGGGATGCCATCGGTTATTGTCCTCCTCCTGGGGCGTTTCTACGAGCTTCTGTTTCGAGTTTGTTCCGGAGTTCGGTGGCCATATCGAGGACGTTTTTCTGGCTGTCGGCCAACGGGTGGAGTTTTTTGACGCGGTGTGGAGAATCCGGCGCTTCTTCTGCCAGAGCCGTCGTTCGGGAGTTCACCCTTTTCTGGAGATTACGCAGCAGTTTCAGCTCCGCCAGCAGGTTGATCAGTGGCGGCTTCTTTTTCCTGTTTCCTTTCTTGCCTTTGCTCTTCCTGGGCGGCGGATTATCCCGGGCCATCCTGAGCGCCGCCAGAAAATCCTCCAGGGTCTTCTGGATCTCTTTTTGCAGCTCGTTTGTCCCCGAGCCGGTTTTCTCGGCGCTGAGCCGCTTGCTGGTGGTTGTCAGGTCATGAATAAGCCCCCGGGCAACCCGGGGGAATACCACGGGTGATCCATTATCCAGCATCATTTGCAACGCTGTCCGGCCGGTTGTGGCCAGATCGGATTCTCCGTCGGCGAGAGCGGCGCACCGTACGCGATGGGCACGGCTCCATGTTCCATCGCTTTTGAGCATATCTAACTCGACAGTTTCCTCAGTGATTTGCTTATGCTTGTTCAGCATTCCGTCGAACATATTGATAAGTTTGGATAGTAAGGCGCTGCGCTGCTGGTTCCGCAGCTCCGAAAGTTTTCTGTCAATTTGTTGGCGGGCCTTCTGGAGTTTCTTATGGGCTTTTGTTTGGTGATCGGAAGCGGTCTGTGGGTTCTTCCGGCCGAGCTGTTTGGAAGCACTGGACATTTTGTCAGTGGCGGATTGGAGAGTTTTTGGGGTCTGACCCATCTCCGCCCGTTTCATCTGTTTTTGCAGTGAGCGGGTTTTCCGTTTCGTTTGTCGCTGTTTTTGGGCCATTTGTTTCATATCTTCCGGCGACAGGGAGGCCAATCGCTTTTTCTCCTGCCGGAGCTTTTTCAGTGCTTTGGTGAGGTCTTCCATGGCCTTCTTCTGAGCCTTCTCAGCCGATGCCCCTTTTCGGGCGGTCAGTTTGTCCGAACTGTTTTTCTGATGTTGTGAAGCCTGTTTCAGGCTTTTCTGGCCGGGCTCAGGTTGCCGAGATTCAGGAGGGGACTGTAATTGCGAGCCTTTTTTTCCGAGTTGTTGGGCCAGCTTTCTGGTTTTCTTCTGGATCTGCTTCTGCTGTTTGTTGATCGATGAGAAGTTCTGCTGGCCCGTTTCCCGAGTTTTTCGGGTTTGTTTGAGAACAGAACGCTGCTGGTCGTGCAGTTTCTTGGCCTGCCGTATCTGGTCCGCCAACCGCTGTTTAGCCTTCTTAAGATCGCTGAGCTTCTCAGTGTTCCTTTTCTGTTGCCACTCTTCGCGGCTGAGCTGATTGACCCGTTTTCGCCATTGCTGGAGCTGTTCAATCTCTTTCTGCAGCTGTTCGTAGTAGCTGTCACGCTTTGTGAGGGAGTCGATAATGTTTCTGATGTCGCGTATGATTGCCTGCTGCTCTGAAGTCGCGGTGTGGAAGTTGTCATGATTGAGCAGAGTGGATATCTCCTTCATGCGTGGCTGGAGTTTTTTTTCTTTTATATTCTTGACGGCCTGCAGCAGTGCATCGGCGCGAGCGGGATCATCCTTGCGCAGCTTTTGGGTCAGCCGGAGAATTTTCTCCTGTAAAGTCCCCATTCTGGTCGAGAGACCTTCCTGATGTATGGCGAGCGGGGAGGAGGATTTCATCTCATCCCTGTCCGCAGCCCGAACGAATGCGGGGCCAGGCACTATCAGCGTGAGGACGAAAGCCCAGACGATTGTGGTTGCTCGCGTTGTCATATTGTTCCTGACGGATGTGGGTGAGACTCAGTCGTATGCCATTCCGCATGGCCATTTTATGTTTATTATAACACGGATAAACAAGACTCAGAATCAATCTTCAAAAATGGATTCCTCGCTTTCCCGTTGTTCCTCTTTTGTCTTCTTTCTCAGGCGTTTTTGTTCACGCAGAATGTTACGCAGGACTTTTATGGCCTCCTGAATCGTTTCGGATCGCGCCATGTTCTCCTGGATACGGTGCATTCGCGTGATGATCCGATTTTGGAGCTTCTGAGCACTACGCAGCTTCCCGATACATTTCGCGATCTTCTGTGTGTTCGCCAGCGCTGAGTTTAACTCTTCGGTTGCCCGAGGATTCAGATCGCGAGCCAGACTGTCAATGGGGGTTATGACTTGATGGGTGAGCCGAGTTTGCATTGGCCCCTTCGACTGTTCAAGCCGATTGTTGCGGATGACATCGACCATGTTCGCGAACTGTCCTGCGACATCCTTAGAGCGTCGCGCCATTTTATGCTGGGAACGGCGGATATTGGATATTTCCTGCTTTTGTTTGGATGAAACGCCATCCTGTCTTTCGATCCGCGATACGGCAAGACGGGACCGTTTCAGCAGTTGTTTTTGGTCCTGAATCATCCGGCGAAACTGCTGGTGCAGCGTTTCTTCTCGCCTCTGGAGGACGGTCCTGAGTTTATCCTCCGTGACCACCCGCAGAGTGACGGGGGGAGAGCTCCCTTTTTTCGGACCGGAGATGGTATCGTTGTCGGTTGCCCGACCCCGCAGTATGACACGGTTGCCGGGTAGGACGTCGAATTGTTGCATGCTGACGCGTTCACGATGATTTATTTCACTCACGTTCTTCTTCACTTTGGACGTCAGTTGCGCTGGTCTCAGAGCATGGGTTGCGTTCTGGCCCTCATCCCGTTCTATGCGGGCAGTGATCCAGGCCTCTGAAATCCCATAGTCATCCGTGATGTTCAGCTGGAGGGGGACAACCGCTTTTGCCAGAACCATATTGTCGATTCCGGTGAGATTGGCCTGGATGTCTGGTTTCCGGTCGGGTTTCCGGCGTAAAACAAAAGAGATCGGGCGACTGCTCTTCACCCCCGCGGGATCCACCAGCACAAGGCTGTGCCTCCCTTCGTCCAGATTGGGCGGGGGGATCGTCGTACTGAACGTGTTTGTCCCCTGTATATTCAGTGTGCGGAAGTGTTTGTTGTCACGCCAGATCTGCACCCGACGGAGTGATTTGCTCGATTGTCCGTGGATAGCAAGAGAACTGCCCTTCAGAAAGTAGTAAGCGGATTGTCCGGCGGGTAAAATTCGCTCTTCTTCCCTGCTGTATTCGGGGGGATGGAGGGTAAGGGTGAGCTTGCTCAGTTGGGGGCGGGGCAGGGGGGTGATGGTGAACCATCGGGTTGTGTGGTCGTTTCCTCGCGCCCGGAACTGGAATGGATCTTCGACGTTTCGAAATGTGGTCCGGAAGATGTTTCCGTCGGTTGGTGCGAGTGACCGTTTCTTGATGGCGCTTCCGTTGGGCGCCCTCGATTGAACTATGATTTCCCCGGGTATTACTCCATTTGCACTGGCAACGATGGTCACCGGAAGATCGCCGCCCTCCGGAACGACGAGCGCATCCTCGTCGGCGTCGATAACTCGCAGAGATGTTTCACGGGGCCAATTATCCTGTTGGAGCAAAATGTTTCGGTGAAACCAGAGGGACATCGTGGAGGGCAGGAAGACGACGAACAACAGCGTAGCGGTGATCGCACCGAGGGCGGCAGCGAGGTGAAGATTGCGTCTCCTTTTGTTGATCATATCGTTCCAGTTGATCTCATCAGCGGCATTGACTCCAGCCTGGATGCTCTCTCTGATCATCGCCGGGGAAGCCTTCTGCACTGATGTCTCCCCATCCGCGAATTGGACCGCATTGAGAAGGTTGTCCGAGAGCTCCCGATGGCGCGCTTCAACCTGTGTTGCAAGGGCATCATCACTCAAGGGATGGAGAAGGGGGCAGACCAGGCGGGTGTAGATGATGTACCCCAGACCACCAATACCCAGAGCAAGAACCACACCTCGCTGTGCTACGTCCATGTGGGTTGAGAAATCCACGAGAAGGCTCAACAGCATAAAGGCAACCGTCCCCACCGTGAGGATGCTCAGCCCATTTGACAGCAATGTGGCGGTGATTGCCAGTCGCAGGTGGCTGAGTCGTTTTCGTATATGCTCTATGGGATCAGTCTCGGCCATATCAGTTGTCTGAAAAATAATTGCGAATTCACATCAACCCAGATCGTTTGCGTAACGCCCATTCCAGAGACAATAGCACAACGATGAGAACGAGCATGCGGTTTGTGTCCCATAGCGGCACGGGCCGACCGTGCACGATCGTTGTTTTCTTACGATCCGGCATGTTCTGATAAACGTTCGGAAGTTCATCAAGCGGGACAAACTGTCCGCCGGAACGGTCAGCGATTTCCTCCAGAAGGGCTTTATTCATGCGTGGGTCGTTCAACTCGGCCTTTGGCATCTTCACGCGAAACTGCTGGTTGATCGTTACCTGTTCCCCGCTACCGCTGTTGAGATGAATACTGAGACGGTTCAATCCAGTTGTGGTGGCCGTGAGTGCTCCCTCGTATTTTCCCCGAGTATTGGGTATTTTACGGAGTGAAATCTTAACGGTCTTGCTGTTTGGAGCATCCAATTTAACCGTTACTCTGTCCCGCTTAAGGGGTGTGAAGTTGGAATCGTAGAGCCGGGCACGGATGACAACATTATCTCCGACGGCATAGGTTCCGCGATTGGTCAGAATGCGACCGCGGTTGCGTCCTTTTGTCAGCCGGCCCCGGGTGAGATACCGGATAGCCTGGATCCAGAATCTCTCAAAATAACCCTCGTCGGCTCGTCGCCATCGCCATGCGCTCCGAAATCCCATATACAGTGAGTGACCGGATCCATACCGGCCGGCCACGAGAAGAGGTCTCCGCTGATTGGAACTGGAAAGGGCGGGGTTCGTGTGCTCCAGAAGCACCTGTCCGCCGGGTTTTGGTGCACTGGCCGGGAAACTCCAGTAGGTGCCCGGGAGCGACTCCCAGAAAGCACTTGCGCCGGATGTGTCCGGGTCGATCTGGAGGAGTGGATGGTCCGTCGCTGCCGGGGGCACTTTGAGTGGCCATTCGCGCGGGAAGGTATTGCCCAGGGATGAGAGCACATTTGATTGCATACCGGCGAAGCGCACCGGTAGGAGGTCCCGTATTCCGCTGGTGCTGGCCCCGGTGAGGAAGTCGAAAGTGTGGAGGGGGCCGGCCATCCACATGACTCCGCCCCCCCGTTTGTCCATAAAGTTTTTGAGTTTTTTGATCCATTTCTTCCCGATTTCTACGGGGTTGGGATCGAACAGAAGGACGGCATCATAGTTGAAAAGCTCCTCACGGGAACGAGGCAGATGGTCGATGACGGTATCTCCCGCCTGCCGCATTCGGGTGGACATCGTTTGCATCCAGCAGCTCAGGTTGACGGTCTTGTCCCGCAGCAGAAGATTCTTCACCATCCGGTAGTTCCAGTTGGGAGCCCCCGAGATCAACAACACCCGTACCTGTTTGTCCAGTACTGAGACCATGGTGGATCCGCTGTTGTCGGAGGTCAGAAGCTCCTTCTCCGGTGTCTGTAATACCACCGAAAAGATGAATTTGCCCGATCGTTTCGGTGTATGTTTCAGTTTAATGGTGTGTAATCCTCTCCGGAGGGATATGTTCTTGCGTCCAATGAGTGTGCCCTCCTTTTTGCCATCGGATTGGCCGACCCGGCGTCGCCGGAGCGTCAGCTGCGCTGTGGTTTTCTTCATCCCCCTGGTTTGGATTGATGCCTTCAGGGTGAGCGGATCGTTCTGGAATACGTTTTCGGGGGCCCAGAGATCGACGAGCCGGATGTTGACCGGATCGTTCGGGTTTCCCAGGCCCGCAGTGAAGATGGGGATTTGCTGTGCTCCAGCGCGTGAAGCCGCCGCACCGGGGTCCCTGCCCGTATTGTTCTGTCCATCGCTCAGGAGTATCATCCCCGCAATGGGCTTATCTCCCCCCAGCCGGCGGGCCTTCTGAATGGTACCGGCGATGTCGGTGGCTTCCCCCTTCGGGGTCAGTGGGGGGATGCGGTCTTCCACGGGAGCGTCTGAATCTCCATCGTCATCCGCCATCAACTGTCGGAGCTGTTCGGGCTGTTGGGCGCCCAGCGTGGCTCGCATCTGGACGTGATCAGAAAAGGACATGACGCGAACGTGGCCCCGCTGACGGAGGCTACGGATGAATTCGTTCCGGTTGTGGCTCAGGATTTTGTCGAGAATAAAAGCCCGGGAGGGGGGAGAATCCCCGAAGTCGGCTGCGCTGAGTCCGGTGGCGGATGCGATAGTCTCAATGCGCGAACTGTCCCGATATTGATCCTCGATTGTCATGGAAAGCGAGTTGTCCAGCAGAACCATCACGTATGGTTTGATGATTCTGCGTGTCGAGTAGGATATGGCAGGAGCCAGAAAGATCAATACGGCGAGCAGTAGAACAGTGCTGCGCACCACGGCAAGCACGGATTTGATTGTTCGGGAACAGTTGTCGTTTTCGTTGCGGTAGAACCACCAGATTCCGTAGAGCAGCGCCCCCATCACCGCAATCAAAACGAATACCATCCACGATTCGGGGGCATGGCGGAAAGTGAACTCAACATCAGCCCCCGGCGGGATCTGGGAGGTGTCTTTACCGAGAATGTGAAGCAGTAAATCGAGCATATACCTCTTTATGTTTTAAATGATCGTCGGCGCCCGAAATACCATCCGGCGAACTGCTCCAGACACAGTATCAACGCGAACGTGAGCAGAAGTGGTCGCCATAACTCGACACGGTTGCCCGCCACTGTCAGGTTTCCAGCCATGTTGTTTCTCGATACCGCTACGTTCGGACGCTCACGCAGGCGGGCAAAAGCAGATCGGGAAACGCGTTTCAATTGCCCTTCGTCAGCGGGGATGTTGGCGGCGAAAAGAACCGGCGATCTCGTGCCATCCCGGCGCTGTCGTACCAGCTTATAAAAGCCTTTGGCTTCCGTATCGTCATACACAAACTGGGTTGTGCCGGACTCGTTTTCGGCGCGTGCCCGGAGACCGTTCGGAGGACCCCCTGATGGCCCGATGAGCGTTGCCTCAAGTGAAAAATCCGAAGGGTCAATCGGCTCGCGCAGGGGCCGGCCGGTTTCTATCTGGCGCGTCGGGACGGTTCTTTTTACCAGATGAGAAGCGGTGTCCAGTATGGCCACGGGATAGCCGGGGGTTGTGACCCAGTTGCTCCATTCGGCATCCGCAGGTATGGTGAAAACCAGAATCCGGCCATCTCCGATACGTGACTCGATGATTGCTGGATGCTTTTTACTTCCGTTGATGTAAGCCAGAACTTCTGCATAATCGGAGCCGGCGGTGTCCGCGGTGAGGCTCGTTTCCCACCATCGAAACAGCTTGAGAACCGATAACAGGGGATTATTCTCACCGGAAAAGACGCGAAGCACGGGATGATTGCTTGCTTCAGGGCGCAGTCGCCGGGCCTTCGTCATATCAGGGTCGCCCCCAATTTTCTCCAGCTTTACGGGAAACAGCTCCGGATGGGAATTGTGAATGGAGTTGTAGCTTTCTGCCTGGACCTGATCTCCGAGGAACAATGCCAGACCACCGCCGTTCTGGACGTACGTTGCAAGTGTTTCGGCCTGTTGTACGGACAGCTGAAAAACATTGGCGACGATTATCAGACCGTACTGGCTGAGCTGGCGGTCCAGGAGTTGTTTTTCTGAAATCGTCTCAATCCGGTAACCCGTGCGGCGTGGCCCATCAGGTGAGAGCGCATTTCTGAGATAAAACGTTTCGGAGTTGTAACTTTCCAGGGCCTGCTCACCATCCACAAGCAGAACAGAGGTGCCAGTGGTTACGTTGGCTGCAAAATATCGGACATCATCGGCGGGCAAAGGGTCCGTGTCGATACCGGCCTGAATCCGGACCGGTCCGGTGTCGCGGAAAGTGTATGTGAACGGGACCGTTCTCGATTCTCCCGCTTCCAGCTGACCGATCTTGGCGGTGAGTGGACGGGTTTGCATAGCGGAGAAGCTGACCTGCCCGGTGGGGGAGGTGTCTGTGCCCTGATTCTTTACGGTGACGTGGAATGTTGCTGGCACTTTCGCGGCGATGGCCCGGGGCGGCGGGGAGATACCGGTCACGCTTAAGTTCCGCAGGATGTCTCGGGATGAAACAGCCAGCTGCCAGCGTGTGGCCGGGTACTTCCCGGAAAGATGACGAATCCGTGCGAGCGCGCCTTGTTCCTTCGTGGATGTATCGTTTGTGGCGTCCCAGTTATGCGTCCGGAAATCAGAAAAGATGAGGATCGATTTGTTCGGTTCACCTTTTCCGGGCGCCAGATCCTTCTCAATGGTGCGGATCGCCTCATCCACATCCCCGACCGCGTCACTGATGCTGAGTTCTTCAGCCCGATTGACAAGACTATCGGCATTGGACAGAGGGACCGATCGAAAGACAGGTTGGTCGGGGGAGGACATCAGATACAGGGTGAGCTTATCCTGAGGGCGCTGTTCCGCGAGGGTGTGGATTGTATCGATCAGGTCGTCTCTGACGGTCGAAAAAAGCGATACATTGTCTTTTCGCGCTCCCATGCTGGGAGAATCGTCGAGCAACACCAGATGTTCGCGACTGCCCAGCTGCAGGCCTCCCGCACCCAGGCTGGAAAAATCGATGATCGGGCGGGCGAGCAGAGCCGCAATAAGGAGGATGAGAAGGCACCGCAGAAAAAGCAGCAGGAGGTGCTCCAATCGTATTCGACGCCTGTTCTGCTGATCGGCCTGCAGGAGAAATTCCATTGCGGCCCATCGGACTTGTTTGAAGCGTCGTTTGCTCAGGAGGTGGATGATGATGGGCGAGGCAATCGCCAGGCTTCCCCACAGCAACAATGGATTTATCGCGGACAGGAAGCCCATTTCACGCTCTCCCGTAAGTGTGTTGGACCTGCTGGCGGCTGGACAGGTAGCGGCTGAGTGCGGTCTGCAGATACTGGGTGGTGTTGAGTTCCGCGTAATCAATAGCCGCCTGAGAACAAATCTGACGCACTTCCTTTTTGAAATTGTCCAGGGCCTGCAGATACGAATCACGCAGTGCGGCGGGTTCGGTCATCAATTCCTCGTCGGTTTCCATTCCTTCAAAGAGTATGTTCTCACCAAAGGGGAAATTCAGCTCATCATCATGCAGGACATGAAAAACCACCACCTCCTGTTCCCGGTGCCGCAACTGGGTTAGACCCTTTTTCAGGTTTTCCGGATCAAAAAACAGGTCGGATATGACGATTATCATCCCTTTTTGGCGCGACCGAGCGGCGACGCGGGGGAATACACCGGAGACATCCGACGTATCATCCGGCTCCGCGTGCTGCAGCTCATCACAGATAGCCTGAACGTGACGCGGATGGCTGCTGGTTGGAAGTTCCGATTCGATTTTGCGTCCGAAAAGAACCAGGCCAGTGGCATCCTGTTGCTTCTGGAGCAGGTAGGCCAAAGAGGCGGCGAGGGTGGCGCCGTATTCGAATTTACTCATGCCCTCTTTCTCCTCCCCGTAGGCCATAGATCGGCTGCAATCGAGCATGATGGTGCATTCCAGGTTCGTCTCTTCCTCATACTGCTTGACGTAGAACCGGCTTGTTCGCGCCCACACCTTCCAGTCGATATTATTGACATCATCACCGGGCACATATTGGCGGTGCTGAGCGAATTCGACGGATTGACCATGGTAGGGACTTTTATGCAGTCCGGAGATAAAGCCCTCCACGATCTGCCGTGCTCGCAGGTCCAGACGATCAATCTCGGCCGACATTTCCGGGTCGAGATATTTTTGCTGGTTCTCGGGTGTCATGAGACAGTGCTCTGTTACGAGATGATAGGAGGGATGTGAGTGATCCCGGCTTTCCACAATCAGTCAATAAAGGCGTAAAGTTTTACTTGCTGGAGGGACGCAGAAGATCCCAAATCATGTTGGGCAGAGGGGGTATCAGGTTTCGGCGAGGGTAGCCCCAGCATCTTCGGGAATACTCAGCTCGGGATCGTCTTTGTCCGAAATATCTTCCAGCAACCGATCAACAATGGTGTCAGGAGTTATTCCTTCGCTTTCAGCGGCGAAATTGATCAGGATGCGATGGCGCAAAACGGGGTGAGCGGCGGCTCGGATGTCATCACAGTTGACGGCCGTTCGTCCCTGGAAGGCCGCTCGAGTTTTTCCCGCCAGCAGAAGATACTGTACGGCCCGCGGGCCCGCTCCCCAGGCGACCCACTCCCTTACGAAATCCGGCACGTTTTCCTCTTCTTCGCGGGTGGCTCGTACCAGCCGGAGGGCATACCGTATGACGTGGGGAGCGGCGGGCACCTGGCGAATAAGCTGCTGATACTCGATGATGTCATCGCCTGTCATGACCGGTTCAATTTCGGGATCGAATGCGCCGGTGGTGAGTTCGGCAATGGTGTATTCTTCGTCAAAATCAGGGTAATCCACCAGGATTTTGAACATGAAGCGGTCCTGCTGGGCTTCCGGCAGTGGGTAGGTCCCTTCCTGTTCGATCGGGTTCTGCGTGGCTAAAACAAAGAATGGATTGGGGAGTGAATGCTTTTCATTCCCAACGGTAACCTGGTGCTCCTGCATCGATTCCAGCAGAGCGGCCTGCGTTTTGGGGGGAGTTCGGTTGATTTCATCGGCCAGTATGATGTTGGCGAAAATCGGGCCGGGTAAAAACTTGAAGACGCGGTTTCCAGTCTTTTCGTCCTCGTGGAGGACGTCGGTGCCCACGATATCGGAGGGCATCAGATCGGGGGTAAACTGGATCCGGCTGAATGAAACGTGCAGTGCCTGGCTGAGCGTGCTCACCAGGAGGGTTTTCCCCAGTCCCGGCACGCCCTCCAGTATGCAGTGGCCCCGACTGAAGATTGCCAGCAGAAGCTCATCGACCACTTTTTCCTGGCCGACAATCGCGTTGGCGATTTCGTTTTTGATTTGTTGATACGAGGTGTGGAGTCGTTCGAGCTTCTCTATGTCTTCGTTGCCCAGATCGGTCTGTTGTGAACTCTGGTTGTTCTCTTGAGCCATCTTGTTTCCCCGAAAAGGTTGTGTTCATCCCGCAGTTTATCGCTGTAAAATGGGCAGGTATCGATTGGGTAAATTTAGAATCATAAGAGCAATGGCTGTTCCATATACTCTACCGACGTGATCACCGGACCAGCTTCCGTCATCCTGTTGGAGCTGGAGGGTGTTGCGGCGAATGGCGGGGAAGAGCTGTTTCCACTCTTTTTTGCCGGCGAACCAGATTGCCTGGCTGGCGTAGAGCATACCGTAAAAAGAGTGACCCCGGTAGGCGCTGAACGGCTTATTTTTGTGGTTCTGCATGTGGTTCAAGGTGTATCGGAGTGCATCTTCAGCCACAGGATTTTCGAACCGTCCGGCATTGTACATCGTGGCGACCGCGGCCGCCGTGATAGCAGGGCGGGTGTTTGTCATGCCCAGCCTGTAGGCAATTCCTCCTTCCTCATTGCTGCATTTCCGTATATATTCGCAGGCTCGATCGATGGTCTTTTTCGGGACTTTGATGCCCGCGTTCCGGCATGCCCGAAGTCCCTGAATCTGCGTAACGGTGACCGATCCCTCATCGTTGCGTGAGTCTGGGGTGTAGTACCAGCCGCCGGCGTCGGATTGCGAACGCACGGTCAGATCTATGGCTTTCCGCAGTACGCGTCGAATGCGTTCTTGCAGGTTGGGATCACTGCCCATTCCGTATGTTTCGGCGAGAAAAAGCATGGCGAAACCATGTCCGTGCATCGGTCGGTTCGTGTTGTTGGGATCGGCAATCAGACCGGATTTGCCCGCATGGCGGAGGATGTAATCGATTGCTCTGCGGAGATTTTGGGCATAGGGCCCTTCCAGAGGAGTATTGCCAGCAGATAAAAAGGCCGTGCCCGCCAGCGATGTCATCGCAATCGTGTAGCCCCGTGATGCGCTGGCGCCCCGAGCATGCCAGCTTCCGTTACGGTTCTGAGTGCGGTCCAGATATTTCAGCCCCCCTTTTACGGCCTGGACTGCTCTGGGAGTGATGAGGTCAGGCCGGGATGAAATCGGAGCTGCATCCAGGTGTTCCCCGGAGCAGATCCCAATCAGAGCAGTCACCAAAATTTGTGTGCTGCAGCACAAACAAAATACTGAAATGAGCCGTCTCATGGGCTACCCGATGTTGTTGCCTGTCAAAGTGAATAAAGTCCCGTTTTGGCCTATCGCTAACCCTGCTACTGTACCATCTGCCATTATCGCTGAATCATTTTCCTCGCGCAAATGTGCGGATGCCTGACTGTCAGCCCGGGCGGAGATCAAACCGTTGTTGTTTGAGTTGTTGAGAATACGCTGTGAATCACCCGCGCACCAAGCCCCGGTGACCCTTTCGGAGCGCGGGGAGCTGTCCAATGCGATACAGCAAGACACGACCTGAAAACCCCGGCAGGCTTATACAGGTCGATTCAGGCGCTTCTGCAGGCAGTGACTGATAAACCGAATATTTTCAGGTTCATCGGCGAACTCCATGGTGGTTGCCCAGCTCGCCCGGGTTTCGGAGTTGACCGCTCCATGCGTGCCTTTAATGCGGGTCGCATCCTGAGATGTTGAAAAAGGCCAGAATCCCCAAAAAAGTTCAGCGGGGTCGTATCCCGGTTTGTTATGGATGTCAACGTGTGAGGCATAATCCGGTGATTTCTCCTCCTCTGACCACCAGGGGTAGGCAAACCAGCATTCGGGGGAGGCCTGGAGCACCAGATCGCCACTGCGCTTGTGGTGAATGCCGCGGGTGTTCTGTCCTTCCGGGCCAAGAACCAGTTCGATATTCTCGGCCGATGCAAACAAATCGTGCGCCTTTTTGTATGCCTCCCGGTCCTCTGTGATGACATGGCAGATCTGGTGATCGACGACGGCAAATGCACGACTGCTGTGGAGGTCGGCGTAAACCATATCGTTGACACGTCGGGGAATGAACAGCCCTGCGTTGCGCAGCATCCTGTTTGGATGGAGGGGCAACGTAGCCGGTGTGATGGCGTAGTCCCCGAAGACCACCACCTGATATCCACAGTGCTCGGCTGCCTCCAGCAGGTGCTCGAGATAGCCCGAGGTCAAGTCAAAAGCGTCGTTGGCCCGGGAAGACCGGGGGCCGTATCGTTGAAGATCATAATCCAGATGGGGCAGGTAGGTCAGAAGGAGGTCCGGGGCGGGATCGTGCATGACCTCCCGTGTTGCGGCGGTGATCCAGTCGCTGGCTTTACGTGATGCGCGGGGGCCCCAGTAGTCGGCGAGATTGAAAGAGCGCCCCACCGCCTCGCATATCCGTTTATAAAGCCCCCTCGGCCGGCTGAAAACGTCCTGGATCATTCCCCCGTGGTGTTTGTGGATGGGAGCGGGGGAGAGTACTACATCGCTGTCGCGCCCGAGGGATTGCTGCCAGAACAGCTGTCCCACAGAACCCCCTTCCGCGCGGAAGTCGCACCAGATCCTGTCGCCGTGCACCAGGGAGGATGATTGCTCCCAGAAAAAGGGACGTTCAAACTCGCGGGAATAAAATCCGTTGCCCACCATACCGTGGTCCCCGGGTAACACGCCGGTTCGCATGGTGGCCTGAGCCGTGCATGTGACAGCGGGGAAAACGCTATCGATGGGATGAAATTCCAGCCCCGCTATGGAACAGTCCGAGGTCATCCGCTCTGTCAGGTCGTGTCCGAGGGCCGCAACTTGCACAAGCAGTGTTTTCTCCATAATCAGCCTCCAGCAAACGTGCGTCCCGTAAGGTGGGCAATGATCAGCAGGCCAGCAAAGAGCATGACCAGAGGAGACACCATTCGTGAACTGGCCAGGGCGAAGGTGGCCTGCACGGGAATTAATCCCCGCACCAGACATCCGACATACCCGATACCATCGCCCGATCGGCCATAATTCTGTCGGTATGTGCAGATCAGCGGATAAGCTATGGCCAGCAGAGCCGCGCCGACTGCGCGCGAGCCGGGATGGGCAACGATCAGGAAGGTGGTGAGAGCAACACCGAGGAAGGTGAGTGTCACGGAAAATCGTTGCTGCGTCTGTTCAACCTGGGTCTCTTCATCCGCCGTCCAGGTCAGCAAAGCGATGTGGGCGGTATAAATGAGAACTGCCAGCAAAACAGGGTCGCCGATGCTGCTGGTAGTGAGGGATGCCCCCAACAACATATTGGCTCCGCGGCAGATTCCCATGGTGATGAAACCGACAAAGGGGTTCCGCCGGGCTCCAGTGTTGTAAAAAATGACGCACCCCGCAAGAAGCAGGGCCACCCGCAGGGGAATACCACCGGCCATGGCAGACAGGGTGAGGCCGGTGGCGAGAAAGAGGAGGGAAACGGCCAGCACGCTGTTCGGTGAGAGTCGGCCGGATGGTAGAGGGCGTTCCGGCCGCTTCCGCGCGTCCTCATGCCGGTCCTTCCAATCATTGAGCAGCAGGCCGGCCACGTATATACTCAGGGAGGCACCGATGAGGAACAGGAGGTCGCTACGGAAAAAAGCGCTCGCGGTGGCCATCTGCGTCAGTGCGTATCCGGCGATGACGTCTCCCGGCACCGTGAGCAGATTCGGCAGACGAAGCACCTCCAGCCACGCCCGAAACACGCCGGGGCTGTTCTGATTGCGTTGGCTGCTCATGGATCATCACCGATAACTCTGCATCAGGATTTGGGCCCGCGATGGGGCATCTCAGCCCGGCGACGTTTATTCCTCGCCACCCGGGAAGAATCGTATCGTTTTTTTCACCATTTTCTCGTTCTTCTGACGTTTGATGGTGAGCACAATCTGTCGATTCAGCGCGAACATGCGACGCAGGGCGATGATGGCCATGTATTTCTGGTGATCCGGTGAACCGCTTAGTTCACGTGCCCCGACCGCCACGAGAATGTCCCCTTCTTTGAGTCCCGCACGGGCGGCCGCTGAACCTTTAATGACTTTTTTGATGAGTACTTTCTTCTTGTCATTAACCTCCCCCATTTCTAATTTGAACCCAGGTTCGGCCGGTTTGCGCAGTCGGACGTCGATTTTCCTGGTTTCACCTTCCCGGTGCACGCGCAGGGTGATTTTCGTGTCGGTGGGATATCCCGCAAGGATACCGCGGAATCGGTCCACGTTCCACACGTCCAGACCGTTTACTCCGATGACGATGTCGCCGCCTTTCAGATCTTCCGCGGCGGCCGGGCTCCCCTTCGCAACGTCTTTTATGGGGGCGCCGGGCCGCTTTTTGGCGCGTCTGGCCTTCCACTGAATGCCACGCAGGTATCCCCGCGGGACGTTTTCCCCTTCTGCTTTCCGCAGTTTCGGCAGCCATCGCTTGATCTGATCGGCACTGATGGCCAGGCCGATGCCGGTATTCGCACGGAGACCCCATCGAGTTTCTATCTGGCCAATAATCCCTATGATCTTTCCGTCCATGTTGAGCAGCGGTCCACCGCTGTTACCGGGGTTGACCGGCGCATCCGTCACCAGCGCGTCGTTGTAGGTTCCCCGGAAAAGGTGTTTTGTGGACAGAACGCCGATGCTGACTGTCGGGGTCTGGTCGATCAGGCCCAGCGCCAGTGGATTCCCTATGGCCATGCAATAGTCGCCCACGGCCATCTGCGTGCTGTCCCCCAACTCAACATGGGGCAGTCCTTCACCACCATCAATTTTCATAAGCGCCAGATCCCCCCGTTTGTTCAATCCGACCACATGTGCCTCATGAGATTCTCCGTTGCCCAGCCGTACAGTGAATTGTTTGTTGTCCTTCACGACGTGAGCATTGGTGACCAGGTAACCGTCGGGGCTGATGACCGCTCCACTGCCACCCCCTATGAAAACAAAGGCCGGTCGGACCCGACGCAGGACGTCCTGAATTTGTTTCCTGCGGCTCGGGGTGCCCGTACTCGTCCGGATAGGGCAGAAAGAAATCAGAATACCGAAAACAAGCAGGAATACAATCTGGCAGCGATGCTTTTTCATTCTCTTTCTCCCAGAGTGATAGTGAGATCGAGGGTTTTATATTCTGCAGGTTTCTCCTTCTTTTTCGGCGATACCGTCAGTTCGCCGAGTTTTTTCTGTTTTTTAGACGATTCCTCAGGGGAAACTTCCGGTTCATCTGATTCGACCCGGCGTTTTATCCGTACGACGACTTTGTCACCGGGGGCGTGCTTGCTAATCGCTTCGGTCAGGTCTTTCCAGGAGTTCAGCGTAATCCCGTCAATGGCGAGAATTTGATCCCCGTTTTCGATACCAGCCTTTTCCGCGGGAGTATCGGGGAGAACCTGCCCGACGTACGCTCCTTCCTGGAATATTTTTTTCCGATCCATCGCGACGCCCAAAAATGCTCCTTGGAGGTGTCCGATTGTCTTGCCTGATTTAAGCTTTTGCAGATCGTCCGCCAAGTGATCAATTCGGGCCACCATGCCGATCCCACTGTTGGGGGCAAATTTCCACCGTTGGACTATTTGCGCGAGTGGAAGCACTGCTCCGGTAATTGGGCCGGGGCGCAAAGGAGCCGTGGCAATACCCAGCAATCGCCCCTCTCTACCGATCACAGGGCCACCGCTATTGGCGTAATTGAGCATAGCGCTGCACTGGAAATATTGTCCGCGATGTCTCGCCGGCGCGCTGATGATGCCGGTATTGATGGTGCACGGATGTTTCGTTCCTTTCGTGCCGAGTAAAGCAATGGATTGGCCCGTTTGGGGCTCGATCTCTCTCTCTGGAATGTCCACATGCGGCAATTGGGAGGCGTCCACCTTAAGGAGAGTAACGTTCAGCGGTTTGTGGTGAGCAATGATCTCCGCATCATAGGATCGCCCGTCGTTGAGGATGGCCACCATATTTTGGACGGGGTTTTTTACGGGTTTAAACTTTTTCGAATTATCAATCAGATTGCCCAGGTCCCAGTCAAAACTAATTTTTCCGTATTTTTTGTCCTTCTCATCCTTTGGGACCAGTCGAACGTCGGTTGCCACGTTGAAGGAACTCGTGAGTATGTAACCCTCCGGAGAAATGAGCACGCCCGTGGTGGTGTCATTGGGACGACGGACCTGTTGATTGGCTTTGAGGATTTTTTCCGCCGTTGTGAAGGAATCCAGAAGGGATCGACGCTTTTTTTTGTCCGCTTTATCCCATTTGTCTTTGTGCTTTTTGAGGTAACGCGGCCAGAAATACCGGGGCATGGTCTCCGGTCCATACTTACGACTGACATGGAGTCGGACGAGGGCAGAAGACATCTCGTCCGCTTCTTCTGCCAGCGTCTTCCCCGTCCTAACGTCTGACGGAGGTGGGTCAACCAGGGGGTAGGACGACAGGTTTACTCGGCCACTCTTGATGGTGTCCAGTGATTTGCAAATCCGCGTAATGGGCACCGCCACCCCCAACCATCTGGCATCGGAGAAGCTGAGAGAGATGATACCGGCCAGCTGGCCTTTTGAGTTCAGCAGCGGCCCCCCGTCCTGCCCGGGATTCACTGCGGCGTCGGTTTCGATGGCCAGGCCTTCATACGAACTGAGTCCGGTGTTACCCGAGACGGTGTAAATCCCGGATATGCGCCCCGCGCTGAAGGACGCCTGACTGCTGACTCGCATGATATGACGTGCGTTGCCGAAACTGTAAGCTCGTTCCCCCAGCGAAGGGAGGCGAGAGGCGACGGGCAGGTGGGTCAGACCCGTTGCGTCCACTTTTAACAGAGAAGCCTCCACTTTTTTGTTTGACTCCACGAGTTTGGCGATTTTCTCCGTGTGGTCGCCAAAGTGGATCTCTATGTCCCCTTCCGAGTCCGGCGGTATAACAGTGGTAGAGGTGAGGATATAGCCGTCGGGGGAAATCACCACGCCCGTGCCGTAATAGCTGATGTATTCGTTGTGCGAGTAATAAATTCCAACAGTTGCCCGGCCTCCGGTTCGGGCAACCGCCTTGAAAATGCGGGTATGTGCGTCGGGACCCGATTGGGCGGGAGTGTGGGCGCATCCTGCCAGCACCAAACAGTAGATCAGTGTAAGAATCCATTTTCTTCTGCGCATTATTGCCATTTGTTTCGCCCCTTCAATAGCAAAAATATAAACCGCCAATGTCGTGATCGTGGTGCGATGACCGCTGCGGGTATCCAGCAAGGATTGGCGCTGCCTGATCGCACGCGTATGCGAAGCGCGGACGAACGGCGGTGGGGACAGACGAAAGTCTAATCCGATCAATTGAGATCACATGTGCACAATCCCCGCTTATGTTCGCCGACAACCCAATATCCATATTACAGGTCCTGTGTGCGGAATGCACATGCAAACGCGGCCATCCCAGGAGTCGTTCGGGACCCGATGTGCGATCAGACGAAGGCGCTCGATCAGCAGCCGCAGCTATTTTAAGGCGGGTATTAACCAGAGTGTTTCAGTTATCCAGGGCATCACAAAACGCACGTGGTTCACTGAATCTTCACCTCCATCATCGTGCCCCCCATGACCGCTCCCGAGGAGATATTGCGCACCGTGCACCTGTCACCTACTATGTACACTCAGGTGATGACCGAATAGACTCGACTTGCGTCCGTCGCGTAGATTACCGCTTGGGAGAAATGTGATGATCGCAACTATGGAAATTCCGGAATTGCTGGATCGTGTTCGGGCGGCAGAGGTAAGTGATAAAAATGCCCGGAACCGTGAAATATGGGATGGAGGGACGGACGAGACTGATCTTCCCGGCGCCGGCGATGTGCCACCAATCACGGTGGAGCCGGAGGCCCCTCTGTGGACGGACGTTTTCGATTTCAGCCTGGCGGACTTCTACACCACGCCGGAGGTGTACCTTCGGCGAGCATTGCAGATAATGCTGTACAAGTTCGATCGATGGGACGAGAATACGGTTGTGGATCGGCGCATTGATCTGTGGATGGGGGTTTCGCTGGAACCGTCACTTTTCGGCATGAAAACCGTCTATCGCGAGAAGGAATGTCCCTGGATATCCGAAGAACCGGTCATTGGAGATCCGGCGGATCTCAAAAATCTTACGGAGCCCGATTTCGAGTCCGATGGTATCATGTCCACTGTGATATCGATGTATGAGGGGATTCGGGAACTTCTGCCGGAGGATTTTTCCGTCAGTTTTCCGCGATGGGAACGAAGTCCGTTTGGCGTGTGTAACTATCTGCGGGGCACGGAAAACATCATGATGGATCTCATTCAAAACCCGGATTTCTTACGGGAAATGGTGGATTTTGTGACGGAGTGCCGGAAGAGTTGGGTCAGGCAGCGTGCCGATTATCTCGGGACGGATGTGCAGCCCGGTGTGCTTCTGAATGACGAGGTTAACGGCAATATGTTTCGGCCCGAACTGTATCAACAGTGTATCCTACCCGGCGAGGTGGAACTGGGGGAGTTTCAGGGGATTTGGTACTGGCATTCCTGCGGTAACGTGACGGATTTCGCGGAATATATTCGTCAGATACCCGGGCTTCGGATGTTTCACGTTAGTCCCTGGACCGAACTGGAACGAGCCGTTGAGGTGATGGATGATAAAGTCCTGCAGATCTGTTTTGATCCCCTGGAGGATATTCAGCGGGCCAGTGAGGAACACATTGAAGAACAACTCAGCGGCATTTGTGAAACGTGTCAGGGACGGGCGTTCACTTTGCGGGCGGATGGTATCCATAACCTGGATCACGTGGAGAGGGAACTGGCGGCCGTGGACAGCTGGCTCGAGACCGCACGGGCAGTGCGCCGGAGATTTTATTGAAAAAACGGTCCGTGATCCGCAAACTGTATGTAAAAGCTGTTTGTCTGGATCAGGCGGGGGGGCAGAAAAGGAAGACGGCAGATTAGGGCGACCGGTTTGGTCTCCGACCGAGCCGTCAGTTGTGCGCGCAACTGACGACTCGTGAAATGGTTGGGTTAAAAGTTGTGTAATGAGTGTCAGCAACGATATGTTGTGGTCCGACCCCTATGAGACCCTGCGGCGGGCCGGACGAACGGCCAGGCATGCGTGCGCGACAGTGTTAGACATTCGATGCCTCAAATGTCGCGCCCGCTCGTGCGCGCAAAATTTGCATTCCGTATATTGCCTCTATATAGTACATATTAGAGGTCGGAAGCAACCAACTCAGGTAATTGTATGCCGACGTGTTGTTCGGGGGGAACAGCACGCTGATTTATCGGCCTGTGCACGGCGTCCGCCGTCATGGCGCCGCGGATCCAATCACTTTTTTACAGGACCGCTGATATGACCCGGAAAAGAATCTTTAAATGCCTGTCCGTTGTGGTGCTCACCTTCCTGATGTTCCCTGGATTGTCTGAAGCGGGGCCGAAAAAAGGTTCCTACGACTACCGGCAGTCATGGTATGAGGAGGGGCTAGCGTCCGAAAAGGTATATCTTTTGCTGCATTTCGGTGAAACAAAACGGGAGCTCAGCGACCGGGTAAAAAATAGAATCAAAAACTGGGAAGCGGCCAAAAAGCGCGTGGACAGCGGTCGGAAGGTCGAGAGACTTATCACAAACGTCGATAACATAGAGGTGGGGGAGGATGCGGAACTGGCCAAAATGGCGGATCCCAACCGGGAGAAGAGAAACTGGGCGCCGGACCCCCTCAATCTCTCCGAACTTGGCCCCCGCGAGATTAAGGATTTCAGCTGGCATCGCAAGGTGTTTGAGCTTGGCAAAGGTCTGTCAATTACTGAGGATGGCAAATTCGGCACGGGACTGAAATGCAACGGCGAAGGACGGATGGTCTGTACGGACCTGCGGTTCCTGCCGCCCGAGGATTATCCCTGGAAATACAAGACTAAAGGCATGCACGCCGGCGTGTCCGTCTGGGTCAAGATCGACGAGTATCCGGAGGAAACCCAATGTATCCTGCATTCGATAGGAACAAATAATTTGAAAGAGATGGGCGAGCGAACCCGGGGCGCGAAGCTGCTCTTACATCCGGACGGAAAAGTGGAACTTCTCCTCCGTCACCGTCATGGCCATCCCCGCTGGCAATCCATGATGGGGGGGAAGGAGGGTATGAAGGCATGGCTTAACACACCGCCGGAGGATATCGTCTCCAAAGATCCCATCCCCACCGGCGAGTGGGTCAGGATGCGGATGTACAACAATATCCCCGTCAGCCAGGTGGAGACCCCTTACCGGGCCGAACTCTCCATCAATCACGAGAAACAGGCTTCATTTCTCACCCCGATGGGGGTGAGCTATGGCGTTGAGCCGGGCACTCTTATCATCGGCAACAGCCTGGAGGGCG